>CANIID010000283.1 GCA_947467315.1 Betaproteobacteria bacterium | reverse complement strand
GCCATCAACGAATATATCGCCTTGCACAACGCGAACCCCAAACCTTTCATCTGGACCGCTAAGGCAACTGACATTCTTGCCAAAGTCACCCGTGCCCGGGCGGCCTTAAATAAGCGCACTTCTATTTGACGCACTACACTAGGAACAGTCACCGGCGCCAACACATCCATCACCGGCGTGGGAACCACCGGCACCGGCGGTGGCAACACCCAGCCGGATTCGACGGGCGGTTCGCTGGCGGCTGCCGCGACGTCGGCAGCGGGCGCGGCCACGACACCGCTCTCCAATGCCTGCACCCGCTCGTTGAGTTTTCTAACCGCGTCTTCCAGCGCCGCGACACGCGGATCTGCCGCGCCTTTTTTGGATTTACTCGACAGCATGGCGCCGACAACGATGCCGACGATACCGCCAAGCACGGCGCCCTCGAAGTTCCCCATGGCGCCGATCAACGCGCCGACTATCATGCCAACAAACCACATGGTTACCTCCTATGTGATTGTTTTAAATGCTATTTTTCGGTGCCGCGTAAGCCCGTCACGATTTGTTGCAAGCCTTCGGGGGTTACGTCCTGCGGCGCCACCGGTGCGCCCACGCTCATGCCGATCTTGCCGAACAAGCCCAGCCGAAACACCCGCGTGAAAAACGATCCGCCCTGCCGTCCGAAAAAACTGTCCCACAGCCCCCGCAGCGCGATCGGCACCACCGGCACCGGCGTGCGGTCGATGATGCGCTTGATGCCGCCGCGAAACGGATACATCTCGCCGGTGTCGGTGACGCGGCCTTCGGGGAAGATGCAGATCAGATCGCCCGCTTCAAGGCCCTTGGCGATTTCATCGTAGGCGCGCTCCAGCATCACCGGGTCTTCTTTTGCGGGCGCAATCGGTATCGAGCGCGTGGCGCGAAAAATAAAATTCAGCACTGGCGCTTCGAATCGCTTGTGATCCATCACGTAGCGCGTCGGGCGGCGGCACGCGGCGGCGATCACCAGCGCGTCGATAAAGGTCGGGTGATTCGCCACCAGCATCGCGGCGCCTTCTTCGGGAATGTGGTCGAGGCCCTGTTTTTCCAGCCGGTACACCGAGTGAATCAGCAGCCACACCAGGAAGCGCATGAGAAATTCCGGCACCAGCGTGTAGATGTAGATCGCCACCAACGCATTCAGCAACGCGGTCAGCAGAAACAATTGCGGAATGGTCAGCCCAAAACTCAAACCGAGTATCGCCACGCCCGCCGCCAGCACCATGAACAAGGCGTTCAAAATGTTGTTGCCGGCAATCACGCGCGACTGGTGGCTGGGCTCGCTGCGGCTTTGAATCAGCGCGTAAAGCGGCACGATGTAAAAGCCGCCGAAGATGCCGATCATCAGCAGATCAAACAGCACGCGCCAACTGCCCGCCTGCTGCATGAAAGCCATCGCGCCCAACGCAGTTCCGTGAGAAGTCGGCGAAGCAAAAAACAAATCCACCGCGAAAATCGTCAGACCGATCGAACCAAACGGCACCAGGCCGATTTCAATCTTGTGCCCGGATAATTTTTCGCACAGCAACGAACCCAGTCCGATGCCTACGCTGAACACCGCCAGCAGCAGCGTCACCACATGTTCGCCGCCGCCGAGCACATCTTTGGTGTAATTCGGAAACTGGCTCAAAAACATCGCGCCGTAAAACCAGAACCACGAAATACCGAGAATCGACAGAAACACCGTGCGATTGGTGCGCAGGAATTTCAGGTTCGCCCACGTCTCCGTAATCGGATTCCAGTTGATTTTCAAATCGGGCGACGGCGCTGGCGAAACCGGCACGCTGCGGCTCACCCAATACCCCAGCACCGCGATCACAATTGCGGTGCCCGACACCCACATCGAGCCGTGCGGCTGCATGCCGATCAACGTGCCGCCGAGTATGGTACCGAGCAGAATGGCGATAAACGTGCCGGCATCGATCAGCCCGTTGCCGCCGACGAGTTCTTCTTTTTTCAGATGTTGCGGCAGATAGGCGTATTTGACCGGGCCGAACATGGTGGAATGCATGCCCATCATGAACAGCGCAATCAGCAGTAACTCGAGATTGAGCCAATAAAAACCCAGCGCGCCGACGATCATGATGACGATCTCGAAGATTTTCACCAGCCGCGTGACGAAGGCTTTTTCGTATTTGTCGGCAAGTTGCCCCGCCGTCGCCGAAAACAAAAAGAACGGCAGGATGAACAAGCCCGCGCACAGATTCACCAGCAGCCCCGAACTCATGGTCGTCATGCTCGCCGCCTGGAACGTGAGCATGATCACCAGCGCGTTTTTGAATACGTTGTCGTTGAACGCGCCGAGAAACTGCACGCCGAAAAACGGCCCGAAGCGGCGCTGCTTCAGCAGGTCAAACTGATTCGGTTGCGACATGCCGGACCTTATAAGTTAACTATATGTATTTAAACAATTTTTTCCGCTGTCGTGCGGGCATCGCGCTTACGCCTTGAACGTACCGAGCGGATCGACAACAGCCCGGCGATCAGCACAAACCCGCCCAACGCCGGCGCCCACGGCGGCATGGGCTTATCGCTCAGCGTATCCGGCTCGATCAATTCCGGCGGAAACGGGCGCGGCCCCACCGGCACGATTTTCCATTGCGATTTATCCTCCGGCACGCGCTTCATGTATTCGTCAATCGAGGCCACCGGAAACGAGCCGAACGCGCGGCTCGACGGAATCTGCGGGATGCGCACGAACACGATGGCCTCGAGGTCTTCGCGCAACAGATTTTCCAGCTTACCGGCGCTCACACTGCCGCCGGCGCTGTTAACGACGCCGGCAATTTTCAGCAAATCACGCCCTGCGGCGTCATACGCCGCCGCCGGATACAAGCGGCTTTGTTCTTCAATCATGTAATCGTACGCCTGCTTGCCGCTGGCAAAGCTCATGTCCGCGATGGATTTATAGGGATACGCGGCAATCGCCTTTACGGTGCTGGTCGGCCCCTGCATGGGAATATTCCAGCCCAGCGTGCGCAGCGTGTCGATGCTGATGCCGGCGCAGTTGGCGCTGGCGTGCCGGTATTCAAAATCGTGACGGTAGAAATGGTGATACACCCGCGAAATCGCGCCTTGATACGCATACGCCGCACGGTCGCTTTTAAGCACCGCCACCAGCATATACGAAGGGCGATACCACGACTGGCCGCTGTTGACATCGGCCATGTAGTTGTCCATCGGCAGCATTGCGGCGGTGATGCCCTTCTCGCTGAACGAACCGAGGTTATAGAAGTTGTTCACTGTCCAGTCGGCCATGCCGCCCTGGACGCCGACGTGACGCCCGGTGGCAACGGCAAAATGCCCGCCGTGCGCCTCGTCGTCGTCGCCTTGTGCGCCGTTCAACATGATGCCGATCACGGCGCGGCCCGACCAGTCACGCGTTTGATTGGGCGATGCGGGTGATTTCTCCCACAGCAGCCGCGTCTCGAAACGCTCGTCGCGGCCGTTAGCGTGCTGGCGCACCAGACCCAGCAATGACTCGCCGGACTGCAACGGTTGCAGCTTCATTTTCGTACCGTCGATTGCCCAATCTTGCGGCCACAGCGTGCGCGCGACAAACGTATTGCCCTGCATGTCGCCGCGCATGCGCACCGGCCGCTGCTGGAAAAAAGCCTTGCTGCTGTCGTTATAGAACGACAGATTGGTTTTGATCTTGGGCGTTACCCGGAACGGCAGACTTTTGCCATCGCTAAACCGCAGGGCATCGCCACTCGCGTTTAGCGTGACATCGCGCACCAGGCTCGACGAACCGAGCCATAGCATCGGCGGGCGCGCCTGATGATCTTCTCCGATTGCGGCGACAGACCAGCGTTTGACATCTTCCTGCGCCGTGATGCCTCTGGAAAAATCAGCCGCTTTGATGCCTGCTTCGGGCACCGCGACCAGATCATCGCGAAAATACCAAAGTGCCTGTTTCGGCGTGGCGCAATCTTTGCAATCACCCTTGGTCAGACGAAAATCCGAACCCTGGTACAAGCCAAACACCGTCGCCGCCGCCGGAATAACTGCGGGCACAGGCACGTAAGGAGTCGCCTCCTGCCCGCGCGCGACACCTGCCCGGATGAACAAACCCATCACCATTGCCGCGACTATCGCGGCAAAAATTCGTTGCCACATTTTATATATGCCCTCCCTCCAGGCTGAGGCGAAACGATACACTAAAAATGCCTCGTTCATGGCAGCTTAACAACCTGTCGTTGCGCTACCGCGCCCGCGCGCTCCACGAAGCGGATGACGGATTCCACCGTCACCGCCTGATAGCGTCCGGCCTGCATTTCATCATTCGAGTGGTCATCAAAATATACGTTGGCGGCAAACAGCCGTGCACCGATGCGTTCAAACGGCGCGATACGAATCTCGGAGGGCGCGTAATCGCGCGCACGCAACCAGCGCTGCGCCTGAGTGCGGGTAAACACCTCGCCGGGGGCTGCCATGGCAGCGGCAAGCTGTTCAAGCACCCATTGATTGGAGTTTTGATGGCGCGTCGAATAGGGATGGGCAATCAAGCTATAGCTGCGCTCGTGCAACGCCAGCGGCAACGGGGTCGCCGCCACCGCCAGCAGCCGTGCATGCAATGCAGGGGCAGGCGTCACGACAATCGCTTCAAACACGAACACATCATCGAGAAAAAAGTTGCCCAGCCCCTCGTCGTAGAGTGCAGACTCCGCCGTGCCGCACTGATTGAGCATGTGCGTCAGATGCCAGCGCCCCTTGGGATGATCGCGCAGCGCAAACGCCATATGCGAATAGCGCAAGCCCTGCTTCGACATATCGCGCCCGACGCGCCCCACCAGCGCTACCTCGGCGCCGGTGGCGTCGAGCGCCTCACGCGTGCGCAGCGCGAGCTGTAACGCCTTTTGCACAGTGGCCGCGTCGGGTTTGACCTCGTGACAGGAACGACCAGCATAAACAGGCTCGCTGATCGCCAGCGCCAAAAATAAAGCAGCAAGCATGAGTCGAATGGTGTCCATCGTGTGCTCCCGTGGATGTCGATTAACGGCTATAGCGCGACTGGTGAATCAGCGATTGGCCGATCTCATTCGGGATAAATGCAATCGCCTTGCCCGACGCCACCAGCACATACCCCACGCCGGTGGCCGATGCTTGAACCGCGCCACCCACCACAACCGCCGACGCCGCCGCGCCGTCGAGCAACACGGTCACCACTTCGCCGCTCGCGTTTCCCACATGCCTCACCGCCACCGACACCCCGCGCGCGGACTGCTCAACCGCGGTGACGATCAGTTCACCGCCGGCGGCCAGCACGCTCATGCTGCCCAGCACCACCAAGCCGGAAGCCACGGATAGATTTTGCGATGCACGCGTGCTGTCGGCTGCGTACGCCACGAGAACCATCGGTATCGCAAACATCAACGCTACGCCCAACACCAACCCTTTCAGTTTCGATTGCAGTTTCATGTTTGCTGCTCCTTTCAGTTTTCAAAAAAATGGACTGCCACAAAAAAACCATATAACCAGTTATTTAGTTGTATTGGCCAAAAAAATATCAGGCGTTTTTGCGGATGTGCTCCAGCACGATTTCCATCGCCTCGATCAGAAACGCTTTTGCAATCCAGAAATACACTTCCTTGCCTTCCTTTACGCTTTCCAGCACGCCCGCCTCGCGCAAGATTTTCAGGTGATGCGACACCGCCGAACGCGACAGCGTGGACACCTCGACGATCTGCCCCACGTTTAAGCGCTCACCCGTCTCAAAGGTGAGCAGGATGCGCTGCCGGTGTTCGTCGCCCAGCGCAGTGAACACCTTGGAAATATTGCGCCACTCTTTGGGGATGGCGCGCATGTAGTCTTTGTTCATAACCATATAATCAATTATTTGGTTATATTTGTCAAGTGGCTATTGCGGCGCTAATCAAGCCACGCCAAATAACATGTAACAATTTGTTTTTTAACGTATTTAAATTACTTCACTAGAATGCAAAGCGCACTCGTTGTGCGTCATCGCACCGGTCGGGAACGCGGCGTGACAGCGATGGACTTCAGTTCCGGAAACTCAACCTTGCAGCGAATGCCGGCCGGCAGGGAATTCTTGGGGTTGGGCATTTGGAGCCGCACACCGAATGTGGCGCTGGCGGAATCCAGTACCGTATCCACCACCGTGACCTTGGCCGCATGACGCCCACCGACGCCTTCGGGGATCACGTCCGCGCTGGCGCCAATTTTCAGTTTTCCGTGGGCTTCTATCGGCAGCACCACCTCGACCCTCAGGGGCTCCACCTCGGCGAGCTTGAGTATGCCTTTGCGCCCGGTTCCCGCTTCCGCCAAATCGCCGGGATTTAACATGCGATCCACCACGACGCCATTGAACGGGCTGCGCAAGGTGCGCCGGTTCATCAAATTGACACTGTGCCGATGGTCATGCTTGGCAAGTTCCTGATTCTCGATCGCGTCTTTGAGTTCCGACTCCGCGATGCGTCTCTCGGCCTCGGCCTCGTCACGCGCTTGTGACGTCACAAAGCTTTTCTTGTGCAGATCCTCTGAGCGTTCCGCCTTCTTCATGGCGTAATCGAGTCTGTTTTTCGCCGTCGCGATGCGCCCCGCCATTTGCGACCGGTAGCGCGCCATTTC
>CANIID010000282.1 GCA_947467315.1 Betaproteobacteria bacterium | reverse complement strand
TGATGCATGGGAGCCTTCGGCGGAAGTCCGCAAAAAGCCCAAAGTCTGCACTTCGACGTTCAAATCGAGACCAGACAAAATTACTCGTTTTACCCTATCAATCATTAACTTATAACCACCCTTCGTGAAAACGTTGGGACACTACTGATAAAATACTGGTTTTAAAAAATCTAATTCAAACTATTTTATCTTCACGTTTCCGCACACGATATTCCACAAAGCTTCGCTAGGGAAACGCGGATTTAATCAGAAATTCTGCCAACGCTGTGAGAACTATAGCGTGAGGTAAGGACAGCCCAACACGAAGAGCGAAAATGAAACCGACGCAGCCGAGCCAAGTCAGTTTTGCAAAAACGGAGCACGACAAGAAGAAAAAGCGCACGCGGCGCGAAGTGTTTCATTGATGCGCATGGTTATTAGAACCTGAATAGTTCAGCCGATTGCTTTGTTTTTTCCTAGTGTAGTGTTGCGCTGTTAACGAAACATTTGAAAGAGTGGCGTCAAAGGTCTCTGACTCAACACCAACACCGTCATTCCGGCGGAGGCCGGAATGACGGGCGTGGGAAAGCGCGGCTTTAAGTTCTCGATAGCCTGCAACACTACACTAGCTTGCGTGCTCGGCGAGCCTAATCCGCCCGGATGCCCGCGTCCTTGATCACCTTCGCCCACTTCGGAATTTCGGATTTAATCACCCCCGCGAACGCATCGGGCGTACCGCCGATAACCTCAAATCCAAGATCAAAAAATTTAGTGCGTATGTCCGTGAGCGCGAGTGTCTTGACGGTTTCGAGATGGAGTTTGCGTACGATCACTGGCGGCGTTTTCGCCGGCGCGAGCAGCCCCAGCCATACCGTTACTTCAAAACCTGCATAGCCCGACTCCGCGATGGTCGGCAACTCCGGGGCGGCGGGGGAGCGCTTCAATGACGTCACTGCGAGCACGCGCAGCTTGTCTTCGCGCGCCAGCGGCAGCACCACCACGGTGTTGCCAAAAGTCATCGTCACGCGCCCGCCCAGCAGATCCGGGATCGCGGCCACCGTGCCTTTGTAGGGAATGTGCCGAATGTCGATCCCCGCCACGGACTTGAATAATTCTGCCGCCAGATGCGGCGCGCTGCCGCTGCCGGCGGACGCAAACGTGAATTCACCGGCCTGCGCCTTGGCCAACGCCAGAAACTCCTTGACGCTCTTGGCCGGCACCGCGTTGTGCACCGCCAGCACGTACGGCGACACTGACACCTGCGACACCGGCGCGAAATCCTTCACCGGGTCGTAGGCCAGCTTCGACAGACTGGGATTGGTCACCAGCGGCGCTGAACTGGAGAGGCCGAGCGTATAGCCATCCGGTGTGGCTTTCGCCACGCGATCTGCGCCGATGCTGCCCGCCGCGCCGGACGCGTTATCAATCACCACCGGCTTGCCCCACGCATCGGCGAATTTTTGGCCCAGCAGGCGCGCGGCGATATCCGTCGGGCCGCCGGATGGGAAACCGACCACTAGGCGGATGGCCTTTTCGGGGTACGCGGTCTGCGCGCACGCGCCGCCACTGACCAGCAGCGCCAGTACACCCAGCGCATACGACCGGGTGTATGACCGCGAAGCCTTGCACGGGAAATGGCACATGCAGCCATGCTAGGCCAACACGCGGCACCGCACAACCGGGCGTTCAAAAAGCGAACGGGACTCCGCAGAGTCCCGTTCGTGTCATCGGCTGCCGCCGATGGAGGATCAACCCTCGGCGTTGTGCTTGTTCTTCGCTTCCAGCGATTTGATCAAACCATCAATGCCCGATTTGCCGATCTCGGAGTTGAAGGTGCCGCGATAGTTGGTCACCAGGCTCAGGTTCTCCACCACCACGTCGTACACCATCCAGCCGCCTGTCGCCTTCGCCATGCGGTAGTCGATGGCGATGGCCTTGCGCCCGGTTTCCTTGACCAGGGTTTTGACCGTCACGTCGTCATCTGCGGGCTTCACCGGCGACGGACGCACTTCAACGCTTTGATCCGCCGTGGTCGATTGCGACAGCGCGGTCGCGTAGGTGTTCACCAGCAACGAGCGAAACGCGTTCTCCAGCGATTTCTGCTGCGCCGGCGAGGCCTCACGCCAGTGACGGCCGACCGCCAACCGCGTCATCGCGCCAAAATCGAAATTCGGCAGTACTTTTTTCTCAACCACTTCATTGAGTGCGCGCTTGTCCTTGGTGGTTTTAATCACACCGAGGACTTCGTCCACCGTCGATTTCACCAGCGCATCCGGCGTGGATTGCGCGCGTGCCGAAGTCTCAATTGCAGCAGGCGCGGCTGTCGGTTTTGCGGGCGCATCTGTGGCCGTCTGCGCATACACGGCACTTGTTGCCGTAATCACCATCGTCAACATCGTTCCAAGCTGTGCGACTTTTCCGAACATTGTGGTTCCTTTTTTAGAATTCACCAGCATCACCCTTCGCGACACCTCACTCTTAGTCGCTGATCCATTAACGCAGTTCCATGCACTTGGTTACAAGCGCACAGAGATATCTAGGGAATCCCATAAATTATGTTTAAAAACAACAACTTATGAAACAACAATAATTTACGAAAAAATCGCTAAACACCGGCGTTACAAAGATTTAACGACAGTGCCGCGTCAGGCCTGGCGTGTCGCCTCAACCACGGGCGCGACGCCGCTGTTGCCATTGCGGCGCAGCCACATCAACCACAGCGTGAAGCCCAGCGCGAGCAACAAGAACGGTATCGTGCCGTAGTTCACCGCATGCCAGCCGCTCATCGTCAGCAGCATGCCCGACGACATCGACGACACCGCCATGGTGCAAAACACCATCAGATCATTCGCCGCCTGCGTTTTGGCGCGCTCGGCGGGCGTGTGGCACTCGGTCAGTAGCGCAGAGCCGCCGACATACATGAAGTTCCAGCCCACGCCGAGGATAAACAGCGCCAACCAGAAATTGATCACGCCGGTGCCCGCCAGACCGCACAATACCGCGCCGACCAACAGGGCGATGCCGGCGATGATGACTTTCAGCACGCCAAATTTCTGAATCAGCGAGCCGGTAAAAAACGACGGCCCGTACATGCCCACCACATGCCACTCCAACACGAACGCCGCCGAATTGAAATGGTGATCGTGCGCGCGCATCGCCAGCGGCGTGGAGGTCATAAACAAATTCATGATGCCGTACGACAACGCCCCGGCCAGCGCCGCCACAATAAACACCGGCTGACGCATGATCTCGCGTATCGGGCGCCCGCCCTCTTTGCGATCCTTTTCCGACAATTGCGGAATATCCAGGTACACCAGCAGCAACGCCGCCACCAAGCACACCACCATCAGTGACAAATACGAACCCAGAAACACATGATCGACAAACAAATCCTTGGTGCGCTTGGCCATTTCCGGCGCGACAAAGCCGCCGACGATGCCGCCCGCCAGCGTAAGCGAAATCGCCTTGGCGCGAAAACTCGGCTGCGCCACGTCAGCAGCGGCGAAGCGGTAATACTTGCCGAACGCGGTGTAACAACCCATCACCATCATGCCGAAACACAGCAGCCAGAAATTCGCCAGGTAAATCGCCAACGCGCACAGCGCCGCGCCGACCACGCCGATACCGGTGCCGGTTTGAAACCCCGCACGGCGGCCGTTGGCTTTCATCAGCATCGAAGCCGGCACGGTGGACATCGCGGAGCCCAGCACGTAGCCCGTGAGCGGCACGGTGGCAAACGCCGGGTTGGGCGCCAGCGCCAGACCCGACAACCCGGTGATCATCACCAGCGTCACGCCGCCGGTTTGCAGCGTCGCCTGACAGGCGGAGAGTACGAGTACGTTGCGGTGTTGTTTTTCCATTAGTCCGAGAATACACAAAGAAATCCCCTCTCCCCGCTTGCGGGGAGAGGGTAGGGTGAGGGGCCGGTATCGACGCGTGCAACCCGTGCCTTACGAATGACCTGCAGCGAATATAACAGCGACTAACGCCAGCCCGAACTCACGCCAGCGTTCACTCCGGCTTAATCCCCGCCGCCTTAACCACCGGCCCAATCCGCGCGATGTTCGCACGGATGTATTCGCCGAACTCCGCCGGCGTACTGCCGATCAAGGCAAAGCCCAGCGCCGACAGCCGATCTTTCGTCTCAGGCAAACGCGTCACCCGCAGCGTCTCGGCATTCACGCGCGCCACCGTATCCGCAGGCGTGCCCGCGGGCAGCAAAAAACCCGTCCACGAATCAAAGTCATAGCCCGGCACGCCGGCTTCGGCGACGCTGGGAATCTGCGGTGTTGCCGCCGTGCGCTTCGCCCCCGTGGTAGCCAATATGCGCAGCTTGCCGCTGTTCACATGTGGCAACGCCGTCGCCAGCCCGGGAACCATCATCGGAATCTGTCCGGCGAGCACGTCGTTAAACGCCGCCGCCAGCCCTTTGTACGGCACATGCAGGACGTTGATCCCCGTCATGGCCTTCAGCATTTCCATCGGAATATGCTGCGCGCTGCCCACGCCGCCGGAGCCATAATTCAACTGGCCGGGACGCGCCTTGGCAAACGCAATCAATTCTTTGACGTTGGTCACCGGCACCGAGGGATGCACCGCGAGACAGTTGTTGATCTCGGCGGACAACAACACCGGCGCGAAATCCTTCAGCGAGTCATACGGCAGCTTATTGTAAAGATGCGGATTGATCGCCAGCGTGGCCACGTTACCCATACCAATGGTGTAGCCATCCGCCGCCGCACGCGCGATGGCCTCCATGCCGATGATGCCATTGGCGCCCGTGCGGTTGTCGACCACCACCTGCTGCTTCCATTGCTCCGACATTTTTTGCGCATAGTGGCGCGCGAGCACATCGACCGCGCTGCCGGGGGCGAAGGGGAGAACCAAGCGGACGGATTTGTTGGGGTAAGTTTGTGCCCCCGCGGACGATGCGATAGCCACTAGCGCGAACAACAGCGTTGACCGAGCGATCATTGGATTATCCATGTTTGGTTTCACTTCTACGACCCCGAAATCGTCACCCCGCCATCCGCCACAATCATCTGCCCGGTCACAAACGATCCCGCCTCGCACGCGAGAAACACCGCCACGCCGCCGATGTCTTTTGGCTCGCCGATGCGCCGCAGCGGCGTGGAGGCTTCACGTGATTTACGCCGTGTTTCATCGCTCCACAATGCTTTGGCGAAATCCGTTTTCACCAGACCCGGCGCGATGGTATTCACGCGGATATTCTTCGGCCCCCACTGCACGGCCAGCGCGCGCGCGAGACCAGCCTCGGCTGCTTTTGATGTGCCATACAACCCCAGCACCTGACTGCCGCGCAGCGCGCCGATGCTGGAAATAATAATCATCGAGCCGCCTTCGCCGCGCTCGCCCATCGCCGGCAACACCATGTTGGCGAGCCAGAACACGCTCTTGACGTTGGTGGACATGATTTTGTCGAACACTTCGTCCGACGCGGTGGTCAGCGGCCCGAAGTGCGGATTCGACGCCGCGTTGCACACCAGGCAATCGATGCGGCCCCATTTTTTCATCACGGTATCGACGAGATTTTGCACCGCCGCCTTGTCGCCGACGTTGCACGGCACCGCCAGCGCCTCTTGCCCGCGCGCGGTGAATTCCGCCGCCACCGCATCGCAGGCATCGGCCTTGCGGCTGGAGATCACCACTTTCGCGCCTGCGTTGGCCATTTCTTCGGCGATGGATTTGCCGATGCCTTTGGTGGAACCGGTGATGAGTGCGACTTTGCCTTTGAGACTGAACATGACTGCTCCTGGTAACAAACGATTTAAATTCGATTCGGCGCAACTATACCGCAGCCGTGTTTGCGCCCGCGCGTCAAACGCATACAATCTGAAAATTCCCGAGCGCCCAGACTCACGCTCGCATGGCACACAGTAACTACATGTTTTTAAACCACTTTTAAGGATCGTCATGAATATCACCACTAATACCGAAAAACTCATCGCACACAAAGACGGCGCCGCTGGCTGGATCACCTTCAACAATCCCGCCAAGCGCAACGCGATGTCGTTCGACATGTGGCTGGGCCTCGACATTGCGCTGAATGATTTCATCGCTGATCCCGCAATACGCGTCATCGTGTTGAAAGGCGCGGGCGACAAAGCGTTCGTGTCGGGCGCGGACATCAGTGAGTTCAAGGAAAAGCGCGCGAACCCCGAAATGGTTGCCGAATACAACAAGGTGTCGGTCACCATCGCGCAAAAATTGTTGAACTGCCCGAAGCCCACCATCGCCATGATTCGCGGCTTTTGCATGGGCGGCGGCCTCGGCACCGCGCTCACCTGCGACTTGCGCATCTGCTCCGACGATTCACGTTTCGGCATTCCTGCCGGCAAACTCGGCGTGGGCTACAAGTACACCGCATTAAAGCGCCTCACCGATCTCGTCGGCCCGGCCAACACGGCGGAAATTTTTTACACCGCGCGCCAGTTCGACGCACAGGAAGCCAAAGACATGGGCCTCGTCAATCGCGTGCTGCCGGTGGATCAGCTTGAAGACTACGTCGCCAACTACGTCAAAACCATCGGCATCAATGCACCGCTCACACTAAAGGCGGTCAAAGTGTGCCTGAACGAAATCGCCCGGGACGACCACAAACGCGATATCGC
>CANIID010000281.1 GCA_947467315.1 Betaproteobacteria bacterium | reverse complement strand
CGGTTTCGATCAGCCCGGCTACGGCGGCATCAATCCGTATGCGCTCGGATTTTCAATGATGCAGGATTTGCGCCGCATCTGCGAAAAGCCCGAGGCGGAAGACCGGCGCTGGTTTCCGGAGATCGCCGGCGCCGATTGGCTGAAGGTGCTGGATTTCGCCATGCGCAACTTCAAGGACGAATCGTTCATCGCGCAGTACCTGTCGCCGAGACTGATCCGCGATTATCATCTGTTCGCGGTCGCTGATCACCAGCAGCAGCCGACGCTGGCCATCGACAGCATCCATGACGACGACGGTTACAAACGCGTGCGCCAGCTTCTGTCCGAACAGCACAAGCGCGACAACCTGGTGCCCGACATCCAGGTGGCGCGTTTCGACAAGGAAGGCGACCGCTCGCTGACCCTCGTACACCAGATGCAGCGCGACCGCCCGCTGGCGCAGGGCGAGGCGGGCGAAGTGTTAAAGCACCTGGAGCGGCTGTGGGGATTTGACGTGCGGCTGGAGACGGTCAGGGAAGACGGTCGTATTGATGAGTCGCTCGCGTACGCCGCGTAATACCAATTCCATTGAAATAGAAATGGAATAACCCTCGTCGGTGGCGCGCTTCGATTTAAGCGGTCGCCGTTTCGTTCTCTCTCACCGCATACACATTCGCGATATCGGTCAGACCCTTGAACTCGATGGCATTGCCGCAGCCGTCGCTCAGCGTCATCAGCATTTGCTCGCGCACCGTGCCGGGTTGCGTGTTGCTGGGCTTGTTGATCCATTGCGCGCCGAGCTTTTCCGCGCGCGCGGCGGTTTTCTGAAAATCATCGAGCGTCATCACCACGCCGAAGTGGCGCAGCGGCGTGGACAGCGCGCCGCCGATCTTGCGGCCTTTGTCGCCGACCACGTCTTCGGGCGCGAGATGCGCCACGATGTGATGACCGAAGAAGTTGTAGTCCACCCGGCCTTTGAGCTTGCGGCCTTCGGGGCATTGCAGAATCTCGCCGTAAAATTTGCGCGCTTTGTCGAGATCGTCTACGGCAAAGGAAAAGTGAAATAGCGTGGCGCTCATGGGATGTCTCCTAGGTTCGGGAAGTTTGGATGGTGCATGCTACGCCCGCGCTCGATGCCATGCAAACGGTGGTAGATAGCTTGCAATTTCTGCCATAAACTCCAGCAATGGAGGGGACTATGCTGAAAGTCGGAATTTTATTGGGCGACGATATCGGGTTGGAAGTCGTGCCCGAAGCGGTGAAGGTGATGCAAGCAGCCGCGGCCAAAACGGGGCTGCCACTCGACTGGCGGCCGCTGCCGATAGGACGCAAGTCGCATGAAGCCAAGGGGCTGACCATGCCGCAGAGCACCGTGGATGCGGTCGCCACGCTCGACGGCTGGCTGATGGGGCCTATCGGCCACAGTATGTATCCGCGCAACGATCCCACGTGGGCGAAGCCGGATTTTCGCAAGCGCTTTGATTTGTTTGCGAGTGTTAAGCCGGTGAAGTCGTACGCCAATATCGAATCGCTGCACAAGGGCGTGGACATCGTGTTTCTGCGCGAAGTCACCGAGGGCTTGCAGTCGAGCGGCGTGGTGGTGGCGGGCAACGGCGAGTTCCGGCCCAATGACGAGATTTCGATAGGCATGCGCGTGGTGACGCGCAAGGGCGCGAACCGCGTGGCGCGCGCCGCGTTCGAGATCGCGCGCACGCGCCCGCGCAAAAAAGTCACCACGGTGCATAAAGCGCCGACCTACAAGCTGGTGTGCGGCATGTTCGCCGAAGAGTGCCACAAGGTGGCGAAGGATTTTCCGGACTGCACCATTGAAGACGTGCTGGTGGACAGCTTCGCGCTGAAGCTTGCGTTAAAGCCGCAGCAGTTCGACGTGGTGGTGACCACCAATTTGTTCGGTGACATACTCACCGACGAAGGCGCTGCGCTGGTCGGCGGGCTGGGGCTTGCGCCGGGCCTGTGTGTGGGTGAGCGTCAGGCGATGGCGCAGGCCACGCACGGCTCCGCGCCCGATATCGCGGGCAAGGGTATTGCCAATCCGTTTGCGATGATTATGTCGGGCAAGATGCTGCTCGAATGGTTGGGGCGCAAACATGGCGAGGTTAAAGCGGTGAACGCAGCGGCGCTGATCGATGCGGCGATGGATAAAATCATCGCCGAAGCGAAACAGGTGACGAGTGATCTGGGCGGCTCTGCGAGCACCAGCCAGATGGGTGATGCGATTGTGGCGGCACTGTAGTGTATTAATTTTGTTTAAAAACAAATACTTACATTATTTCAGCACTTTCTGCCACTTCTCCACTTCAGCCCTGATCCACGCACCGAATTGTTCCGCTGACAACGGCTCGCCCTCGGTTTCCAGATCGGGCAGTTTCTTTTCCAGCTCACGGCTTTTTAACAGGCGCACGATCAGCGCATTCACGCGCTGCACCACATCGCGCGGCATGCCGGCGGGCGCGATGATGCCGTTGATAGTGACCGAATTCACCGACGGAAAACCCGCCTCGGCAAAGGTAATCACGTCCGGGTTGAAGCGTGAACGCTTGGCGGCACTGATGGCGAGCGGGCGCAACTTGCCGCCGGCGATGTGCGGATTGGCGACGCTTTGCGTGATGTACATCAGCGCGATTTGCGCGCCGAGCAGATCGGCCATCGCCTGTCCGCTGCCTTTGTACGGCACGTGAATAATGTCGAGCGCGGCGGCTTTGTGAAATTGCGCACCGGCCATGTGCTGACCTGAGCCGGTGCCCGCCGAGCCGTAGGTGAGTTTGCCGGGCCGCGCTTTCGCGTAAGCGATGAACTCCTTGAGCGTTTGCACCGGCATCGACGGATGTACCAGCAACACCAGCGGCGCGGCGCGCACCATCGCCATCGGCGTGAAATCTTTTAGCGTGTCGTAAGGAAGTTTGTCCTGTACGGCAGGGTTAATCACGAACGCGGAATCGATCATGCCGAAGGTGTGGCCGTCGGGCGCCGCGCGCGCGATCAGGTGCGTGCCGATGGTGCTGTTGGCGCCGCCGCGATTGTCGATCACCACTTGCTGGCCGAATTCGTCGGTGAGGTAGGGCGCGAGGATGCGCCCGATGGTGTCGGAGCCGCCGCCGGGCACGTAAGGCACGATCAGGCGAATGGGGCGCGTGTGCTTGGTTTGGGCGAGCGCGGGCGCCGCGAGTAGTAGGGTTGATGCAAATGCCGCGATATAGCGCCGTCTCATTGAGACCTCCGATTTTGGCCATTACACGGGATCGCACTCCCAGTGTCAAACCCGCCCAAAGCTGGCATACAATGCCCACAGGGATCATATCGATCAGCCGATCACCGGAGGGGAGAATTCATGCGCGCGAATTGGATAGCCGTTGCAGCAGCCGTAACGACCCTGTGCAGCACGTCGAACTTCGCTGCCCCTTCCAACGAAACATGGCCCAGCAAAACCATCCGCGTGCTGGCGGCGGGCGCCGCAGGCGGCCCGATCGACATCATGTCGCGCGTGGTAATGCAAAAATTGTCCGATCAGTTGGGGCAATCCATCGTGATCGACAATCGTGGCGGTGCGGGCGGCACACTGGCCACGCGCATCGCTGTCAGCGCCACGCCCGATGGCCACACGCTGCTGTGCAACAGCAGCCAGTACGCGGCGGCTTACAGTCTTTACAAAGACCCCGGCTACAACGCATTCAAGGATTTCGCGCCGATCATCAACGCCGGCACCAGCCCGAACATTATTTTCGTTCATCCGAATACCGCCGCCAAAAACCTGACTGAACTGATCGCCCTCGGCAAAAAACAAAAACTGCAATATGGCTCAGCCGGCGCGGGCAGTACGCCGCATCTGACCGGCGAGCGGCTGCTCAAGCTGATGGCGGGTCTTAACATCGAGCATGTGCCCTACAGCAGCGCCATGCCCGCGATACTTGCCACCGCGTCCAATCAGGTGCCGATTGGTTTGACCGCCATGCCGCCGTCGGTGCAACTGATCAAGTCCGGCCGCATCCGCGGAATCGCCGTTACCAGCTTGCAACGCATGCCGTCGCTGCCGGATGTCGGCACCGTGGCCGAGCAGGGCTTCCCCGGTTATGAGGATTACACCTGGATCGCTTTTTTTGCGCCTGCGGGCACGCCCAAGGCCATCGTGGATAAATTGAATAAAAGCATCGCCGCGATTGTGGTGATGCCGGAATCGAAAGAACGGCTGTCGGTGCTGGGGTTTGATCCGGTCAACAACACCGCGGATCAATTCACCGCCTACATCAAGGTTGAGGTGAGCAAATGGGCGAAGGTGATCAAGGAGTCGGGGGCGAAGGCGGATTAACACCGATTTTCGTAGGGCGGAAAAGCGCAGCGCCTTCCGCCAGCCTCACGTGGAAACTGGCCAACGGCGGAAGGCGCTGCGCTTTTCCGCCCTACGTTTTACTCCGCCCGTATCCCCGCCTTCTGCACCACGCGCGTCCATTTCGCGATTTCCGCTCTGAAAAACGCGCCGAACGCCTGCGCCGTACCGCCCGCCGGTTCGGCCCCTTCGCCTTGCAGGCGGTTGCGCGTTTCAGGGTGATTCAGCGCCTTGCCGACTTCGGCATTCAGCCGTTCGATGATCGCCGCGGGCGTGCCGGCGGGCGCGAGCAGGCCGTACCACTGGCTCATGTCGTAGTCTTTCACGCCGGCTTCTGCCAGCGTGGGAATGTCCGGCGCGGCGGCGGAGCGTCTCGCGGTGGTGACGGCCAGCGCGCGCAACCGCCCGCTCCTGGCGTGCGTAATCACCGAGGGCAGCGTGCAAAAACACATCGACACCTGGCCGCCGATCAAATCGGTTATCGCTGCGCCATTGCCTTTGTACGGCACATGCACCAAATCCACTTGGGTCAGCGAACGCAACAGTTCCGTGGCCAGGTGCCCGGAGCCGCCGATGCCGCCGGAGGCATAGCTGAGTTGCCCCGGACGTGATTTGGCTAGGGCAAGCAGTTGCGCGATGTTCCTCGCCGGCAATGAGGGATGCACCACGGCCAGCAACGGCGTTTCGGCGATCTGGCCGACGGGCGCGAACGCGGTAGTCATGTCGAACGGCAGCTTCGCCACCATCGCGGGCGCGAAGGCGTAATTGCCGGGCGCGATCAGCAGCGTGTAGCCGTCGGGTAGCGATTTGGCGGCCACCTCCGCGGCGATGATGCCGTTCGCGCCGGGGCGGTTTTCGACAACGACCTGCTGGCCCAGCGCCTCGGTCATGCGCGGCGTGAGACTGCGCGCTACGATGTCCGCGCCGCCGCCGGGAGAGAAGCCGATCAGCAGGCGAACCGGTTTCGCGGGATAGTTTTGCGCGTGACAGGCCAGCCCGCTAAGCGAAAGCAGCGCCGCGCCGATGGATAGGATGTTGTTGTTCACCGCTCGGCCTCCACATTCAGTTCCATCGTACCCACGCCGTCTATCGTGCCTTTCAAGTGGTCGCCCGGCGCGAGCTTCGACACGCCCGCCGGCGTGCCGGTGGTAATCAGCGTGCCGGGTTGCAGCGTGGTGACGCTCGACAGAAAACGAATCAAATCGCGCAGGCCGTTAATCATGTCGCCGGTGTGCGCCTGCATCACGGTTTTGCCGTTTTGCTCGACGGTGATGCGCACATCCTGCGGTTCGCGGATTTCGTCCTTGCTGACTATCCACGGACCGACGCCGCAAAACGTATCGAAGCCCTTGCGAATGTTGCGCGTGTTGTGGCGGCCGCCGACGCCCCACGGGTCGCGGATGCTGATGTCCCAGCACAGGGTGTAGCCGAACACATAATCAAGTGCTTGCTCGGCCGAGACATTACGCGCGGTCTTGCCGATGACGGCGCACAGCTCGCATTCAAAATCCACGTGCTTGGAAATTTTCGGCAGTATGACGGTGCCGCTGGGGCCGATGATGGAAGACGCCGGTTTCAGGAATACCTCGGCCATCAAATCGTCGGCGCTTAATTGCGTGCGGTCATACGCGCCCACCCGCACTTTCATTTCCGCCTGATGCGCGCGGTAATTCGCCGCCGCTGCCCAGATGGCAGGCGGATTGATGATGGGCGCGCGCAGCTTGGCCGACGCCAGCGTCAGAGACTTGCCACTGCGCGCGGCGGCTAACCCGGCTGCCGCACCTGACTGGTTCGCGAGCGCATCGATAATCTCGGCCATTGTTGCGCCGGCGCGCACCACGCCAGTGGCCGCCAGCGCGTCGCCCAGCGGATAGATGGAGTCGCCTTCAATGAGGCCGGCATCACCAGTGTTGTAGCGGCAGATTTTCATGGGTGGTGTTTCCTCGAGTTGAACTGTTGACAGGCGCTGCAACTACTTTTCAAAGAAACCCCTTCCCCCTTGACGGGGGAAGGCTGGGATGGGGGTGAGAATTGCGCATCGTGCGGCCATTCACCCCCACCCTAACCCTCCCCCCTCAAGGGGGAGGGAATTTCTTTGTTCATGACGATCTTAATCCAGCGGTTCGATCTTCGCCGCCTTCACCAGCCGCCCGGCGACCTCGATATCGCGCTTGATCTGCGCGGCGAATTGTTCCGGCGTGTTGCCGATCAGTTCAAAGCCGTCGCTGGCGGCCTTGCTGCGTGCTTCGGGCGCGGCCATGCCCTTGACGATGCTGGCGTGCAGGCTCGACAGTATCGCGG
>CANIID010000280.1 GCA_947467315.1 Betaproteobacteria bacterium | reverse complement strand
TCACGATGCAGCAGGTTCACCACGAGGGGCGGCGTGCCGGCGCGCGCGAGTACGCCGATGGTTGCAGCGGATTCGTAGCCTGCCATTGCGGCTCCGCCGGCGGCTGCCACTGTCGGCAAGCCCGGTGCCACCGGCGAGGGCTTTGCGGAGGTCACCCCCAGCGCGATCAAGCGGCCGGCGTTCACATGCGGCTGCGATGCATTGGCGGTGGCGAACATCAGCTCCACGCGGCCGCTTACCACGTCGGTCAGCGCCAGCGATGCACCGCGATAATTCACCCGCACGATATCCACGCCGGCCATAGAGCGGAACAATTCGCCGGCGATGTGATTGGAGTTGCCCACGCCGGAGGTGGCGTAGTTCAACGCACCGGGTTTTTGTTTGGCGAGCGCGATCAACTCCGGCACCGATTTCACGCGCAGCGACGGATGCACCACCAGCACATTCGGTGAGCTGATCGCCAGCGACACCGGCGCGAAATCGCGCACCGGATCGAACGGCACGTGATCACGCATGAAGGGTGAGAGCCAGATGACAAAGCCCACCATCATCAGCGTGTAGCCGTCGGGTTGCGCCTTGGCGAGAATTTCACCGGGCGTCACACCGCCGGGCCGGTTATCGACAACGACTTGCTGACCGAGGCGCTGCGTGAGATCAGCGGCCAACAAGCGCCCGGCAAAATCCCCAGCGCCGCCGACACCCGATACGAGCAGACGTATAGGCTTGACCGGAAAGGCAGGCGTTACCGATGTAGTCGCGGCGTTCGCGCAGACTGCGAACGCCGCACACAGGGATACAAATAAACCATTTAAAAACAAGTACTTAATATATTTTTCCGCAAGCAATCAACGCAGCCCATTCAGTATCGCCAGCGCGCGTCCCATCGACAGATCGTAAGTCTTCTGATCGAACGCGGCGGGATTTTCTCGCATCATGTAGCCGTGATTCACGCCGGGGATGATGTGCACATCGACATTTTTTTGCCGTGCGGGCACCGCGCGATACATCTCCTGCACCGGGAGCGGCGCGGCATGATCGAGATCACCCCAGATGATCGAGATCGGTTGCGTGGTGCCTTCGAGTTCCTGCACAAAATCGCCGAGCTGCGTGCCGTGGCACGACACGCCGCCGTAGTAACCGAGACGCTTCGGCCCGATCAACGCGTACGGCCCGCCGTAACAAAAGCCCATCGCCACTGCCTTGCCGTTGAACTGCGGCATTTTTTTCAGTTCGTTGAGCGTATCCGTCATATCGTTTTCGCCCGACTTAATCACCGGCAAACGCGGCTGCGAACGCGTCTTGGTGCGGCCGTCGGTGCGCGAGAGCGGGCCCGGCACCGTGCGCCAGAACAAGTCGGGGGCGGCGACAAGGTAGCCCGCCGCGCCGAATTCATCGGCGATGCGGCGGATATCGCCATCTACGCCATGCACGGCCGAGGCGAGCACAATCGCCGGCACTTTGCCCTGCACATCAGGCGTGACGACATAACAATCGAAGTCCTTGCCTTCGACGGAACGAATCTTGATGTCTTGCTTTTGCATGGGAGTCTCCCTGAAATGTGACAGTGATAAAAATTCGATTTTACGCTAACGCCAACGCTGCCCGCTTCTGCGCATCGCGCGCCGCACAAGCCTCCGCCATCGCCAGCACCACAATCGCCCACTCATCCACCGGCACGTCGATCATTTTGCCGTCCAGCGGCACCGCGGCGGTACCTGCGGCGACGCCCACCGCGAAGGCTTCACGCACGCGGCGGTTCCATTCCACCAGCTCCGGCGTCGGCGTGAACGCGGCGTTGACCGGCGCGACCCAGCTTGAGTACGGACAGATCACGCCTTTCATGCCGAGGTTTTTGGCTTTGGTGGCGAGTTCGTGCAGTTCGGCATGCGGCAACTCGCGCGGCTGCACGCTAAGCGGATACGCCATGCCGACGGCGGCGACTTTGGCTGCGGTCGCTTCGACGGCGAGACGACCCCGTGCGTAGTCGAACGGGTCGAGTTCCGGCAACGGGGTGAAGCCCAAGTCAGCGGCCAGCGCGCGTTCGTCCAGCGCGGCTTGCGTGACACGCGGATTGGCTTTGACGATGGGCCGGATGTCCCACACGCCACGCGCGGATTCGAGCATGAGAATGAATTGCAGCGAGCCCGCTGCGATGCCACGCTGCTTTTCCAGCGCCGCCATGATTTCAGCCGCCAGCGAAACCTCCGCCGCCGACTCGACACACGGCAGCATGATGCCGCACAGGCCGGGCCACACCGAGGCTTCGAGATCAGCCTGCAGCGAGGCTTTGCTCACACGCACGAAGATTTCGGCGCCACCTTTGGCCGCCGTAGCGATGGACGCTTTCACCGACTCGCGGGCACTTGCATTGCCCGTGATATCCAGCGTCACCGCATCGGCATTGTGCCGCCAAGAGCTGGCCACCGCGCCCGCGTCACCCGCAGACACCATCAAATTGGAACGTCGAACCAGCAGGCTCATTTCGGAAAACCGTAGAGTTCCTGCGGATTGTTCACCAGGATGCGATTGCGCGTGGCTTCATCCGGCGCCCATACGGTAAGCAAATCAAACAAAATCGCATCGTCGGGTTTGACCTTCGGGCTCGGATGCGGCCAGTCGCTGCCCCACACGCAACGCTCCGGCGCGGCTTTGACCAGCGCCTGCGCCACCAGCGTCGCGTCGGCGTAGGTGGGCGGGCCCACCAGCGTGTTCATATACGCGCCGGAAATTTTCACCCAGGCGCGGCGCTTATCGAGCAGATTGAGTATCACCGCGTGCGAGGGATGCTTGACGCCCTCCTCCTCCGGCGGTTTGCCGAGGTGATCGAACACGACTGGCGTGGGCAAGCGCCCCAGCATGGCAGCGTGCTCGACAATTTTGTCGTATGGCATGTTGAGCTGAATGTGCCAACCGTAATCGGCGATGCGTTTCGCCAATGGCTCGATCATGTCGATGGCCACCACGGCGGTATGCGGATCGCCCACGGTGAAACGGATGCCGCGGATGCCCGCGTCGTGGAGTTTTTTCAGTTCGGCGTCGGTGACGGTGGGACGCAACACGCCCACGCCGCGCGCGTTGTCGATGCCGAGTTCCTTAATGGCATCAGTGGTAACGGTGTTGTCAGTGACGTAATGGCGCGGCGTGACGATCACCACGCGCTCAAACCCGATGCGCTTTTGCAGCAGGCGATAGTCGGCCACCGTGGCGTTCGCCATCACCGGCGTCGCCGATGGGTAGCGCGCGTCGTAGATGTGGATGTGGCAGTCGGCGGCTTTTCCGGGCGCGACCAGTTTGGGCGGCGCGCTGCCGGTGGAATGGGGAACTGCTTGATTTACGCCTTTCATGGTTACTCTCTTTCAAATGTCTAAGTTGGGTTGCCCCCACCCCCACCTTGGCCCTCCCCCTGAAGGGGAGGGAATTTCGTGGCACATTTCAAACCACGAAGCCCCTTCCCCTTCAGGGGGAAGGCTGGGATGGGGGTGGGGCCTTCGATGCGGCCTTTCCAATAACGCCGGTTAACACAAATCCTGCTTATTCAATTTTGATCCCCGCCGACTTCACCAGCTTTTCGTATTTCACCACATCCTGTTTGATAAACGCCGCGAACTCCGCCGGTGAATTGCCTATCGTATCCACACCCTGCGCGGCCATGCGATCGATGATTTCCGGCAGGCGCAGCACGCGAATCACATCGGCACTCAATTTGTTGACGACGGCCGCGGGTGTGCCGGCCGGCGCGAGGATACCGTGCCACGCGGACTGCTCGAAGCCCGGCAGCGCGGCTTCGGACATCGTAGGGATATCCGGTGCGGCGCGCGAGCGTTGCGCGCCGGTCACCGCCAGCGCGCGCAGGCGGCCGGTGCGCACGAAGGGGATGGTGCTCGGCGTGGTGCCGAAATACATCGACACCTGCCCCGCCAGCAAGTCGGTGACAGCCGCGCCGCCGCCTTTGTACGGCACGTGAATGATATCGATGGCCGCCATGATTCTGAACATCTCTCCCGACAGATGATTAGAGCTGCCGATGCCCGCCGAGGCAAAGGTGAGTTCGCCGCGCCGCGTTTTTGCCAGCGCGATCAACTCTTTCACCGAACGTGCCGGCACCGATGGATGCACCGCGAGAATATTCGGCGCGATGGTGGTTTGGCTCACCGGCGCGAAATCCTTTACCACGTCGTACGGCGGCTTTTTGAACAGTGTCATGTTGGCGGTGTTGGGCACGCCGCCGAGCAACACGGTGTAGCCGTCGGGCGCGGCGCGCACCACCGCTTCGGAACCGATGTTGGTGCCGCCGCCGGGGCGATTCTCCACGATGACTTGCTGGCCGATCACCTCGGTGAGTTTGGCCGCGAGCGTGCGCGCGACAAAATCCACGCCACCACCCGGCACGTACGGCGCGACGATGCGGATGGGGCGGGTGGGGTAGGTTTGAAGTTGCGCCTGTGCAATACCTGCAAACGCTGCACCGACCAAAACCATCACTCCCGCGCAGGCGGGTATCCCCTTCCCTTGGGGGAAGGTAGGTTGCGGGTGCTGTGTCTCAAGTGGCACGGTGTTATGGGTTCCCGCCTGCGCGGGAACGACGGGATTGAAAATGTAGCGGCAACACCGCATTACTGCTGCGCCTGCATCTGCTCAATCTGCACCCGCACCCGTGCCACCGCCTCGGCCTTCTCGCGATTGCGCGCCGCGCACGACTCGGCCCATTGCAGCGTGCCGCGCGCGCGTTCGGCCTCGTAACGATCAATCACGCGGCCTTCGACTTCGAGCCACGGCTCGCTGCCCGCCTGCACACGTTCAAACTGCTCCAGCACCCAATGCGCGTCGCGCACATCGTCTGCCGAGGGCGTGTAGCCGACGTTGTGCGATTCCACCACCGCCGGGTTCAGTCCGCCGCCGCCCACGCGCAGGCCGCACGCGCGTGCGGCTTCGGCCAGGCGCAATGCGCGGCTGCCGTCGCTGACGCTGCCGCTGGTGTTGGCAATGAAGGGCGCGGCGCGCACGCCGAGGCCCAGCGCGCGCGTGGCCAGTTCCGCCTCGCCGCGCAGATACACAAACTGATCGTACGGCACGAACATTTCCACGCCCAGGTCGCGGGACATATCGTAGCCGCCGTTGGTGGCGCCGAATTCCCTGAGTCGCGGGCTGGCGGCGGCGATGTCATACACGTTGGTCACGCCCAGCGCCGTTTCGATGCCGGCGTCGATTTCCACCGTACCGGGCGGGATGCCGCGTTCTTTCTCATAACGCGTGATCAGTGCATCCAGTGCGCGCACCTCGTCGGCGGTTTCGGTTTTCGGATACTTGATGCGCGTGAGTCCCGGCCACACTGCGGCTTCAGTATCCGCCTCCAGATGCTCGTGATTAATACGCACGAAGGCTTCGGTGCCGGCACGCGTCACTTTCGGTATCGACTCTTTCACCAGCGTGCGCGCGTAGGCCTTGCGGTCTTGCGGCACCGAGTCTTCAAGATCGAGGGTGACGAAATCACAGCCGCGCCGCCACGCCTGATCGACAAAACGCGGCGTGACGATGGGCATGGTTAATCCGGAGCGACGAACTTTCTGTTGTGCCATTGTGATTCCTACGCGTAGATTTTATTCAGCGGTTCGATTTGATCGGCGCGCAAACACAGTGATCCTTTGAACCCCACAGCGCGCCCGCGCGTCGCGGCGTGCAAGGTGTTCTCGGCTGTGGCCAGCAAGCCGCGATCCGGCGCGCGCCACCACGCGCCCAGCGGCGTCACGCCAATCGCGCGCGCGATGATAACCAGCCGCTCCATCAAATACGGCATCAGATGAATTTCACCGGACGGCTCGGGGCGCAAATCCATCGCGAGATCAGCGCGGCCCAGCGTTAGCGCGCAAACACGCTTGCTCGCCGTGGCGACTTCGTACGCATCCTGATTGCCGCGTGCGGTTTCAAGCGCCAGCACCATGCCAGTGGAACCGGCTGACAAGCCACGCTCTTTTTCCCATAAAAACAAATACTTACATATTTTCTCGATCTGCGAAGCCACTTCCGCACGAGACACCACCACGCCGCTCAAGCCCGGCCACGCGCAGGCGCTCAAATCGGCTTCGTGGTTTTGCGGATCGATTTGCGCGAACACTTGCTTGCCAGCCGCGCACACGCTATCGATGGCGGCGCGAATTTTTTCTCTGGCGGCGGGCTTTTGGTTATCGCGCACAAACTCAACCAGGTCGAGTACGACCACATCCGCGCCAGACTGCACCGCCTGCGCAAGCGCATCGGCGTTAGACATCGAAACCACCAGCCATGACCGCTGCTGTTTATTGCTCATCCCATTCCTTCCGGAAAAAATTTCAACGTGCCTATACCACACTCGGTCACTACGCCAGCGCGGTGCGCAACTCACCCGTCACACGTGAACCCTCGGCGAGGATAAACGCAATCTCGCTGTTGGTGGTGACAAAACGCATGCCCTTGCGGATGCACTCCACTTGACGCGCGCGATCGCGATCGCCGCCCACACCCGGCACCTTGCCGACTTTTTTACGCCGCGATGACTTTCTCCAATGCGGCGATGTACTGCGTGCTAACAAAGCTGCCGGGCTTGCCCATCGCGGTGAGCAAATCATTCGCTCCGACGTGAACCACATCGACGCCCTCCAC
>CANIID010000279.1 GCA_947467315.1 Betaproteobacteria bacterium | reverse complement strand
TGCGCGCCAAGCTACCGGCCGGTTATTACATCGATATCGGCGGCGCGGTGGAAGAAAGCGCGAAGGGGCAGGCCTCGGTGGCGGCGGTGATGCCGCTGATGATCTTCGTGACGATTACGCTGTTGATGATTCAGTTGCAGAGTATCAGCCGCACCTTTTTAGTGTTGCTCACGGCACCGCTGGGCTTGATTGGCGCGACGTTTTTTCTGCTGCTGTTTCACATTCCGTTCGGGTTTGTGGCGATGCTCGGCGTGATCGCGCTGTCGGGCATGATCATGAGAAACTCTGTGATTTTGGTTGACCAAATCGAGCAGGACATCACTGCGGGCAAAGCGCCGTGGGAAGCCGTCATCGGCTCGACGGTGCGTCGTTTCCGCCCCATCATGCTGACAGCGGCAGCGGCGATTTTGGCGATGATCCCGCTCACACGCAGCGATTTTTGGGGACCGATGGCTGTGGCGATCATGGGCGGATTGCTGTTCGCCACGGTGCTGACGTTGACCTTTTTGCCGGCGTTATATGCGGCGTGGTTTCGGGTGAAAGAGGCGTGATTAAAATTATCAATAAAAACAAATACTTACGTATTTTCTGCGTCGGGCTGCTGTTTGCGTCGCTGGCTTTCACGCAGGCATGCGCGCAGCAGACTGCGGCCATCGCATCGGCACATCCGCTGGCAAGCGAAGCGGGATATGAAATTCTGAAACGCGGCGGCAATGCCTTTGATGCGGCGGCGGCGGTGGCGGCTGCGCTGGCGGTGGTGGAGCCGTATTCGTCGGGCTTGGGCGGCGGCGGATTTTTTCTCTTGCATCGCGTGGCGGACGGCAAGCAGGTGATGATCGACGCGCGCGAGACCGCGCCCGCGGGCGTGAAGCGCGAGCACTATCTCGATGTGACGGGTAATCCGGTGAAAGGCGCGACCATGCAGGGGGGCACGGCGTCGGGCATACCCGGTACGCCGGCGGGATTGGTGCATCTGGCGCGCACCTACGGCACGTTGCCGCTCGCGGATACGCTGGCCCCTGCCATCACACTCGCGCGCGATGGCTTTGCGGTAGACGGTCGCTACGCGCGCATCGCGAAAATTCGCGAAGCGGTGTTGCGCAAGCTGCCGGAAGCGTCGCGGATTTTTCTCGCCGACGGGCAGGCGCTGACGAAAGGTTATGTGTTGAAGCAGCCGGAGCTGGCGCAGACGCTGTCACGATTGGCGGCTGAGGGCGTGCCGGGTTTTTATACCGGGCCGGTGGCGCGCGCGCTGGTGGATACGGTCAACGCGGCGGGCGGCGCGTGGCAGTTGTCCGATCTGGAAAAGTATCGCGTGGTGGAGCGCGCGCCGATGCGCGTGACGTATCGCGGCGCGACGATTACCTCGGCGGCGTTGCCCTCCGCCGGCGGCATCGGGCTGACGCAGGCGTTCGGTATGCTGGAACATTTGAAACTGGCGGGGGTGTCAGACGCCGAATCCGCGCACACCATCGCAGAAGTACTGCGGCGCGTGTTTCGTGATCGCATCCAGTTGGGCGATGCGGATCACGTTAAAGTGCCGGTGGCGGCGCTTGTAGATAAAAACCATATTAAACAATTAGTTACATCAATTTCGCCGAGGGCGGCTACGGCCAGCGACAGTCTCGGCGCGCCGCAAGGCGAGAAAGCCGAGAGCTACAACACCACGCATTTTTCGGTGATCGACGCGGCGGGCAATCGCGTCGGCGCGACGCTCACGGTGAACTGGATTTTTGGATCGGGTCTGGTGGCCAAAGGCACCGGCGTCTTGCTCAACAACGAGATGGATGATTTCACGCTGCGCGCCGATCTGCCCAACAGCTACCGGCTGCGTGGCAGCGAGGCCAATGCGATTGCGCCGGGCAAGCGTCCGCTGTCGAGCATGACGCCCACGTTTGTCGAAGACGAACGCGGCGTGTTGATTCTCGGCGCGCCGGGCGGCTCGCGCATCATCAGCATGGTGCTGCTGGGCGTGCTGGAACATTTGCGCGTGCCGGAGGTGGATTTGCAAAGGCTGGTGGCGATGCCGCGCTACCACCATCAGTTCTGGCCGGATCGCATTGAAGTGGAGCCCGCGGGTTTCAGCGCCGAATGGCGCGCGGCGTTGCAGGGCAAAGGCCATGTGATTCAGCAAGGCACGCGCCAATGGGGCAATATGCAGGCGGTGTTCAAATCGAAAAAAACCGGTGTTGCCGAAGCCGCCAGTGATCCGCGCGGCTCGGATGTGGCTTGGTATTAATACTGCGTGAGGCGTGAGGCGTGAGGGGTGAGGGGTGAGGGGTGATGCGTGTGGGGCGTAGGGCGCGGGATGGCGCCGATCGACTGATTTTTCACGCCTCACGCCTCACGCTTCACGCCTTACGCGTGATGTATCATTACGTCCCATGAAACAGACCTTTCTCGAGTTTGAAAAGCCGATCGAAGTACTCGAAACGCGCATTGAAGAATTGCGCTTTGCGCAGGACGACTCGGCACTGGATATTTCGGATGAAATCGCTAAGCTCACGAAAAAGAGTCAGGCGTTGACCAAGGATATCTACGCCAAACTTACGGCGTGGCAAATCTCGCAGGTGGCGCGGCATCAGCAGCGTCCCTATACGCTCGATTACATCAACAGTATCTTTACCGGCTTCGAGGAATTGCACGGTGACCGCACGTATGGCGATGATCCGGCGGTCGTCGGCGGCATGGCGCGCTTTAACGAGCAAAACGTGGTGGTGATCGGGCATCAAAAGGGCCGCGATACCAAAGAACGCACGATGCGCAACTTCGGCATGCCCAAGCCGGAAGGCTATCGCAAAGCGCTGCGGTTGATGAAGCTGGCGGAGAAATTCAATCTGCCGGTGTTCACGTTTATCGACACGCCGGGTGCGTATCCGGGCGTGGAAGCGGAAGAGCGCGGGCAGTCGGAAGCCATTGGCCGCAACCTATATGCGATGTCGGAACTCAAGACGCCGATCATCTGCAGCGTGATTGGCGAAGGCGGGTCTGGCGGGGCGCTGGCGATTGCCGTGGGTGACGTGACGCTGATGCTGCAATACTCGACCTACTCAGTGATTTCACCGGAAGGCTGCGCGGCGATTTTGTGGAAGAGCGCGGACAAAGCCTCCGAGGCCGCCGAGATACTCGGCATTACCGCGACGCGCCTGAAAGCGCTGGGCCTGATCGACAAGGTGGTGAACGAGCCGCTGGGCGGCGCGCATCGCGACCCCGACGCGATGATGCAACTGATGAAAAAAGCGCTGACGGATACCTGGCGTCAGTTGCGCGACAAATCCGTGGACGAGCTGCTGGCGGCCCGCTTTGAAAAGCTGGTGAGCTACGGCAAGTTCAAGGAAGTCGCAAGCAAATAAGCGCATCGCGCCGCCGTGGCCAGTCAAGTTTCCAGGGCAAAGCCCCCGCACAAGCTCCCTGCAGCGGAACCATTCGCGCGCCACGTGGAGCGCGAGCTGAGCGCGCGGGTGGATCGCGGCGCGCGCATGTGCGTCGGTTTGAGCGGCGGCGCCGATTCCGTGGTGCTGCTGGATGTGGTAGTCGCGCTGGCGGCGCGTCATGACTGGCGTATCAGCGCGATACACGTCAATCATCAATTGAGTGAGCACGCCGGGGAATGGGCGCGCTTTTGCCGGCGGCTTTGCCGCTCGCGCGGTGTGCCGTTGCGCGTGGTGAAGGTCACCGTGGCGCGCGGCGACAGCATCGAGGCGGCGGCGCGCGCGGCGCGTTACGCGGCCTACCGCGCGCAGCCTGCCGACCATGTGCTGTTGGCTCAGCATCAGGACGATCAGGCAGAAACCGTGCTGTTGCAGTTGCTGCGCGGCGCGGGGGTCAAGGGTCTCGCCGCCATGCCGGCGATGCGCGAGGATCCGATTCGTCCGGGACTGCGGTTGCTGCGGCCGTTGCTCGGCGTGACCCGGCGCGAGATCGAGGCCTACGCGGCGGCGCGCGGCCTGTCGTGGGTGACGGACGACAGCAACGATGACATCTATTATCTGCGCAATTTTCTGCGCCGCGAGATCATGCCGCGCCTCGAAACGCGCGTGCCGGCGTATCGCGCGACGCTGTGCCGCGCCGCCGAACATCTGGGCGAAGCCGTGCAACTGCTGGATACGCTGGCGGCTATCGACGGTTCGGTTGATGCGGGTAGTCCGATCAGTGGCACGCTGGCCGTGGCGGCGTTGCAGCGGCTGCCGGACGCGCGTGCGCGCAATCTGCTGCGTTACTTTCTCGCCTCACAAGCCGTGCTGATGCCGGACGCGCGCCGCTTGCACGAAGCATTGCGTCAGGTGCTGACTGCCAAGGTGGACGCGCGCGTGTGCATCAACGTGGGCGGCATGACCTTGCGCCGTTATGCCGGCGCGTTGCATGTGGTCGCGCCGTCGCCGCTGGAATCCCCGCTACTGGCGGATTTTTCGCGGCGCTGGCGCGACGAGCGCCGGCTGGCGGTGCCGGAACTGCACGCCGCGCTGGAAATGCGGCGGCGGCGCGGCGCGGGCATTGCGCTCGACGCCTTGCTCGCCAAGCCAGTGACGTTGCGGATGCGCCGCGGCGGCGAGAAATTGCAACCGGACGCCGCGCGTCCGCGTCGCCACGTTAAAGACCTGCTGCAGGAGCAGGGCGTGCCGCCGTGGCTGCGCGACCGCGTGCCGTTCCTATGGTCGGGCGAACGGCTGGTGTGGGTCGCGGGACTGGGTGTTGATTGCGCGTTTCGCGCGGGCGCGGGTGCGGCGGGCGTAACGCCTCGCTGGGTGGAGCAGGGACAGGGAACAAGGGGCGCCGTGGAGCGTGCCAAGCCATGAAGCTGCGCGTCGATCAGTGGCCCTATGGGGCGCTTGCGGCGCTGTTTGCGTTATTGGCGTGTTTGATCACGGCGGGTTTTGCGTCCAGCGATATTTTCCGCCGCTTCGAATATGATTTGTCCGATTCCCACAGACGGTTGTTCGCGCGGGAGGTGAAATTCGATAATGTGGTGGTGATCGATGTGGACGAGGACTCGATCACCAAGCTGCAATCCAAGCTCGGCGCGTGGCCGTACGACCGCGAGATTTATGCGCTGATAACCCAATGGTTAGTGCAGGCGGGCGTGCGTGGGGTGGGGTTTGACATTGTGTTTGCCGAGCCGCGCAAGGGTGACCGCGAGTTTGCCGCGGTGCTCGACGAGCGTACCGTGCTGGCGGCGGCAGCATTGGATTACACCTTCGAGCGCGACGCGTCATACCGCGCCCAATTGGAAAAAAATTCCTGGGGCGACGCATCTGCATCGGCATCGTCGGCCTACCGCCTGAGCGATGTGACCATGCCGCTGGCCCAGCTCACCACGCGCGCGAACGTCGGCGTGATCAGCTCGCGTCCCGACCGGGATGGCACCGTGCGCCGGGTGCCGATTGTGTATTCGGTGTACGGCAAGCTGATGCCGAGCATCGGGTTGGCGCTGTGGCATGCCGGCAGCGCGATGCCGCCGGTCATTGTTGGCGAGAGATCAGTGACGGTGGGCGAACGCAGTTGGCCGGTGTCCCGCGAGGCCGAAGTGGAGTTGCGCTATCCGAAGAACCTCGACAGCTTGCGCGTGGTGCCGTTTTATCAGGTGGCGTTCGCTGCATCCGGTGTGGCGGGCATGGAGCCCCTTGCCGAAGGGTTGCGCGGCAAGCGCGTGATCATCGGCAGTTCCAGCGCGGCGCTCGGAGACTTTGTGCAAACGCCGCTGGGCCGGGAGCCCGGCGTCAAAATACAGGCGATGACGACCGAACTGTTGGCGGCAGGGCAGGTGATGAAGCCGCGATGGCTGCCGTTGGAGTTCCTGTTAACGCTGTGCGTACTGGTGCTGGTGGCATTGGCGGGGCAGCCGCGCTGGCAGCGCACCATGCTGCGGCAGTGGGTGGTATTTCCGTTAGTCATTGTTTTTGTGGGTCTTTTTGTGGCGATTGCAGGTGCATACAGCCAAGCCATGGGGTTGCTGTTCGCGATTTGCGCGGGCATTTTGGCGCATCTGATCGGTATGTTGTTTCGGCAGTTGCAGCTCTTCCGACAGAATCAACTTCTGGAGATGGAAACGCAGGCTGCACGTGAAGCCGATCGCTTGAAGAGTCAGTTTCTGTCGCACATCACGCACGAGTTGCGCACGCCACTGACCGCCATCATGGGGTTTAACAACATCAATCTGCATCAGGACGATCTGGGGCGAGATCAACGCGTGAAGAACGGCGAAATCGTCGATCGCAACTGCCAGAACATGCTGGCGCTGGTGAATAATTTGCTCGATCAGGCGAAGATCGAAGCCGGACAGATGGCCATTCAACGTCACCCCGAGCGCGTCAAGACCGTGGTCAGCGATGCCTTGGCGACGGTTGAACCGCTGCTGCACGGCAAGCCGGTGGCGTTGTGCGCCGACGAGCAGGGCGTTCCGGAATGGTTGTCGATGGACGCCTTCCGCTTGAGGCAGATCGCGTTGAATTTGTTGAGCAATGCGATCAAATTTACCGAGAAGGGCGAAATCACTATCGTTACCACATGGGCGGACGATGTGCTGCAACTGTATGTGAAGGATCAGGGCAATTGCATCAAAACCCGTTGTGAATGAAATGGTTAAGGTGTTGGACTTGTACTTTTTAGCGAAGCTGTGTAGTTTTCTGTCTTTTTGGAGTGGCGATGGAGACAGAAAAGCCCCTGAGTCTTGCCGAAGCGTTTTCGATCAT
>CANIID010000278.1 GCA_947467315.1 Betaproteobacteria bacterium | reverse complement strand
TGTCGTTGCCGTACTCGCTGGTGTTTTACGAAGCGCCGCACCGCGTCGCGGAATGCGTGGCCGATTTGGCCGCGGTGTTCGGCGCGGCGCGGCGCATTTTGATCGCGCGCGAATTGACCAAGCTGTTCGAGGAATCTCAAGTGTGCGCCTTGGGAGAAGCAGAAGCGTGGCTGGCGGCGGACGCGCATCGCGGCAAGGGTGAATTTGTGCTGGTAGTGGAAGGCGCGGCGGCTTCTTCGGCTACGGATTCTGCCGATGTCGATAAAACACTCAAGGCGCTGCTTGATGAATTGCCGCTGAAACAGGCGGTGGCGCTGGCGGTGAAAATTACCGGTGCGAGTCGGAATGAGTTGTATGAGAAGGCGCTTGGTATCAAGCGTGAAGGGGTGAGCGAGTGAAGGTGTGAACGGGTGACGGAGTGAGCAAGGTGCCCCATTTTGCGTCTTCACGTTTTACCGCGCAGCGATTACCATTCGAGCATGACGAAAACACTCACCCTCACCCGCCCCGACGACTGGCACCTGCACTTGCGTGACGGCGATTACCTGCGTGCTGTGCTGCTCGATACCGCGAGGCGTTTTGCACGTGCCATCGTGATGCCGAATCTCAAGCCGCCGGTGACAACCGTTGCGCTGGCCCTGGCTTACCGGCGGCGCATTCTCGATGCGTTGCCCGCGCCGTCAAGCTTTGCACCTTTGATGACGCTATATCTCACCGACAACATGCGCCCGGAAGAGATTACTCAATCAAAACAAATAGATAGCGTTGTGGCTGTTAAATACTATCCCGCCGGTGCAACCACTAACTCCGACGCCGGCGTGACCGATCTCGCGCGCTGCGCGGCGGTGCTGGAAGCGATGCAGGAAACCGGCATGCCGCTGTTGGTGCATGGCGAAGTGACGGATACCGCAGTGGATATCTTTGATCGCGAGCGGGTGTTTCTGGAGAAGGTGCTCGCTCCGCTTGTCGTGAAATATCCGCGTCTCAAAATCGTGGTGGAGCACATCACCACGCGCGAGGCGGCGCAGTTTGTCCTAAGTGCGCCGACGACTATCGCGGCGACGATTACCGCGCATCACCTGTTGCTCAATCGCAATGCACTGTTTGCCGGCGGCATGCGACCGCATAATTATTGTCTGCCGGTGCTAAAGCGCGAAGTGCATCGCGAGGCGCTGGTGGCGGCGGCGATCAGCGGCAATCCGAAGTTTTTTCTCGGCACCGACAGCGCGCCGCATGCGCGGCATACCAAAGAGGCGGATTGCGGTTGCGCGGGCTGCTACACCGCGCATGCGGGCATCGAGTTGTATGCCGAGGCGTTTGAGGCGGCCGGTGCGCTGGATAAACTGGAAGGTTTCGCCAGTCACCATGGTCCCGATTTTTACGGCTTGCCACGTAATCCCGATACCATTACTTTGGTGAAAGAATCGTGGCGCGTGCCGATGGATGTGGCCTATGGCGATGATCGACTCACGCAATTTCGCGCTGGCGGCGAGGTGGCATGGCGGCTCGCGTAGTGTAAGTGGCGTGCGTGGCGCATACCGCGTAAGCCGCACACGTGAGCGCCGCGTCCAATCCCACGCCAGCCATCCCCGAGCGCGACGGTTTTCTGCCGCCGCGCGGCGCACTGTGGGTGTTTGGCTACGGTTCGCTGATGTGGGATGCGGGTTTTGCCTACCGGGTGGCGCAACCCGCGCTACTCCATGGTTGCCATCGCGCGTTTTGCGTCTATTCGCAGCGCTTTCGCGGTACCGAACAAAATCCGGGCCTGGTGCTGGGGCTGAATCCTGGCGGCGCGTGTCGCGGCATGGCTTTTCAAATTGCCGCACGGGATGTGCGGTGCGCTCTCGATGACCTGTGGGTGCGGGAGATGCCGCGCCGCACGTATCTACCGCGCATGCTGTCGGTGCGGATGGCCCGAGGCGTTGTGCGCGCCCTCGTGTTCGTCGCCGATCCTTCGCACTACGCGTATGCCGGAAAGCTGGCGCTCGAGCGCACGGCGCGCCTGATCGCGGCGGCGCACGGATTGCGCGGCCCCAACGCCGATTACCTGCACCACACCGTTCGCCATCTGCGAGACCTCGGCGTGCGTGATCGCGCGCTGGAGCGCCTGTATGCGCGCGTGGGCGAATTACAGGCGCAAGACCGGTGCCGGTGATACCATCGCCCGCGAAGTTGGCCAGACAGTCGCTGCGTACAGGTAATGCTGTGCGTGGAGGAAAGTCCGGGCTCCATAGGGCAGGGTGGCGGGTAACACCCGTCCGTTATAAGCCGTAGGCGAAAGCTCACGGTGAAGGCGAGGAATAGGGCCACAGAGACGAGTCCTGGCGCGCAAGCGTCAGGGGTGAAACGCGGCAACCTCCACCCGGAGCAACACCAAATAGGCAAGCACTGACGCGGCCCGTCGAGCTTGCGGGTAGGTGGCTAGAGCCGTGAAGTAATTCACGGCCCAGAGGAATGACTGTCAGGGGCGCAAGCCTCCATACAGAACCCGGCTTACCGGCCGACTTCGATAGATACAGCCTTCCCGCGTGAGCGGGAAGCTCGAACTGCCCCTCTCCCACCGGCAGAGGGGCAGGGGTGAGGGCAATTCGCATACCACCTCAGCCGGCAGCCCAAATTGCGTCCTCCAAACCGGCCCGGCGGCCCAAAAATCGCAGGCATTTCACTGCCCGGCCCGCTTTGCTCCTACATTTATGTTGCGGTACCGCAACGTACCGCAATTCCCCGTACTTTCGTACACTCAGCGTACACTTTTAAAGTATTACTTTCGAATAAATTCATATCTAATTGTTTTTTATACACTTTATGTTTTCGGGGTGTTGCAATTTTGTACGGTCGTTTACTACATAAGTCATTGTCTACAAAAAGAAAACAGGTATTTCTCTGGGCTCTTAAACTGTACCTCGCCTATTGTGGGAAAAAGTGGTAAAAAGTGGGAAATAGTACTGTGTTCATCCCGCATTTACCTGTAGTTAGTGAGTACCCACATAAGTAAGGGAAACCCCGTGTTTCGCGGCATTGCGCAAATAAATCTCGACAGCAAAGGCAGGCTCGCCGTCCCGGCGCGCCATCGCGATGTGCTGCTCGAACGCTGCCGCGGCCACTTGGTGATTACCGCCGACGCTGACCGCTGTCTGCTGGTGTACCCGCTGCCAGAGTGGGAAGTCATTCAGCAAAAACTCGAAGGGCTGTCGAACCTCGACCCGCGCGTGCGCGAACTGCAGCGCCGGCTGATCGGTTTTGCCGTCGATACCGAAATGGATGCCGCCGGCCGCGTACTGGTGTCGCCTGCGCTGCGGCAGTACGCGCAACTCGATAAGGCGGTGGTGCTGGTGGGGCAGGGCAAAAAATTTGAAGTATGGAATCAGGAACATTGGGATACCCGCATGGAGGCGCCCGGTGGCCTCGCGCCCGGCGGATTGCCGCCGGAGCTGGAGGGTTTTTCCTTGTGAGCGTGGGTGAACACCAAGCGGTGATGTTGGAAGAAGCGGTCGAAGGATTGAATTTGCAGGAGGTGCGCGCCGAGGGGGTTTATGTAGACGGCACCTTCGGGCGCGGCGGGCACAGCAGGCGAATTTTGGAGGTGTTGCGCAGCGACGGCAGATTGATTGCGCTGGATCGTGATCCCGAGGCAATCAAGGCGGGGGCCGCAATACGCGACCAACGCTTTACGTTATTGCACGGATGGTTTGGCGAGATGCGCGAGCTTCTGGCGCGCTTGGGTGTAGCAAAGGTGGATGGGATATTGCTCGATCTGGGCGTGTCTTCTCCGCAGTTGGACGATGCGGCGCGCGGTTTCAGTTTCAGGTTCGACGCGCCACTCGACATGCGTATGGATACCAGCCGCGGCATGACTGCGGCGCAATGGCTGGCACAGGCTGAAGAGTCTGACATCAGGGAGGTTATAAAAAATCATGGCGAAGAGCGGTTTGCTAAACAGATTGCAGCAGCGATTGTTGCTGCAAGAGCGGGGGGGGCTATCAGCACCACACGACAACTTGCCACGCTCGTGGCGGACACCGTCCCGGCGCGCGAGCCACGCCAGGACCCTGCGACGCGCACGTTTCAAGCTCTACGGATTCACCTCAATCAGGAACTTGAGGAGTTATCCCTAGTGTTGCCCCAGTGCGTGGATCTGCTTAACCCCGGCGGACGGCTGGCGGTGATCAGTTTTCACTCGCTGGAAGATCGCATCGTCAAGCGCTTCATGCGCGAGGCGGCGGCGGGTGCGCGCGTGCCGGATCGGCTGCCCTTGCGCGCGCACGAAATGCCGCGGTCGCAGATGCGCCTGATCGGCAAGGCGCGGCGTACGGGGGAAGCAGAGATCGCGCGTAATCCGCGCGCGCGCAGCGCGACCTTGCGCGTGGCGGAAAGAAAGTAAGGCTGCATGATGCAAAGGCTGCCAGCGTGATCCATCGCGTCAACCTCGTGCTGCTCGCGGTGTTGATCGCGTGCGCGCTGGCGGTGGTGAGCTCGCAGCACAAGGCGCGAAAATTGTACGTGGAATTGCAGCAGGAGCAGGAACTCGAAAAGCGCTACGAAGTGGAGTGGGGACAGTTGCAACTGGAACAAAGCACCTGGGCGATGCATGCCCGCATAGAAAAAATCGCGACCCAGCAGTTGCGCATGCGCGCGCCCACGGCTGCGCGCATCCAGGTGGTGGCGCCCACGGCTGCGGGCGCCCCGGAGACGGGAGCCCCCCAGTGAAGAACAATGTTCATTTGCATGACAATTTACGCGAAACTGTGTGCGAAACGCCGCAGCTTCAAGGTTGGCGCGCGTTCGTGTTGCTCGGGTGCTTGTTGCTCTCGTTCGCCGTGCTGGCTGGCCGCGCGGTGTACTTGCAGGGCCTTAACAACGCATTTTTGCAGGCCAAGGGTGAATCGCGCTACTCGCGCGCCATCGAAATCACTGCCACGCGCGGCATGATCGTCGATCGCAACAACGAGCCGCTGGCGATATCAACGCCGGTGGAGTCGGTGGCAGCCAGCCCCGCGGATATCGACATCACGCCCGAACAAACGCAAAAGTTGGCCAAGCTGCTGCAAACCGACGCGAAGGAACTGCAACGCAAGCTTGAAGATACCAGCCGCGACTTCCTGTATCTGAGGCGCCAGTTGCCGCCGGAGCAAGCCGCGAAAATTGTCGAGCTCAATATTCCCGGTGTTTTCTTGCAGCGCGAATATCGCCGCTATTACCCGGCAGGCGACGTGATGGCGCATATCATCGGTTTCACCAACGTGGATGACAAAGGACAAGAGGCGCTGGAACTCGCCTTCGAGGACAAGCTGCGCGGCAAGCCCGGCCATCGCCGCGTGATTAAAGACCGCAAGGGCCGCATCGTCGAAGACATGGACGGCATCCGTGCCCCGCAACATGGCGAACGGCTGACATTATCCATCGACGCCAAAATTCAATACCTGGCGTTTCGCGAACTGAAAAAAGCGATTGCCGAACATCGCGCCAAGGCGGGCGGCATCGTGGTGCTCGATGCGCTGACCGGCGAAGTGCTGGCGATGGCGAATTTCCCGACCTATAACCCAAATAATCGCGGCCAGCTTGATGCCTCGCGTGCGCGCAATCGCGCCGTGACGGATTTGTTCGAGCCCGGCTCGACGTTAAAGCCGTTTACCGTGGCCACCGCGCTTGAGGCCGGCACCGTCACCGCAGAATCGGTGATCCAGACGTCGCCCGGCCAACTGACTATCGGCAAGGCCACCATCCATGATGCCCATGCGTCCGGGCCGCTGACGGTGGCCCAGGTGATCCAGAAATCATCGAATGTGGGCGCTGCCAAAATTGCGCTTGGGCTTTCCCCGTCAAGCATGTGGAGCGTGTTCAATCGCGTGGGGTTCGGCACGCCGCCGCATTCGGGATTTCCCGGCGAGGTAGCGGGGCGGCTGCGCGCGCACGAAAACTGGAAGCCCATCGAGCAGGCGACGATGTCTTACGGCCACGGCATTTCGGTATCGCTGTTGCAGTTGGCACGGGCGTACACCATATTCGCGACGGACGGCGAATTGCGCGCGCCAGCCTTGATCAAACGCGATACGCCAGTGGAAGCGTCACGGGTGATATCGGCGGAGACCGCGCAGGCCGTGCGCAAGATGCTGGAGATGGCAGTGCAGGCCGGCGGCACCGCGCCGAAAGCGCAAATCGTCGGTTACCGCGTGGCGGGCAAGACCGGCACCGCGCACAAGCTCGAAGGCCGTGGCTATGCCGCCAATCGTTATGTGTCGTCGTTTGTGGGTTTTGCGCCAGTGTCGAATCCGCGGCTGATCGTCGCGGTGATGATCGACGAACCGAGCGCTGGGCAACACTACGGCGGCGCGGTGGCGGCGCCCGTATTCAGCGAGGTGATGGGTGGGGCGCTGCGGCTCATGGGTGTGCCGCCCGACGCCCCGATGGATAAGCTGGTGCTGCCGCCAGCGGCCGCACCCGAGATCAAGGAAGAAGTGTGAGTTTCGTACGTGAGGCGCTGGTCGTAAAAAGCAGCGTGAGGGGTGCGGCGTGAGCAATCAGTCAGCGGCGTATCTCACGGCAAGCATTGATCGGGTGGCGATCGACGCGCTGGGTATACAGCGGCTTACCAGCGATAGCCGCAGCGTGCGCGCGGGCGACACCTTCGTGGCGTATCCGGGTGAAACCCGCGACGGGCGCGAGTTTATTGCGCAAGCCATTCAAGCGGGCGCGGCTTC
>CANIID010000277.1 GCA_947467315.1 Betaproteobacteria bacterium | reverse complement strand
TCAACCCACAATCCCCATCCAAAACATCGGCGTCGCACTGGCATCCACATCGAGCTTGTTCACGTAAGTCAGCTTGCCGTCTTCGCCGACCCGGAACACGGCGAGGCTCGCGGGGATGGTAATCAGCTTGCCGTCTACGCGCGCCAGTATCGGCTGTGAATTCGCCGCGATCAGCAAACGTCCGCTGCTGTCCAGCGCAAAGGTGCGCGCCACGACGCCGCGGGTGTCGGCGTGCTGAATCACAGCGGGCTCGCCGGTTGTCGGATCGATTTTGAACACAGCAATATTGTTCTCGCCGCCGATGTAAACGTCTTTGCCGCCCACCTTTTCAACCCCGCTGGCGCGATTGACGACGTACACGAACTGTCCATTCGGATGCACGTGTATCGTGCCTGAGCGCTGTCGCTGCTTGACGCCGGCAACATCCGCCAGCAACGCTTTCACATAGGCGGGCGCAAGTTCCGGCTGATCGCCATCAGGGTTGGTGCGGTACACGTGCATCAGGTTTTGCAGTTCCAGCGACGCGTACACCCAAGGCTGCCGGGGATGAAAATCAATATGCCTTGGCCCGAAGCCAAAACCGCCATTCGGCGCCACCGAAACGCCCGGCGTCAGTTGGCCGCTGTCGCTGTCGTAGGCAAACACTTTCAGCGCGCCGGGTTCTTCGGGCTTGGCGCTGGTGGCCTTGTTGCCGCGCGTGACGAGCGTGACCGCCTTGTTCGACAGCGCGACACGCACCTGATGCGCGTAGATGCCGGCGTCGAGCTTTGCCTGCTGTTGCACCACATCCCCGACCGTGCCGTCGGTGTTGATGCGATGCACGGTCAGATGGCTGGGGTAGTTGTAGGCGATCAACGCGTGTTTGCCGGTGATATCAACCGTCATGTGTACCGGGCGCGAATGCAGCGCCACCGGTGCACCGTGAACCGCCAACGCGCCGGACGCACTGTCGCGGCGCAGCGCGACCACGCAATGCGCATCACCGCGCGCATCGGGCGAACCGTTGCTGCACGCCGCGTAGAGAAACGGCGCCGCGGGGTGCGGCCACACATACTGCACCTTGAACGGCAGCGTGAGCGCCGCGTGTGGCGTCAACGCGGCGGTATCGGCGTCGAGTTCGTAGTGCGTGAGCACGTTGCCGATGCTGGCGTAGACGGAAATGGGGGCGTTTTTATTCGGTTGCGGTGTACTCATGCAAGGCTCCGTGGCGCGGGAAATTGTCGAAAACACTTGCAGCAAGTATGGCACACTGATGTCGTGTTGTATTTTATCGGGCATTCAAAAAGACGGCGGCAGAACGACTATGGATCACAACCCAATCCGTCATTCCGGCGCAGGCCGGAATCCAGTACGTAAACCGATCCGAAGGATCTTTATTCAAGATGCTTCGCATTTCGGTACGCAGTGGTTTCCGGCGTGCGCCGGAGTGACGGTGATGGCCGGCATACTGTTCACGCCCTGCACAATGCTGCATGCGCAAACCTATCCCACCCGATCCGTGCGCTTCGTCGTACCCGTCGCGCCCGGCGGTGCCACCGACATCCTCACGCGCACGCTGGCGCAACGGCTGACTGCCGCGTGGGGACAATCCGTGCTGGTGGACAATCGCCCCGGCGGCGGCAGCAACGTGGGGTTTGAAGTGGCGGCCCTTGCGCCTGCCGATGGTTACACACTGCTGATGGCGCAACCCGCCTTCACCGTGAATGTCAGTCTTTACAAAAAACTCGCCTACGATCCGCTACGCGATTTTGCGGCGATCACGCTGGCAGCCACCAGCGCCAACGTGCTGGTGATCCATCCGTCCGTCCCGGCCTACTCGCTCAAGGATTTCATTGCGCTGGCAAAATCAAAACCGGGGCAGCTCAATTATGCGTCGTCGGGCAACGGCACTACCGGGCACCTGAGTGGCGAGTTATTCAAGACGCTGACCGGCGTTTCGATCACGCATGTGCCGTACAAAGGGGCCGGCGTCTCAGTGACTGACCTTCTCGGTGGGCATGTCGATCTGGCGTTTCTGAGCCTGCCATCGGTGGTGCCGCAACTCAAAGCCAAACGGCTGCGCGCGCTGGCGATCACCAGCGCCAAGCGCTCGGCGCTGATGCCGGACATTCCCGCCTTCGCCGAGGCCGGGCTGCCAGGCTACGATGTGAGCGGCTGGTATGGGGTAGTCACACGTAGCGGCGTTCCCAAAGAAATCGTCGTTCGCTTGCACATGGATATTTCACGCGCGCTGGCGCAGTCCGATGTAGTGCAAAGTTTGGCGGCATCCGGGCTGGAAGCCGCGCGAGCGAATACGCCGGAAGAATTCAGCGCGTTTTTGCGCGCCGAGATCAGTAAATGGGCCAAAGTAGTCAAAACTGCGGCAGCTAAGGCAGATTGAGGCGCAGCGTATCGAAGAAACAAGTCCATATATCTTGATGCGAAGTCCACCGATTGCTGGTAAGGTAGTGTTACAGGCAATTTTTATTGTATTTTGTATTGATGTCTCATGGAGGAGGGTCCATGTTTAAACATATATTGATGCCTACCGATGGGTCAGCCCATTCCGAAAAAGCCGTAGAGCGCGGGATTGAGCTGGCAAAACTTTGCGGCGCCAAAGTCACCGGCATCCACGTCATGCAGGATTACCAAATGATGATGGCGTCCGAGGGCATGGTGCCGCCGGGCATGGAAGAGCAGATGGACAAGCAGGCGCGCGATCAGGCCGCGAGCTTTTTGGCATTCGTGCAAAAAGCCGCGGACGCAGCCGGCGTGCCGTGCGAAACGATGGTGGTCAAGGGCCATCATCCGTACGATGCGATTGTCGATACCGCGAACGCGCGCGGCTGCGATTTGATAGTGATGACCGCGCGTCATCGCAAGGGATTAGGCGCACTCATCATGGGCAGCGAGGCAAGCCGCGTGCTGCACCGCTCGTCGATCCCGGTACTGACCTTCCGCGCGATCATGAGCGCGGATCATCCGGACAAAAAATAGGCGCAGCCTTACAGCTCGGGCGGTGTTTTCGCAGGCGGCATACGCGACATCACGCCGCCCGCCGCCATGATCGCGGCGATGATCCAGAATACCGCCGATAATCCCAACGCCGTGCCCACGGCGCCGAAAGCGACCGGGCCCGCTACGCGCACCAAATTGTTACCGGTGAGCCGCAAGCCGAGGGTTTGCGCCGAGCGGCCTTCAGGCGAGCTGGCATACATCAGTATCACCGTCAGCGGTATGCCGATGCCCATGCCCAGCCCGAAAATAAAACTGATCACGCCCAGCGTCAGCGCATTGCCCGCAAACGGCACCAGCGCAAAACCCGCCACGCCGGACCAGAACACCCACCCCAGCAGCGTTTCGCCAGGCACGCGCTTGATCAGGCGCGGCAAATACACGCGCACAATAATGGCCGCCACCGCGACCGTCGCCAGCACCGCGCCGATAGCGGAAGCCGACAAGCCGATGCCATGCCCATACACCGGCACGTAAAACTGAAACAGATCATAGCCCAACTGAATCAGCGCGCTGAGTATCAGCATGTGCCACACGCTGCGGTCGAGCAGCACGCCCTTGGGCGCCGCGGCGTGCGCGGCCACCGGCTTGCCCGGTGGAAACACGCCGCCCCACACCAACACCAGCACCAACGCCATCACCGAAAACGACGCCGCAATCAGGCAGGCCACGGCGTGCCCCCAATGATCAATCGAAAATCCGGCAATCAGCGGGCCGATGAAATTGGTCAACGCGCCGATGAGACTGAAGTTGGTAAAGTTACGCGCGCGGTTTTCCGGCTTGCTCAGCGAGCCGATATTGTTTTGCAGCGTGACATGAAAAAACGCCTGCGCCAGCCCGTTTAACGCGGCGGCCACGTACAACGCCGGCAAGGTGTGCAGAAAATACGGTAACACCAGCGACGTGGCGCCGCTCACGGACGCAAACATCAACAGCCTGCGCGAGCCCAAACGGTCCGCCATCGCACCCACCGGCCACGACAGCAACAGCGGAAACACAAACAATAAGCCGCCGAGCACACCCACTTCCGTGGCCGACGCGCCGATGTGCAGCGCGAACAAGGTGAACAGCACCCGCGCCGCACCGGCAGCAACGAAGTTGAAAAAATCCAGCCATAGCGTCAATGCGATGGCCACGGCGCTAGGCTTTTAAGTAGGGGATCAACACAATGGGATGAAACACAACGCGGCTACACCAACACAGTGCCGCAGGAATTGCGGCACACAACGCCAATTATAGCATAACTATCTGTTTTTATTGGATAATTTATGCCGCATCGCGCTGATTCAAACGCAACGCGTGTTGGTACGCTGCTCGCGCCGTGGTACGCAGCAGGTAAGCATGCAGCGCATCCGGCAACTCAATCTTGCGGCGGATCGCGCCGCTCAAACACGTGGTCAACAAAATATCCGCGCCGCTGAATGCGTCGCCCAACACGTATGGCGCGCCTTCCAGACGCGCCACAGCAGCCTTGGCCTGCCGCACGAAACCCTCGCGCGCGGCTTGCAATGCGTTCGGCGCCTCGCCATAAATGTGCGGCAGGTCTTCGTGCTTGCGGATCACATACAGCGTGTTGGCGTCGAGTTCCATCATCGCAAAAAAACACCATTGGTCGTAACGCGCGCGTCCTTTCGATTCTGTGGGAGGACATAAATGTTTCGCCGCCCCGTACCTGCCGGCGAGGTAGTTCACGATGGCGGCACTTTCCGTCAGCACGAAATCGCCTTCCTGCAACGCGGGGATTTTCTGACTCGGATTCAGTTGCGTGTATTCGGGAGTCAGCGTTTCGCCGGAACGCGACGTCATCGCGCACCGCTCATAGGGCAAATCCAGCTCCGCCAGCATCCAGTGCGCGCGCATCGTGCGCGAGGTGCCTACACCCCACAGAATACGCGCCGGGTTCGCGGTCATAGCACGATCTCCCGCGCTGCGCCGCGCACATCCATCTCGAACTCCAGATCAATCACCGGCGGCCGCGCGTAATGCCATGTCAGCCCTGCCGCACCGATGCCACCGATGCCACGAGAGGCCAGCAGTTCGCCCACCAGATGCCCGATATTCTGCACGGTGTAGGCCTGCGTGCTGATCGCGTCGGCCCAGCCAAAGCCCAGCAATCCGAGACGGCGCTCCATCTCGGCAATCACAAACAGCACTTTCTCGCGCAGGCCTTCCGGCGAGGTATCGCCGAGCCGCACGATGCGCTCGCGGTAGGTGCCGGCATGCGCGCGCGCCTCACCGCCGCCCGCAAGAATGAACGTGCCCCGCTTGGACACCGTGGGTGCCGTATACGAAAACGCCGCCATCACCGGCGCTTTCGGCGCGTAATACACCGGGCACACGTTGGTGCGCGCCACCGGGTTTACCGGATCATTGTTACCTTGGCCGCCCTGATAGATCCCCCAGCGCTCCAGCGTGGTGACGTAGGCTTTGTTGAAATCGATAAAGCCCTGATCGGTGAACTGCGCGGGCGAACGCAGTTCGCACGCGGCAAACGCGGTGATGGGCCGGCCCAGCGTTTTGAGATGCGCTTCGACGGCGGCAAACGCATCCACCAGCGGCAACGGCTTCAGGAAGCACGCGCGCTCGATTTCAAAACCGGGTTCGGCAGCCACGCCGCCGGAATACTGGAACACCGCTTTGATGTAGCGGTAGTGGCCAGCGGCAAACAAGGGGACTGCGGACATGGGTTCTCCTATTTCTAATCAGGCCCTGCCAAAACGATCACAACATCCTTACCGTCGTTCCCGCGCAGCAATGCCGCAACTACCCTCATCAAGGCGATAGTTACGTTACCATATCCCCTATTGCATCGGGCCCTCGCCGAACATGGCGAATGCTGATCGCCCCTGGAGAAAGCGAATTGAAAACCACCACCTACACCGGCTTGCAGATTGCACTGGCGCTCACTGCCGCCTCACCGCACGCCATCGCACAACCCAACGCGAACTACCCCACCAAGCCCATCCGCATGACCGTCTCATCCGGCGCGGGCGGCGGGCTGGATTTTGTCTCGCGCCTAGCAGCAACCGCCATGACGGAATCGCTCGGACATAGCGTGGTGGTCGACAACCGCGCGGGCGCCAGCGGCAGCATCGCCGCCGAGATCACCGCGCTGGCTCCCCCCGATGGCTACACGCTGATGATGCTGTCGGCAAGCCTGGTGGTGTATGGCGTGGTCAACAAAACGCGCTACGATTTATACCGCGACTTCGATCCGATTTCGCAGCTTGCCGCCAGCCCGTACATCCTCACCGTGCATCCCGCGCTGCCGGTAAGATCGGTGAAGGATTTGATCGCCTACGCCAAAGCCAACCCTACCAAGTTAAGTTACGCCTCCACCGGCAACGCCTCGCTCGGCCATCTGGCCACCGCGCTGCTCGCCAGCGCCACCGGCACGCAAATGACCCATGTGCCGTACAAAGGCGTGGGCGCGGCCATCACCGATTTATTGTCCGGCCAGGTGCAGATCAGCTTTTTAAGCGGCGGCTCGCTCTACAGCCAGATACGCTCGCAAAAGCTGCGCCCCCTGGCCGTGGCCAGCGCGGCACGCACCAAAGCCTCGCCCGACCTGCCGACCATGAGCGAAGCCGGCGTGCCCGGCTACGTGGTCACCCAGTGGCACGGCCTGCTCGCACCGCGCGGCGTGCCGCGCGCCATCGTCGATCGGCTGCATCGCGAAGCGGTCAAAGCCATTCAGCGACCGGACGTGGC
>CANIID010000276.1 GCA_947467315.1 Betaproteobacteria bacterium | reverse complement strand
CTCGGTCGCAGCCCACAAGCGCAGCGTCGCTTCGTCCAAGCGCCTGCTCAGCGCTTGATGCTTTGCTTCGATTATCGCTACGTGATCCACGACCTCATCATAGCGACATCGACCTCGATGTACAAGTTATACTTGCTTGCCGCCTAAGCTAAGCGTGAATTACAATTATCACCCATTAATAATTCATCGATGGGGATCGCCATGAGAAGCACCATTACCGTACGCGGGCAGACCGTCATTCCGGCTGCAATTCGTCGCCAATTTCATTTGAATCCCTCTGACCGCCTGGAATGGGTTTTGGACAATGGCACCATCCGCGTGGTGCCAGTCCGCGCCAATCCAGTGGAAGCCTTTCGAGGGCAAGGCAAAGGCGGCGCTACCCGGCGTTTGCTGGCCGCCCGCCGCGAAGAATTGGCGAACGAATGAAGCGCTATCTGCTTGACACATCGGCCTTGCTCACACTGCGCGACAATGAACCCGGTGCAGCGCGCGTATCTGAAGTCTTGCAGCAGGCCGCCAAGGGCAAGGCGCGTTGCTACGCTTGCTTTATGTCGCTGATGGAAGTGCTGTACCGGGTGTGGTGCGACGAGACTGAAGCTAGTGGACGGCTGGCCGTAACAAACGGAAACAACCGCTGCTATTAATGCCCTAATGAAATGAAATTGGTATCGCCACGGCTTCTAGCCCGTTAGAAGAGCAAAAAAAACGGGCATCCGAAGATGCCCGTTCAATGTGATGCAATATTGCTTGTTTAGAACTTGTGACGCACGTTCAGGCCATACCCGCGTTGGGTCGAGCCCGGAGCGGCGGTGTTGACGCCTTTCGAGTAGGTCGCGTTAGTTTCGTTATCTATCACGCCATAGACAAAACCCATCTCCGTGCGCTTGGACAACTGATACATATACGCCAGCGACCAACCGTGGGCACCGGTAGCAGCGCCGGGGCTTTGATGCTGACCCAGTGTAACGGGCACTGCAGTAGCGCCCGCGCCTGCGCTTACCGAACCTAACACCGCGCTGCCCTTGGTATCACCCACCTTGTAATACTGGCCCTTGATGCTGTGCGGGCCACTAAGTTGGTGATCGACGAAGATCGCCCAGCCGGCTTTGGTGGCATCTGCCCCATTTGACGTTTCATATTTGGTTTTGGTATACAGGCCAGACAGCCGGGTACCGAAACCAAACGTGTAACGCGCGCCGATCACGTAGTTAGAATCCGTGCCGCCGCTGTACTCGCCCACACCATTACCGATTGCCGGCGTCATGGTAGTCGTGACCGAAATCGTGGCGTTAACGCCCTGCACATTCCTATTTGTAATGGTCGTACGTGCTGACGGGTTATAATCTTTATGCTGCTCAAAGCCTGCGCCAATATACAGAGGGCCGTTCGTGTAATCGGCACTCAAACCGAACAGACGCGGAGTCAGTGATTGCGTAGCGGCCGCAGAGGCGATCGTAGACTCATTGGCAGCCGAGAACATCCCTTTGAACTTGAAGCCGCTGAAATCCGGGCTATGGTAGCTGATCGAGCGAGCACGGCGCTCGTACATGGTCGCGCCGCTGTTGCCGGTATTGCTGCCTGCACCACCCAGCAACATGTTAGCAAAACCACCTGTCAACGACGCCGTGCCGCCCCACCAGCCGCGAACCTCGCCTAAGACTAATTTTTGCGGCGTATCCCACGTGCCGGCGAAAATATTACCGAAATTACCCTTAAAGCCCAACGCGCTGTTACGACCGCAGAACTGGCCTGCGGACGGGGCGGTTGACACACCGTTGCTGGTGGTGGCACTGGCCGACGTACCCATCAGGTCAAATGAGCTGGTGCAACGGAACCACACTGTGTTGGCGCCGATTTTTTCTTCGCCATGGATCCACAATTCCGGCTCGGACAGAGACAAATTGTCATGGCTCTTGGTGCCGTTAGTGCTACCGGTTGGGCCGCCCGTGCTGCTGGCTTTTTGGTAGAAAAAATTAAGACTCCCGCCGAGCTGAACAGTGCTCGTCTGGGCCATTGCGCCCGATGAGACGCCCAGTGCTGCAGCAATCGCCAGCGCTATACGTGACTTGTTATTCATTTACTTCTCCTTTGATCGATCGTTATATATATACCGAAGTCCTTTTGGACGTGCCTATAATCGCTCAGTGGCACACCCGGCCACAAGCAATTAGGGGCGTTTGTGTCAGCAATCATGGTGTTTGTCGTATTTTTACAACGGCCGGAGCAAAATGGCATGGCGCGCTCAAATAACCAAGTGCAACATTTTGGCCGACACGCTTTGACCTATATAGACGGGGTTTACAGGTCCGCACCGGCTTGAGAAGCACCCTGGATCACGCTGACGCCGCTCGTGCATTTGACCCGCCAGCAATCACACACGGAATACCGAATATCATATTAAATACATGCACTTGCAAAAAACTTTGCACTTGGAACTTGAAACCAAGCATATTTAAGTAATTACCCAATAAATCAAATACTTAACTTACATTTTTTAAAAAACACGCTGCGCAGGTAGATAGCGTCGCCGGCCGACGTGATTGAAGGGGTAAACCAACTCACACAAACACAGTCCGGCGCGGCGATACGGCCAGTTTATGGATGATAGATCCGCATTTATAGCCATACAATGGATATAATATGGATATCATCACATCGGAGATGCCGCATGACCATGCACGTTAACCTTTCACCCGAAATGGAAGGGTTCATCAAGGAAAAAGTGTCCAGCGGCTTCTATGGCAACGCCACCGAAGTGATCCGCGACGCAATACGCCGCATGCAGGCCGAAGAGAGCCGTGTGGCCTCATGGCGAGCCGCAATTGCCGCAGGCGACGCGCAACTTGATCGAGGAGAGGGTATCGCCTATACGCTGGAGGCGATGAATGACATCACCCAAAGCGCCATCAGCGCCATGCACACCAGGCTGCCAATGAACAAAGATGTCCTCCCTTAAGTTGCCGGAACCGTTGCCGGAACCGCTACGGCTTAAACTTTCTCCGAAAGCACGCCAGGACTTCATCGATATCTTGCGCTATACCGGCGAGACTTGGGGGCAGGATCAGCTTTTGGCCTACCGCGACAAATTAAACGACGCGCTGCAGGCGATTGCGCGCAACCCGCAGACGGGTTACCCCAGAGGCGATTTACCCTCAACGCACTTGGCCTATCTGGTTGGCTCTCATGTGATGGTTTATCGCATCTCCGTAGACTGCATCGCCATCGTGCGCATCCTGCATCAACGCATGAGCCTGTCAAAGCATGTGTGATCTGCAAACCCTCTTCGGCGCAAAGCGTTGCCCCCCTGCGGCAAGCCCCGGCGCGCTTATTGACACCTTAAAGCAAGCGGGACATTCATGAGTAAGCTAAATCGCGCGCGCAAACTGCTGGAGCAAGGTCTGCAGAGTCACCGGGCCGGCGATCTTGGCGCGGCGGAAAAAGCCTATGCCCGCGCGGCGGAGGCCGATCCGCGCAATTCCGACGCGTTTAATCTGCGCGGCGTGGTGGTGCTTTCCGTCGGTCAACTCCCGCTGGCGGTCACACTGTTTCGCAAAGCGACGGCACTGCAGCCAGGAACCCACGGGTATTGGGCCAATCTAGGCAATGCGTTGTTTGAAACCGGTGACTACACCGAATCCGAGATGGCATACCGGCGCGCGACGGGGCTGGCCCCGTCGAATCCCGACTACGCCATCGGCATCGCCAATGCACTGGCCGTCAGCGGACGTACCGACGACGCGAAAAAGCTATTTTCAACGGTCTCGGCGCAATGCCCCGGCCATGCCGCCGCATGGTTTGGCCTTGGCAAGATCGCGCAGCATGATGGTGATGCGCCGCTGGCGCTTGAATGCTACCAACGCGCGTTGCAAGCCGATCCGAACCACGGCAATGCGCATTTGAATCGGGGTACGGTACTGCATGCCCTGCAACGGTTCGACGAGGCCGAACAATGTTTTCGTCAGGCAATAACTTACGGCACCCAACGGGAGATGGCCTATATTAATCTCGTATCCTTGCTGATGCAGCAAGGAAAATTTACGGAAAGCGACCAACTGGCGCGCACGGCGCTTACTGAATTGCCGCAAAGCGCGGAGCTGCATCGGCTACTGGCCGCGGCGCACGCGCAACAAGGCCAGCTCGATGCAGCACTGGCGCCGGCGCAACAAGCGGCAACCCTGGCCCCCGGCAATGCGCAAGTGCAAATGGCGCTCGGCGGCCTGTTGTTTGAAACCGGGCTCACCGAGCAAGGGCTCGCCATGCTCGACCAGTTGCGGCTCAAGCTGGCCGGGGATACACATGTTGCCTACGTTACCGGCGTCACGCATCTGACGGCGGGGAATTTCGCCGAGGGCTGGCGGGATTTTATACACCGCGAAGTGCGGCAGGCCAAAATGCAAACGCGGCCATGGCTGCGCGCGCAATTGCCGACCGATCCGCGCGGCATCTCCGTGCGGCTCTTGCGTGAGCAGGGCCTGGGCGACGAGTTGTTTTTTCTGCGCTACGCGCCGTTGCTGAAAACACTGGGCGCCCGTGTAACCTATATCACCGATCCGAAACTGACATCGATCCTGACACGCGCCCATTGCGTCGATCAGATTATCGAAGAACCCGGCGGCCCCGATAAGGTGTTGCCGCCAGATGCGGCGGAAAACGGCGTCGATATGCTGATCGGCGATCTGCCGCACGCGCTGTACCGCGATTTCAGCGCACAGTGCGCTGACTTGCCACCACCGCTGCCATTAACCGCGGTGCCCGAGCGCGTCGCGGCAATGCGTGAAAAACTTTCTGCGCTGGGGCCGCCGCCGTATCTGGCGCTGACCTGGCGCGGCGGCGTCGCGCCGCACGAACAAAAAGGAAAATGGTGGACGCTCTACAAGAACATCGGCCTCGATGCCTTCGGCAAAACACTGGCCGGCCTGCCGCATACGCTGCTCGCGGTGCAACGCAAACCGTTGCCGGATGAAATCCGGCAGTTGTCTGCGGCGGCAGGCGCGCCCATACACGATTTGTGCGGCGTCAACGACGATCTTGAGGAAATGCTCGCGCTACTGGCAATAGTCGATGAATACGTGGGCGTCAGCAACACCAATATGCATCTACGCGCGGGCTTGCAACGCAGCGCGCGCGTGCTGGTGCCGCGGCCTTCGGAGTGGCGCTGGATGGCCTACGGCGAGCAATCACCGTGGTTTCCGCAATTTACGGTTTATCGTCAGGGCATCGACGGCACATGGCAAGAGGCGCTGGATCGCCTGCGCGCTGAGTTGCGCTAATCGACGCTAATGTAGTGCTTCGTAGTTAACGAGACATTCCCTCCCCTTCAAGGGGAGGGCTAGGGTGGGGGTGGGGTGGCGATTTCGCAAAATTACCCCATCCCCCTCCCAGCCTCCCCCTTGAAAGGGGAGGGGTTTCGCTGAAACCGCATCACCGCTTAAGTTCCAAACAGAATGAAGCACTACACTAACGGTGCGTGTATCTGTACCGCACGGCAGAATTTGTCCACCCGCACGCGATGGCGCGTTTTCTCATCCGGCGCCCGATCCAACAACATGCATGTGGCAGTCGCAAGCGCCGGGCGGCGCTTTTAATTGCGGATGCCTCATATCAAATGCCCAGGCTTTTCAACTGCGCTTCCGAATGGCGCGCATCCGTGTCGCCTTCTTATTGCGTTTTTTACGCAGGCACAATGCACAAAGGCTTGACACCCAGTTTGTTGGCGCGCCTGGCGAATTTATCGTCAAAGGTCAATAGTTCAGTGCATCCACTACTGGCGGCCAGATGCAACGCATCCGCAAAGCCTATGCCCTTGCGCTGGTATTCCAACGCGGCCTCGATCTCTTTAGCATCTTCCAGAATGACGCTATGAATTCCAGCTAGATGCGCGATGACTTTTCTTACTTGATCATCCTCGAACTTGTAGCGCGCCACTTTTGTCAGCACCCACCACAACTCCTGCACCACGGCTTTCGACACAAATAGGGCCGTTTCTTTTTTGAGCATTGTTACCGCTGCAGCGTGCTGCCGCTTGTCGTCAGCCGCGTAATAACGCACCAATACACTGGTATCCAGTGATTTCATAGCGATTCCGCCGCGCCCGCGGCGATGGCCTTGCTGATCTCGGCCTGCGTGGCTTTACGCCCCTTGTATCCCAGTATCTTTGGCCCGTCGTCAATGTTCGAGCCGTCGCGCGCCTTGTCTGGAACGATACTCAGCGTATGTCCTTCGCGGATCACCCTGACTCTGCTGCCTTCCGTGAGCCCCACTGCAATCAAGTCATTTTTTGGAATGACGATCTGCCGTTTGCTTGATATCGTCGTTGGCATCGCGCACCCTCCGTTCAGTATGTGTTTTTCAGTCTACTGCAAAACACTTACCGAGTAAAACCACGGGATTCCAAGGGGTGCGATTCAAACTGATGTCTGAGAACGAGCGGTGACCCAAAGAAACTCCTTCCCCTTCAGGGGGAAGAGCTTGCGTAGCGAGCGAAGGGGCACGGGGATGGGGGTGGGGTAGAGCACGACGCTGAGGCGCTGACATCTAACCCCACCCCCATCCTAACCTTCCCCCTGAAGGGGAAGGGACTGTCTTTGGGGATATGCAATCCATGTGCTTAGACATCAGTTTGAATCGCACCCAATTCCAAGGAAATCAAATGCCCAAAGACTTCAACTGCTTTTCAGGATAACGCGTCCCGGCAGTCACATTGAGCGGAAACGCATCGCCCAGGCG
>CANIID010000275.1 GCA_947467315.1 Betaproteobacteria bacterium | reverse complement strand
CGCTCGGCGGCTGCGTTCCAACTGACAATGGTATCGTCTGGCGCGCGGCTGACAATGGCGTCGTCACTGGATTCGACGATCGCCGCGAGTTGCGCCTGAGTGCGCCCAGCCTGCTTGCGTGCGCTGATGTCGCGGGCAATGGTTGCCAAACCGATGGCTTTCCCGCTGTCGTCTTTTACGTGGGATACGCTGATCGAAACATCCACCGGCGTTGCGTCTTTGCGCAGGCGTACGGTTTCATGGTTTTCCAAGACGCCGCCGTTTTTCAGTATCTCGCTGTTTTTCGCGCGGTCCTCAAGCTGGTCGGGCGGCACCAGGAAGGTGCTGTCTTTGCCCAGCACTTCTTCGGGCGAGTAGCCATACAGGCGTTGGGCGCCCTGGTTCCAAAATACAATTTTGCATTCGGTGTCGCGGATGAATATCGCATCGCTCGAACCCGCCGCCGCTGCGGCCAGACGGCTGCGCGCCTGCTCGGCCTGTTTGCGTTCGGTAATGTCACGGAAAACAAGCGCGATAGCGTTGACGTTTCCAGCGGCGTCTTTGATCGGTGCGGCGCTAATGGATACGTCCAGCAAGCGGCCATCCTTGGTGAGCCGGGTTGAGTCATGGGAGCGCGCACCGAAGACGGGCGCCGTCTCCTTGCCGATGCGGAGTTCGTGACGCTGGGCGGGCGCTACCAGTATGCCGATATCGCGACCTGTCATTTCCGCTGCCGTGTAGCCGAAGAGCGCCTCGGCGCTGCGATTCCAGCTCGTTACCTTGCCGTGGAGATCGCGACTGACAATAGCATCGTTGGAGGCGTCGACGATGGCCGCCAATCGGGCGCGCACCGCATCGGCACGTCCGATTCGATACAGCAACCCGAGCAGCAGCCCCACCAGCAACAGCGTGGACAGGCCGGTGGTGATCGAGCGCTGCCACCAGCCTGCGAGCACATCCTCACGTGCCACGCCGACCGCGACAAAGAAGGGATAGGGATCGAGCACATGGAAACTGTAGATGCGCGTCGTGTTATCCGTGGATGTCGTAATGTCGGTCGTGGCGGTCTTGTTGCCGGCAGCCAACGCCAATTGTGCTGGGTTGCCCTGGGGCAGCGGAGCATTGAGCCTGCCCTTGAGTTCTGGCCAGCGCAGCACCTGCCTGAAATCATCGCTGCGATAGATGGCGATGTTGCCTTTGGCGCCGACATTCAGTGACTGAAAAATCCTCAGGAAGTGATCGATCTCGATTAATGCCACCACGACGCCGCGGAACACACCTTGTTCATCGCGCAGGGGTCTGGCGACAGTAAAGCCTAGTCGCCCCGTATTACGTGCCAGGATGACCTCCGAAAAAAACAGCTTGACGCCCGGATTGTCACGCAAGATGCGGAAATGGCTGCGGTCGGCGATATTGGGCCGCGACGCGCTTTCATAAGACGTGTACAGCACGTCGCCCTTGACATCGAAAATGACCATGCCGGCGACTTCTGGGAAATAGATCAGGCGCGCTTTAAGCGCAGCTCCCAACTGCGGAAATTGGGATACCGCATCCTGACTCAGTGCCGAAGGGGGTGTCGTTCGTTGCAGCGACTGCAATTCCGCATCGGCACGGCGCAGGGTGTCTCCCAGCTTTGTTTCCAGCAGGGCGGCATAGCTGCGTGTCGTAGTCTCGGCGACCCGTATCGTTTCCCGATAGCCCGACCAGATCAAGTGACCCACCAGCCCTATCACGGCAAGCGCGCCTGCGGCTATTGCCAATTGGAGTTCGTGGCGAGTATTCATTTATCGACAGTTCTTGATCTGTGTAATCGGGTTGTTACGCCTAATTTCACGTGCGGACAATACTCTATTCCCCGTAATCTAAAGACCGGACTGCGCGACTCGATTGGCCAGTGATTGGCCAGTGATTGGCCAGTGAGGGGTAAGTCAGTGGCAGATGCGTGGCAAGTGCGTTACTCGATCTTAATACCGGCATCCGTCACCACTTTGCGAAATTTTGCGAGTTCGCTTTTGACTACGGCGGCGAATTCCGGCGACGTGTTGCCAATGATAGTGAAGCCGAGCGTGGTGAAACGCTCTTTGACTTCCGGTGCATCGAGCGCCTGTATCGCGGCCTTATGCACTTTTTGCGTGATCGCGTCCGGCGTTTTCAGCGGCGCGAATAGGCCGTGCCAGATTTGGAAGTCGTAGCCGGTCACACCGAGTTCGGCGAGTGTCGCGACATGGGGCATCAGCGGCGAGCGCTTGGCGCTGGTGATGCCCATCGCTTTCAATCGGCCCGACGCGATGTGCTGCATGCTCGCCAGCGGTGTCAGCATGCTGGCGTCGGATTCACCCGACAGCGTGGCAATCTCTGCGGGCGAACTGCCCTTGTAGCGCACGTTGTTCATGCGGATGCCGCTCATCGCCATCATCGCTTCGCCAGCGAGCTCGCCGGTAGCACCCGCGACGGCCATGTTGAGTTTGCCAGGGTCTTTTTTAGCCAGCGCGACAAACTCCTTGAAGGAATTGACCGGCAGCTTCGGCGTGGCGACCAACACCATGCCGCTGGTAACTATTTGAATAATGGGTAGAAAATCGCGAACCGGATCGTAGGGCAGGTTTTTGTAGAGGCTGGGATTGATCGCGTGCGTGCCGCTGTTGCCGATGTTGAGTGTGAGGCCGTCCGGGTTGGCGCGCGCGGCGATTTCGGTGCCGGCCACGCCGTTGTTGCTGGGACGGTTATCCACCACCAGCGTTTGGCGTAGCGCTTCGCTCAGGCGCGGCACGAGGATGCGTACGGCGGTGTCTGACGGGCCGCCCGGCGCCACCGGGACGATGATACGAATGGGGCGCCCGCCGATGTTGCCCAAGCCTTGCGCGTGCGCGAGTGTGACGTTGAGCGCACCGCCGAACGTCAGCGCGGCGACGAATAGGAAAAGGGATCGTTTCACGCGGTTCTCCTGATGGCCCGTTATAACTCCGGTGCAATTGTAGCCGTATAATTGAATCACACATTAAATCATGGAGAGCATAGTGGATAGCATGGATCGTGGCATCTGGATGACGTGGTACAACCTGCCGGAGCAGGGGCGCGAAGACTACCTGCAGTGGCTGCACGGCCATTACATTCCGAATATGCTCAAGCAGCCCGGCTACCTGTGGGGCGCGCATTACGCCTCGGAAACCAACGTTAAGATGACCGGCGCACCGAATCGTCTGGGGCATGTGAACGACCCCTCCATGCCCATCGGTGATCGGTATATTTTGTTGTTTGGCGCGAAAGACGCGCACGTGTTCGTCAACCCGACCCCCGCACAAATGCGTGCGCGGCTGTCCGACGCCGACAAAAAAATGCTCGCCATGCGAGTCGGAGAACGTTACAACATTGCTACAGAGGAGGCGCGCATCATCGGCCCGGCAGCCCAGTCGCCGCCGGAATTGGGTCTGGCGGGAGGCATCCAGTTGGGCAGCTTTAACGCCGGCGCGGGGCAGGATGAAGACGAACTCGCGGCGTGGTACGCACAGTGGCGTTTGCCCTGCATGCAAAAACTGCCGGGTTGCGTGCGCGTGCGCAAATACGCCTCGGTGTCGGGCTGGGCCAAGCACATGATTCTGTATGAATTCACTTCAACCCGCGCGCGCGACGGCAGCTTTGTCGAACACGAGAAAGTGAATCCCAAGATGGAACAATGGACCGACGACGTGGTGCGCAAGTTGGTGCATGCACCGGGGTCGCCTAATTTAGCGGCGCGGATCTGGCCGACGGTTTAGCGCTGCGCTAAACCGGGCCTGTCGTTATCGTCCCGGCTTAAGCCGTGTCTTTATAGCCGCCTCTGTTGAGCGGGATCGGCAAACACATCTGCGTTTGCGTGACGATGGCCACGCGGCTGCCGTCGCCACTGTTGGTGATGGTGGTTTGCCACACCGAGGTGGTGCGGCCGATGTGCAACGGGATCGATACCGCGCGCATCACCGGCCCCATGCCCGCGGCAAAAAAATTGGTCTTTGATTCCAGCGTGCCGCCGCGATGCCCCGGCGGCATGTTCGCAACCGCACCTGCCGCGCCGGTGGCATCGGCCAGCGACATGATCGCGCCGCCGTTGACGCGGCCATTCCAGTTGCGATGCTGATCTTTCACCGGCATTTCCGCGACCACTTTTTTCTTCGTGACGGATACGAGTTTCATGCCCAGCGTGGTGGGCATGCCGCCTGTGAAAACGCGGCTCGGGTTGGGGGTGCTGGGGGTTTGTGATGCGGGTTTAGCGGCGGTTTTTTTTACGCTCGCCGTTGATTTCTTGGCCATCGAAATACGTGCTCCCATTGTTATGACAGTTACGACAGTTCACGATAAGGAATTCGCCAGAAAAACGGCGGGCACGCTTTATACTCCCGGCACGCTGATTGTCGGCGAACTTGCGGGCTGTATTGTAAATGGGAATGCCGGTTTATTGCGCGTACCGCTGGGGTTGATAAAAGCAAATGCCTATGACGAAACATCGAAATCAAATACTCGTGCTACTGGCGTGCGCCTGCGCAATGGACGCACACGCTCAGCAAGACTATCCGGTCAAACCGATCCGCATGATCATTCCTTTTGTGCCCGGCGGTGCCAACGACATGATCGGCCGCATCGTCGGCATGAAAATCACCGAGGCGCACGGCCAGCAAGTGGTGATCGAAAATCGCGGCGGCGCGGGCGGCTCGCTGGGCGTTGAGGTTGCCGCGAAATCGCCGCCCGACGGCTACACACTGGTGCTCGGCAACATCGCCAACCTGTCGGTAAACCCCACGCTGTACCGCAAGCTCGCCTACAACCCGGTGACGGATTTGCAGCCGATTACGCTGATTGCAAAAGTGCCGACGATACTGGCGGTGCATCCGTCGCTGCCGGCAAAGAATGTGATCGAGCTGATCGCGCTCGCACGTGCGCAGCCGGGCAAGCTGACCTTCGGCACCGGTGGCGGCGGCAGCGGCAGTCATCTCACGATGGAGTTATTCAAGCTGCAAACCAAGCTCGACATGGTGCATATCCCGTACAAAGGCGTGGGGCCGGCGATGATTGATTTGCTGGCAGGGCAAATCACCATGTCGTTCGGCGCGGTGCCGGGGGTGTTGCCGTATGTGAGATCGGGCGCTTCGTCGCGCTTGCGCGCGCTGGGCGTATCCGGCCCCAAGCGCATCGCGGCACTGCCGGAATTGCCAACGGTCGCACAGGCGGGTGTGCCGGGTTTTGAATCGACATTGTGGTACGGCATGCTCGCACCCGCCGGCACGCCCATGCCCATTATTACCCGGCTGCACGCCACGCTCACGCGCGCGTTGCAGTCGGCGGATATGAAAGAACGTTTCGCCGCCGAAGGGTCGGAGCCGATCGGCAGCACGCCGCAGGAATTTCACGCGTTCATCAAAAGCGAGATTGAACGCTGGGCGGTGGTGGTGAAAGCGTCGGGGATGAAGGCTGAGTGAGGGTGAGGTGTTAGGTGTAAGGGGTAACCCCCCCAACATCAACAGCACTGTCGTTCCCGTACGGGCGGGAACCCATGTGGTGTGTCCAGTGGCACGTGTGTTATGGGTTCCCGCCTGCGCGGGAACGACAGTAACGTGTGGATAAACGTGTCGAACGAAAAAGGAAAACTAAATGCTGATCGTAGACGGACAAGTACACATCTGGGCCGCCAGCACACCCGAGCGCCCGTGGCCCGCGCGTCACGCGCCACATCGGCCGGTGCCGCTGGGCGCGGAGGATTGCCTGAAAGAAATGGCGGCGGCGGGCGTCGACCGCGCGATACTTGTGCCGCCGAGTTGGGAAGGCGAGCGCAACGATCTGGTGATCGACGCCGCACGCCGCTATCCGGATAAATTCGCGGTGATGGGGCGGCTGGATGCGGAGGCACCCGATGCAACAGCGCAAATCGCCACGTGGAAACAACAGCCCGGCATGCTCGGCATGCGCTTCACCTTCCGACGTCCGCAACTCGCGGCGCCGCTGGTGGAAGGCCGCATCGATTGGCTATGGGAAGCCGCGGAAAAACATCAGATACGCCTGATGATTTTGGTCACGCACCAACAGGTGCAATACATCGACCGCATCGCCGAGCGCCATCCGGGACTGAAAATCATCATCGATCATCTCGGTTTGGTCAGCGGTGACAAGGACGAAGCCGGGTGGGCCAATCTCGACCTGCTGCTCGCCATCGCCAAGCGGCCCAATGTCGCGGTGAAAGCCAGCGGCACCTGCGGCTACACCAGCGATACCTATCCGTACCGCTGGCTGCATCCGTACTTGCGCCGTGTGTACGATGCCTTCGGCCCGAAGCGCATGTTCTGGGGCACGGACTTCACGCGGCTGCCATGCACGTATCGTCAAGCGGTAACGCAGTTCACCGAGGAGATTCCTTGGTTGAAAGGTGATGAACTTGAATCGGTGATGGGTAGGGGGATTTGCGAGTGGTTGGGGTGGCGATAATCCGAGGAGGCTGCAATGCTTGAACTCGAATACGAAAACGATTCATCGCACTATATTGCCATGCAGCACTTCCTCAATCCCGATATACCGATCATTGCGCGTTGCGCGATAAATCAGTCGTTTGCGCTTTGGACGATTGCTCTCCTATGTGGCGCGTACATGGTAAGCGTCCGGGAATCCCGTATTGACGCCGAGCTGCGCGATGAAGATTGCTGATTTTCGACCAGAGATGAGTCGAAGGCAGGTCGAAGTCAGGCCGCCCTGGGTTTCCAGTTAAACGGCAGCAGCTCAGTGAGGCGG
>CANIID010000274.1 GCA_947467315.1 Betaproteobacteria bacterium | reverse complement strand
GCCGTTGATATGCACCGAGCACGCGCCGCACTGCGCGATGCCGCAGCCGAACTTGGTGCCGGTCAAGCCGACCTGCTCGCGAATCACCCACAACAGCGGCGTATCCGCCTCTGCCTGCACATCATGTTCCTTGCCATTGATATTCAGTTTTGCCATGATTTTCCTCCTGCGGTTGATTTAATGAACTGATTAATATTTCGACGCGTAGCATAGCGCATCCAGCGAACCGTTGCCTGTCGCCGTTACGCCGGTTCCTGACGATTCAACAACTCCACGCTCACGCCGTCCGGCGCCTTGATAAACGCCAGTTGGGTGGTCGGATTGAACTGCGTGGGCTCCACGCTGAACGCCACGCCCTTGGCCTTCAGGCCTTTGCAAAACACGTCGAAATCGCCTTTGACGCGCACGCCGAAATGATCAACGCCCCACTCCAGACCCGCTTTGTCGTCGGTGGATTCGCCGGGGCGTTCACCGCGCACAATCAACATGGTGCCGCCGCCGATTTCCACATAAACCTGCGGCGCGCCTTTGACCGTGCCGTTGCGCACGATATCGGCGCCGAGCTTATCGGCATACCAGTTGGCCGTGCCCTGGGGGTCTTTGCTGATGAGGTGAACGTGGTCGAAGGTGATATTGGGATTGGGCATGGCGCTTTCCTTAGTGAATGCGTGGTGAACCGGCAGTGGATATTGCAGTGTGGACGAACGTGGAGGGAAATTGTAGCCGCACTCGCGGTGCTCTGCGCTATTACGCCAGATAATTTTGTAACTATATGTTTTTAAAAATAAATTAAATTCCGTACATCAGGCGTTTCAAAGCCCTTGCCGGTCACAAAACACCGCCCCGTGATTGCGGCCACGCGGCTCCCTGTGCTACGTTTGGGGTTCCCGCCTTGCAGTAAATCCCACCATCCGGAACACGAGGTTTCACCATGAATCACCCCGCAGAAGCAGTTGCATCACAAGCCCAATCCGTCGGCCTTCCCCTTTCGCGCATCACCGTGCTCGACTTGACGCTGGCCCGCGCGGGCCCCACTTGTGTGCGCCATCTGGCCGACTGGGGCGCGAATATTATTCGCATCGAGCCGCCCGACACCGGCGGCGAAGATGTCTCCGGCAAACGCGACGGTTTTGATTTTCAAAACCTGCATCGCAATAAACGGTTTTTAAAACTCAATCTGAAAACCCCCGAAGGCCACGCGGCGTTCATGAAGCTCGCGGAAAAAGCCGACGTGGTGATTGAAAACATGCGCGCCGAAGTGAAACATCGCTTGAAAGTATCGTATGACGATGTGAAAAAAGTGAATCCGCGCATCGTCTACGGCAGCATCAGCGGATTCGGCCAGAGCGGCCCCTATGGCAAGCGTGCCGGCGTCGATCAAATCGTGCAAGGCATGGGCGGCTTGATGAGCATCACCGGCCTGCCGGGCCAAGGCCCGGTACGCGTGGGCGTGGCGATTGCCGATCTGACCGCGGGCAACCTGCTGGCGCTCGGCGTGATGACCGCGCTGTTCGACCGCGAAAAAACCGGCGTCGGCCGCTGGGTGCATACCAGCCTGCTCGAATCGATTATTTTCATGCTCGACTTTCAGGCTACGCGTTATTTGATGGCCGGCGAAGTGGCGGGGCAGGCCGGCAACGACCACCCCACCGGCGTGCCCACCGGCGTGTTTCCGGCCACCGACGGCTTGTTCAACATCGCGGCTTCTTCGGCACGTGTGTTCGCACGCTTCTGCGACGCGCTCGGCAAACCCGAATGGAAAGACAAGCTCGAGTGGGACAGCCAGCAAAAACGCAGCAAGGATCGCAAGGCCATCAACGCCGCCATCGCCGAAGTCACGAAACACAAACCGACAGCGCATTGGGTCGAGGTAATGGAAGCCGCCGGCGTGCCGTGCGGTCCGATCAACACCATCGACAAAACCTTTGCCGATCCGCAAGTGCAGCACGTGGGCATCGCGCAGGAAGTGATGAGCGAAAAGCTCGGCAAAATCAAACTGGTGAGTTCGGCTATCAACATGGTCGGCACCAGCAAAAAAATCCGCCGTGCCACGCAGGACCTCGGCCACGACAGTGACGAGATTCTGGCATCGGTGGGTTACACCAAGGAACAGCTTGCGGATTTGCGCGCCAAGGGCGTGATCTAGTTTATTACGTGAGGGGTGAGGCGTAAGGCGTGAGGCGCTCCTCATGCCACGCCCCTAACGCCTCACTCCTAACCCCTAACCCCTCACACACAAGCCAACATGGATTCCATCAGCAGCGACAAAATTCTAGGCAGCAAAAACGGCGCTATCGGCACCCTCACCTTCAATTACCCCGAAAAACACAACGCGATGTCGCCGGAGATGGCGCAGGCCGCCGCCGCCGTCATTAACGATTTCGCAGCCGACCCGGCGGTGCGCGTGGTGATCCTGCGCGGCGCGGGCACCAAGGCGTTTGTCTCCGGCGGCGACATTTCCAAGTACGAAAAAAACCGCGCCACGCCGGAACAGATCGAAGCCTACAACAAGATGTCGTCGGGCTTTCGTGATGCGCTCACGAACATCGCCAAACCCACCATCGCCATGATCCGCGGCTGGTGTCTCGGCGGCGGGCTGGCGATTGCCCTGCGCTGCGATATGCGCATCTGCTCCGAAGACGCGCAGTTCAGCGTGCCGGCGGCGCGGCTCGGCATCGGTTATGCCGCCGAATCCCTCGGCCAGTTAATTGAACTCTGCGGCCCGTCGGTAGCAAAAGAAATTCTGTTCACCGCGCGCCGTTACACGGCATACGAAGCGCACCGCATCGGGCTGGTGAATCACGTGGTGCAGGCCGGCGTGCTCGAAGCCTTCGTGCAGCAATACGCCGACACCATCGCCGACAACGCGCCGTTAGCGATTGTTGCCGCCAAGCACGTGATCAACGAGTACGTGAAGGACGCCGGCACGCGCAATCAGGCGCTGGCGGACCAAGCCGTCGCCGATTGCTTCGCCAGTCAGGATTACGTCGAAGGCCGGCGCGCGTTTATGGAGAAGCGCAAGCCGGTGTGGACTGGGAAATAGTCGCGTCAGCAGGCATGTGGACGGGCAGTTGGCGGGACGGCGCCGATTGCGCAAGATTGAAAACCGAAACCATGGGCGCGTCTTCGGATGACCTTATCGCTGTTTCCGTATCGACAGCGCGCACATGCAAACCCCTCGGCATTGCAAGACCGTCGCGGAGAAACTCAACGAACACGTTCGCCGGCACCGGTTTCGCGAACAAAAACCCTTGCATGTATCGACAGCCCAGCGACAACAGGTAGTTTGCTTGTTCCACCCGCTCCATGCCTTCCGCCACCACGGCCAGCTTCATCGTTCGACCCAATGTAATGATGGCCGACGCAATCGCCGCATCGCTGGTGTCGGTGAGCACGTCCTTGACAAACGCGCGATCAATCTTGAGCACGTTGAGTGGGAATCGTTTGAGGTACGCAAGCGAGGAATACCCGGTACCAAAATCATCCATGGCAAGTTCAATCCCGATACTGCGCAATTGATGCAACCGGGTCACGGCGCGGTCAACGTCCTGCATTAACATGCTTTCGGTAATCTCGGCTTCGAGCAGGGATGGCGCGACGTCGAATTCGCGCAGCGACGCCGCAATGAAGCCGCTCAGCCCGTCCTCCCGAAAGCTGTGCGCCGACAGGTTAATCGACAGCGGCACTACCGCCAGCTCAGCGCGCTGCCATTGCTGCAATTGACGGCAGGCCTCGCGCACCACCCATGCCGTGAGAGGCGCGATCAGCCCGCTTTCTTCCGCCACCGGGATAAATGCGTTGGGCGGAACGAGGCCACGCGTTGGATGTTGCCATCGCACCAGCGCTTCAGCCCCGATCAGGCGTCCGGTCATCGCATCGACCCGAGCCTGGTAGAACAATGTCAACTCGTCACGCTCGATGGCGCCACGCAACTCGTTTTCGATTTCCAGCTTCGCCAGAGACTCCGCGTTCATTGCGGAGGTGAAGTAAGAATAAGCGCCAACCCCCAGTTCTTTCGCCCCGCGCATGGCGGACTCCGCATTCCCCAGCAGCGCATCGACGGTATCTCCGTTGTCCGGATACACGGCAATACCAATGCGGGCAGTGAGCGTAAGCTCATGACCGCCGCACAGCATGGGTAGTGCAATGGCCTCGATCAATCGCCTGGAAACCACTGCCGCATCCTCGGCGCGCTTCAATTCAGTCAGAAACATCGCAAAATTGTCGCTGCCCATACGTGCAGGCGAGCTCTGCCGTGGCGCGACTTCATTTCTGCCGGCAACATCACCCGCGCGCACGCACTCCGTGATGCGGCGCGCAACCTCCTTCAGCGCCTGATCCCCCACCCCATGCCCTAATGTTTCGTTAATTCGCTTGAACCTGTCGATATTGATGTCGAGCACCGCGGCGCTCACCCGCTTGCGTGCGCACTGATTCAGTCCATGCAGCATGACTTCGCTGAACAATCTTCGATTCGCCAGCGCCGTAAGTTCGTCGTAGTCGGCCAGTTGCCGGATACGCTCCTCGGCCGCGACGCGTTCGGTAATGTCCTGTGTCGTGCCCTCGATACGGCTGATCGCACCACTGCCATCACGAAATACTTCCATTCGTTCGTAGACCGTGCGCTGACTGCCGTCGCGGCACAGAATGCGGTACGCGACGGGTTGAGCGTTGCCCGATTCGACTGCCGCATTGATGACGTGCGCGACGTGCTTGGCATCATCGGGGTGTACATGCATCAGGATATCTCGCCACTGGTAATCGGGCCCCATCGGGTGTTCGCCCGTGACCCGTCGATACTCCGTTGAGCTTTCAAACAACGCGCTGGCGGGTTGCCAGGTCCAGCTTCCCATGCGCGCAATGCGCTGTGCATTGGCGAGGCTGCGCCGGTGCCGTTCGACCTCCTCGCCCATCCGGCTTGCGCGCAACGCGTAACGAACACGATAGGTGAGCAGAGCTGAATTGATTGGTTTGGTGATGAAATCCGTCGCTCCGGAATCATAGGCGCTTTCTATTGATGCCGTGTCATCGAGGCCGGTAAGCATGATGACCGGTATGCCAGCGCCTTCAGATTGCTGGCGCAGCGCACGGCAGACATCGTAGCCGGTGATGCCGGGCATCATCACATCAAGCAACAACAGATCGGGTCGACGGCTCGCGATATGGTCGAGCCCGCTCCACCCATCAGCGGCTTCTGCCACCTCGAATCCCACGCCGCGAAGCGACTCGGCTGCGAGCATGCGTATCATCACATCGTCATCGACGATCAATACGTATCCGGTGTGTTGGCTCTGGGTCATGGCGTGATATTCAGGCGACGCGCAGATCCATCGTCTTGATGGATGCCACTGGAGCAGGAAAACCCGCATGGAAACGTTGGGGCAACCGTTTTCTCCTGCTGCAATGTAAGTTCATAGCACTGCTCCAGACTCTTATAATGACCGCATAGCCATTGTCCGGGGCAGCGAAATTCGGGCCGCGACGCCCATGGTGCGCCCATACGGCGCAACCGTCGGACACAGCACCTACACTTAATAACGACATTCCGCTCAACATCCTTTAGGGCGCGCGTTGGCTACGCCGCCGCACGCGGCACGACTGCCGAGCGGGTCCAGCGTGCCAACACATCGCGCAGCCGTTCTGTGGATAAGGGCTTGGCAATATAGTCATCCATTCCAGCTTCCAGGCAGCGCTCGCGGGCACCACGCATGGCGTTAGCCGTGAAGGCGATAATCGGTATGCGCAACGGCTTTTCGGTGTGCGACGACGCCCTCGCCGCCTCTCTGCGCCGAATCTCAGCCGTGGCTTCGAAGCCGTCCATACCGGGCATATGGCAGTCCATAAGGATGGCATCGAAACTCTCCGCCTCGAACGCCTCCAGTACCGCGGTGCCGTTGGGCACGACTACCGGCATGTAACCGTAGCTGCGCACTATCTCCGCAGCCACCATTTGATTGACCAGATCGTCCTCGGCAATCAACACCCGCGCGGATTCCCGCTGCATATCGACTCTCCCGGCCCTTGGCCCCGCCGGGTTGACCAAGGCAAGCGGCTTCGCCCGTTCCAGGCACACAGTAAACCAGAAGGTCGAACCTTGGCTGCCGTGGCTTACAACGCCGATGGCCCCCCCCATCATCTCCAACAGTTTCCTGGAAATCGCGAGGCCCAAACCCGTACCACCGTGATGTCTCGCATACGATTCATCGCCCTGAACAAACGGCTGAAACAGACGTCGTTGGGCGCTCTCGGAAACACCCATTCCAGTATCACTCACTTCGAAACGCACCAGCAGATGCCGCCCGGAACGATCTTTGCTGTCGCTCGGCTCCGTAGTAACTCGCAGCTCAATCCGCCCTTCCGCGGTGAACTTGACCGCGTTGCCGATTACATGATTGAGCACTTGGCGCAAGCGTCCCGCATCACCCTGGACATGCTTCGGAAGTCCTGCGCAGTCGGGCCTGACCACGGCTAACCCTTTTTCCCTTGCGTTCGGCTCGTGCAGGTCCATGACTTCGCCAACGAGCTCGGACAAGTCGTAGTCGACGATATTCAGTTCAAGCTGGCCCGCCTCAATCTTCGAGATGTCGAGTATGTCATCGACTATATGGATCAGCGCATGGGTCGATTCCCGAATGGTTTTCACGTATTGCTTCTGCTCACTGTCAAGGGTGCCCTTGATCTGCATGAGTTCCGTCATGCCGACCACACCGTTCAAGGGTGTTCTTATCTCATG
>CANIID010000273.1 GCA_947467315.1 Betaproteobacteria bacterium | reverse complement strand
TCTCTTCGTAAAGCAAAATCCGAATCCCGTGGTGCCGGCTATCGCGGACGATGGTGTTGAATAGTTCGCACACGGTGTCGCGACTGCCTTCGAGCACTTGTAAAAATATATCGTCGCTGAAACAAAGCATGCCGGTGATGCCCTGCGGCGGATTGTTCTTGCGCGACTGCTCCAGGATGGAATCCACCACGGACGCCGATAGCGGTGAAGGTGCGCGGCTGGCGTAAAGTAAACGGACTAGCATTTGAGCCTCAGTTCTTCAGATTGATGAGTGACAGAAATTCGCGGCGCAGCGCGGAATTTTTGAGGAAAGAGCCGCGCATCACGCTGTTGATCATTTTGGTCTCGGTGTCCTTGACCCCGCGCCAGTGCATGCAGAAGTGATCCGCTTCCATGATGACCGCCAGTCCATCCGGCTTCACTTTGTTCATCAGCAACTCGGCCAGTTGCGTGATGGCTTCTTCCTGAATCTGCGGCCGGCCCATGATCCATTCGGCAAGGCGGGAATATTTGGACAATCCGATCAGATTCGAGTGCGCGTTCGGTATCAGGCCGATCCAGAGCCGGCCCATGATCGGACAAAAATGGTGGCTACAGGCACTGCGCACCGTGATGGGGCCTACGATCAGCAACTCGTTGAGGTGCTCGGCGTTGGGAAATTCCGTCACCGGCGGCACCGGAACATATCGCCCGCGAAACACCTCGGTCAGGTACATCTTGGCGACCCGGCGGGCCGTGTCCTGCGTGTTGTGATCGCTGGTGGTGTCGATGACCAGGCTTTCAAGAACGCCTTTCATTTTTATCGCTACCTCGTCGAGCAACGCCTCCATATCTCCTGGCGCGAGAAACGCGGAGATATTGTCATTGGCGTGGAATCGCTGATTCGCCTGGTGTATACGGGCACGAATCCTGTCCGATACGGGCAAACCGGGATCGTCCTTGGTGTGGGTTATGGGAGTGGTCATGTTCATTGTTGTGGGATCATCGCGAGAGAAGGAGCAACGCGTTGCAGGGTGCGCGCGGCGATGAACTGCTCCAGATTGGAAAAAAGCCGCTCATTCAGGCGGTTCCGTCAGGCAGTGAGAGCCCCTCCGCTTCAGCGACCCGGATCAATGCGGCCTCCAGCAAAGCGCGCGCATTCCCCGCGACTTGCTCCAGATATTGATGTAACGCCGCATCTGCCGGACTGCGGCTTTTGCACTCGGCGCTGTAGATTTCGAAGTTACCCAGTTGTACGAGCAGGCCGGCGATGTGATGCGGGCACTCGCAATTGAGCACGACTGAGGCCATCGCGATTTCGGCCAGTGTTTTATTGTCAAAACGTCGCGGCGCAACAGGATCGATCGGCGGTAGCGAGGTGCGTGCGCTCATCTGCGGGGTGGTCGCAGACGCGCCGCACAGCGATAGCACTTGATCCATATCGATGGGCGCACGGACCAGTCGGCAACCCGCCGCGCGCAGTTCGTGTTCGATGCGTGTCGAGCCGAAGCCATATTCCACGACGATGCGCCGCGCGCCCAATTGCTGGGCCAGAGTACGGATCACCTGTGGTGTTTCGCGCTGCAGGGTGGGTAACTCTATCAGCAGCGCATCGGCTGTTGTACCGTGCAGCGTTTCGATGGCACTCGCTACGTTGGGACTTGTCGCGACGATTTGCAGCGCCGGCAGCGCACGGCGCCCCAAGCGCAAGCCGAGCGACGATCCCACGAGGGCCACGCGTATTGGAGAAACAAAGTTCTCGGCGGGAATGCCTGTCGGACGCGGCGTTGTGCGTGAAGCCTTATCCAGCATCGCAGTCAACTGCGCCGAATCGAGCGCGGCAATGGAGCCGATAGCGTGTCCGCAGTCGACTAGCTGCTTGATTACGGCCAGTCGCGCCACTTCATCCGGGGTGTACAAGCGCTGACCCGAAGCGCTCTGACGCGGGCCAACGAGTTTGTAGCGGCGTTCCCACACGCGAAGCGTCTCCACGGGAATGCCCGTAAGTCTTGCTACCGCCCCGCTTCGGTAGGCGGGTTGCAGGTCCGCAGGGCCTTGATTAATTTGCATAAAACCCCTAAGTGAACTGTATTTGAACTGATTTTATCACATTGCATGTAGTAATCACAAGTTCAATATGGCGTTGTACACATAATAACCTGTTCATTTCGAGATATAACGTATACAATATGGGTTCATTATAGAATCAAATGAGATACAAACGCGGTGCATACATTTTTGTGCCGGCAAAGCTTGTGAGACAGATCTACCTTTTGTTCTACCTACTGCCCTATGTAATTCACTCAATCCACACTAAGGAACTGCCATGAAAAAACTGATCTCCACGTTATTTGTTTCGTTGTCCCTTACTACTGCCGCGCATGCTGCAGACATTGTAGATACCGCCGTTGCCGCCGGTAATTTCACAACCCTTGCTACCGCCTTAAAGGCTGCCGGCCTGGTTGAAACGCTGAAAGGCAAAGGCCCGTTCACCGTGTTCGCACCCACAGACGCGGCCTTCGCGAAGGTGCCCCCGGAGCAGTTGCAGGCGTTGCTCAAAGACAAAGCCAAGCTGACAGCGGTTCTTACCTACCACGTAGTGCCGGGTAAGGTGATGTCCAAAGACGTCAAGGCCGGGCAGGTTAAGACGGTGCAAGGTTCTTCGCTGACGGTGAGCACCCTGGGCGGGGTCAAAGTCGACAACGCCAATGTTACCGCCGTCGATATCGTTGCCGACAACGGCGTGATCCACGTCATCGACAGCGTCGTGTTGCCGAAATAACCAAGCGCCAGCAGCAACGATTCGGTGGTTGAAATTCCAGCCACAGAATCCGCATCACCGCTGCTCACGCGGGCATCGCGACCCACTGGAAATCGCCAAACCTACCGTTTACACGAGGAGAGCATTCGATGGCAAGTTCGTTGGAAAAGGCGCTGGAGGACACAGAGGCGAGCCTGAAGGCGCTGAAGGTACTTACGGAAAATAGCTACGACTCGATCCTCATCACGGATGCGATCGACGGGGCCAAAATCATCTACGCCAACAAAGCATTCAAGAAACTCACCGGCTACGATCCGGAAGAGGTCTTGGGAAAAACGCCCAAAATTTTGCAGGGGCCGGGTACCGACAAGAAAGAAATTGCCCGTCTTGCCGAGGCGCTTAAGAACGACAGCCGTTTTGAAGGCAAGGCAATCAATTACAGGAAGGACGGGGCGCCGTTCCTTATGCAGTGGCGTGTTTTGCCCGTCAGTGTCGGCTTACAGACCCGATTTTGGGTTGCGATTCAGCGTGAAGGCTAGGCGGCCTGGTGACAAAGCACTCGCGCGGCGCTATTGGCGGTCAACCGTGAACGCCAGGGCGCCATGGATGTATAGGCTGCTCATTATTGTCGGTAACACACTCACAGTGATCGGCTGCATGGGCTTGCTGCTCGCGGCGAGTGGACTGATCAACGCGGCGTCGTTTTCCATCGGGATATCGTCGGGCATACGCGTAATCGGCTCTATCGCAATAACCGGTTGCCTGTTGAGCGCCATCGGCTATGGCATGGTTGACTATCATTAGCAGCATAACTTTAGGAGCATTTGTATGTTTAGGAAATCGGATTTTTTTATTCTTCTGGCGGTGATGATCTCGTTTTTTATCTCCGCGTATCTTTGGTTCGTGGTGCAAGACCGCGAGCAGGCCATATTTACGGCGATCTGGATACCCTCGATATTCGGCTTCGGAATCTACTTCAAGCTGGCGGCGCTCATGGGGAGGAAACTCTGATGCCCGTAGACCTTTTAGTTGTTGCCATAGTCGTTTTCCTGTTGTTGGCTGTCGGCGTTGGTTTTACGATTATTGAATTCAGCAAGATGAAATGAACGGTAGCCGCCATGCCGGCGCACCCCAACCCGCTCCGTCCGCGGCGCTGATACTGGGCCTGGGCGGTCTGGTCCCCTTTGTTGGGCTGGCTGCCGCGGTAGGGCTTGGGCCGGGTACCTGGTATGTCTACTGGCTGGTGGCACTGTCCCACTACGGCGCCGTAATACTCACCTTCGTCGGTGCTTTGCACTGGGGCTATGCGTTAAAACGCAGCGCACGCGGTGGTGATGCCTGGTTGCAATACGGGTTCAGTGTCGCACCGGCATTGCTTGCCTGGCTTTCGTTGCTTTTTCCGGTTTGGACCGCGTTGCGTTTGCAAGCGATCGGACTGCTGATTTGTTACGGGGTAGACCGCGCCATGGCGCGCACTGATCCGGTGCCGGCGTGGTTTTTGAAGTTTCGTGCGGTGCTAACCCTGGTTGGTGCTGCATCTTTACTATTCGCGAGCTGGGCGTGAGAGCGCACATCGCACGCCGATACCAGGGAAAAGACGATGGATGATCCCAGGTGCTGTGGGGCAGGCGTATGCATCATCAATGCAGCAGGTCACTGCTGGTGCGGCCAGCAATGGGACGGCGACAAAATGTGCCCTGAGCAGCCGGACAATGGCGCCGGCAAACAACCGGTTGAGTCAGCGCAGGTTTATGGGAAATCCGATAGCAAGACCGACTGAGCCAACTGCCGTCCGCTGAGCCACGCGCCTTCCACCGTGCCGCCATTGAGCCAGTCGCCACACAATCCCAGACCGCTGGCCGCTTGCCAAACGCAACCCGTGTTCAAGGCAGGGTCAGTATCGGCATAACGCCAGCGATGCGCCATCCACGCTTTTGCCGCGGGACTGCCCAACTCGCCGAAGGCCTGCAGCAGTGTTGTGGCGACGCTGTCGGCGACCTGTTCCAGATGGGTTTCGCTCCATTCAGCACTCGCGTGCAGCACCCAGGTCTCATCGCCGCTGCGCCCCGGCTTTGAGTTGTCGCGGGCCACCCAGCGCAATGGGCCTTGATTGACGAAGGCTGCATCAAACGGTAGCGCCAGCGGCGCTGCAAAGCGCGCCATGAGTGCCCAGCAGCCGCGCATGGTGGCTTTGTTCGCCAATGCGGCCAATGCGGGAGCCGGTTGGCGTAACAACGGCACGACTTGGGGCGCAGGCAGCGTGAATAAAACGGCGTCGAAGTGCGTATTCAGCCAACCCGATTCAACCGAAAACAAGTGCCAGCCATCGGTTTCCCGTCGTATCTGTTGGACGGTGGTTCGAGTGGTCAATGTCATGGCAGCGGATAGAAAATATGCCGGTGCCGTCATGCGCGGAATGCCCACAAACCATTCCGGTGCCGAATCCGCTTCATGCAACGAACGGCTGCCGAACACCTGTACTCTGGGGGTCCACACTCCCGCCACGCCGGCCCGTTGCCAGCGCGCTACTTCGCTACGAAATTCAGCATGGCGAGCGATGAAATATTGGGCGCCGTGGTCACATTGCCAGTTATTTCCGCAGCGCGTGCTCATACGGCCGGACGGGCCGCTGCTCTTGTCGAACAGGCTGACTGTGTAACCCGCTTCCTGGAGCATGGTGGAACACGACAGGCCAGCGATGCCTGCACCAATTACGGCGATATGAGGCATGGGATGCACGCCGTTAGCACCCGGAAAACAGGCAAGGCGCGAATGCGCCGCCGTGATGGGGCCGGTATAGGGTCACTGCCAGCCTTGCAACCATTGGCCGCGGTCGGTCAAGGCGCGCCAGGGCAACGTAAAGCAACGCCGGGAGTACACGGCTTCGAGTTCGATAAACTCGATCGGAACGCCCTCTGGCTCGGGTTGAATCAGGCGGGTAACGATGAAGTGCTTTTCCTTATGGCGCGGCGAAGCAGCAGTCCATTTGCTAAGCATAAGTTTCGTCGGGTTCAGACGAATTGTCATCGGAGGGATCATGGCAGGGCTAACTATCATTGCGCGTCTGCTCTACCCAAATCAGTGTCTGCGTATCGATTTTGAGCGCTGTCGCCAGCGCCAGCAACTGCTCACGAACATCTGCCGGCAACTGCTTGTCCCGGGCGAGTATCCAGAAATAATCGCGGTTGGGGCCGGCCACCATGGCCCAGCGGTAGTGTTGCTGATCCAGCGCCACCACATGATAGCCCGCATAGAACGGCCCAAAGAACGAAACCTTCAGCGATGCGTGGTTTGCATCGCCGATAAACAAGGCATGTCCCGTCACCTGACGCCATTCGTTTCGTTTGACATCATAGCCGCGGTTGATGACTTCCACGCCACCGTCCGGCCGCAGGCGATAGTTGGCGGTAACGTCACTTAAACCGCGTTCGAACGAGTGATCCATGCGCGCGATTTCGTACCACTTGCCCTGATAGCGATGGATATCGAACGGCGTCACGGCGCTCATGCCTTCGGGCAACGTGGTCGAGCAGGCGGCCAAACCCAGTAGCGCGGTTACGAGCATCGCTGTCAACGCAAACCGACGTCGGCACGAACGAAGGGCATGCACCATGGTGAATTTTCCTGTGAAGGCGTAAGAATTCAGTGCCGGGAAGCCTTCTCCGCCACCGTATGCATGTCCTTATCACCGCGCCCCGACAGATTCACCAGCAGAATTTGCTCGCGCTTCATGCGCGGGGCCATCTTCGCCGCATACGCAAGCGCATGACTGGACTCCAGGGCCGGGATAATGCCTTCCATGCGGCACAGGTCGTGAAACGCCTGCAACGCTTCGTCGTCGGTAATCGACACGTATTCCGCGCGACCGATGTCTTTCAGATGAGCATGTTCGGGGCCGACACCGGGGTAATCCAGGCCCGCCGATATCGAATGGGTTTCGATGATCTGCCCGTTTTCGTCCTGCAACAAATAGGTGCGGTTGCCATGCAGCACGCCCGGTTTGCCGG
>CANIID010000272.1 GCA_947467315.1 Betaproteobacteria bacterium | reverse complement strand
GCATCCGCTGATCAAGCGCGTGCATGCGGCCTATGGCGCCGAACGCCTGATGTGGGCCTCGGACCAGACGCAGACCATGGGCAAGTGCCGCGGCACCTACGCGGAAAACGCCGACATCATCCGCAAGTATGCTGCGGCCTACCTGCCGGCGGCGGACATCCAGAAGATGATGCATGACACGGCTACGCGTGTGTTTAAGTGGGCGGTGACTTAAGCCTGTCTTGAGGTAACCTACGGGCGTAACGGTTTGCGCCGCATGTGGCAGTCACATGCGGCGCAGAGCCATTATTTCGGGACCGGGAGAGCCGGAACGTAGCACCCGTTTCACACTCACCGGAGCAACAATGCCGCGAAAACAGCTCGTCGCCTACGCGTTTACTTTCCTGGCCGCACTGGGGCTGGGCATGTTCTTGCTGCTGCCCGCAGATTCCGAGCTGCGTTTTTTGGGCCTGATCGTGGTGATTTTCTGGCTGCCCATGGCGCTGCGCTACATGAACAGAGTGTTCAAAGAACGCGCCACCGCCCTGCTGACGCCCAAGCCCAGCCCGGCTGAGTACCACCCGCGCGAGGTGAATGCGACGCTGGAAGCGACCTTTACCGTTACCGTCGGCACGGATTTGATGCGCGTGGATGCGGATGGCGGCATTCTGGATTTGCGCTGCCTGCTGGCGGTGGGCACCGATGGGTTCAGTGCAAGACTATGGCGCGCGGACAAAATCACCGGGCCTTGGCCCAACGACGAAACGCTGATCCTGAACGCGGAATTTTTGGTGCCGGAGCGTGCGTTGCCGCGTCTCCCCGTCGATACGATGGCACGGGTACTGTTGCGCGACAAATTTATCGGCACCGTCAGGGTGTTGAGTGTGAACGCGCCGGCGAGTGCGGCGTGAATTTCGCTATACCTGCGCAAAGGCGCTTTTCTTGATTTCCGTAAAATTTAGCGTAAGATACGTAACTTACGCAACTTACGCAACATATTTTTATTACACAACTTACTGAATATAAACATGAAAACTATTACATCCGGCGAGGCGCAAAAGAACTTCGGTGCGGTAGTCGACTACGCCACCACGGGAGAAAGTATCCGGGTAACGCGCTACGGTCGACCCGGTGTTTATGTCATCGCCGAAAACGAAGCCTCGAACGAATTGGTACGCAAGCTTGCCGCTCGCCGCATGATCGCGCGCCTTAAGTCGATGCAAACCTCGGAAGCGGCGAAGAAGCTCACACAGGACGACATAAACAAGCTCATAGAAGACTGCTTTGCCTAAACCCATTGTCCTCGACACCAATTTCATCGTCAGCGCCATCATTCTTCCGCAAGGCGTAGCCGCTCAAGCTTTGGAAATTGCCTTCGAGCACTTTGATCCGGTTTTTTCCAAAGCCACCATCCTCGAACTGGCGACGGTTTTGAGCCGCCCAAAGTTTGATCTATACGTGGAAAGCGAAGTCCGCAAACTGCTGGTGAAAGATTATGCTGAAGCTGCCAACGAGATATCAGTAACGACCGAAGTCACCGACTGTGTGGACGCCAAAGACAATAAATTCCTTGCGCTGGCGCTCGATGCCGACGCCAAGTTACTTGTGTCCGGCGACAAACGCCACTTGTTGAGCATGAATCCCTATCGAGGCATTGCCTTGATCGGGATACGCGAATTTATCGACACCTACCAGAGTTATAGCTAAAACACTTGCGTGGCGCGAAATGGAGAATGTGCTAGCGAAAGACCTAAACCTCGCGCGCAAGGGCAAAGGGCAAGACCCTCGCCTCTCCGCCTCTCTGACCCCATAGACGTTCTTACAACGAGGAGAAGTCGAATGAATAACGAGCAATCAACCCGCTGCTTCACCGCACCCCCTGTGCGCCTGATCTGCCTGATCTGCCTGCTATGCGTTGCGGGAACCGCCTGGTCGCAGCCCTACCCCGCCAAGCCCGTGCGCGTGATCGTGCCGTTCCCGCCAGCGGGAGCCAACGACATCGCTGCGCGCATCACGTTTCCCAAGGTGTCGGAGCAAATGGGGCAGTCCTTCATCATTGAAAATCGCGGTGGCGCCGGCGGCACGATCGGCACCGCCGTCGTTGCGCAAAGCAAGCCGGATGGCTACACCCTGCTGGTGCAAAGCATCGCCTCGCACGTGGCCAACGCGCATCTCTACCGCAAGCTGCCGTATGACGCCCTGCGCGACTTTGTTGGCGTGGCGCCCATGGCGCGGTTGACGAACGTGTTGACCGTGCATCCGTCGCTGCCGGCCTACTCCATCAAGGAATTCATTGCGCTGGCCAAGAAGCGGCCTAACGAGATCCTGCACGGTCACTCCGGCGTGGGCAGCTTCACCCACTTGAACGGTGTGATGTTCGACTCGCGCGCGGGCGTCAAGATGCTGCACGTGCCCTTCAAGGGCGGCGGGCCTGCCGTGATCGCCCTGTTGTCGGGCGAAACGCAGGTGCAGGTGGCGGCCATCAGCGAGCTGATCACGCACATCCAATCGAAGCGATTGCGCGCGCTGGGGGTAACCACCCTGCAGCGCCTGGCGGTGCTGCCCGATGTGCCCCCCATCGCGGACACCATTCCCGGCTATGAGTCGTGGACCTTGATCAGCGTCTATGCGCCGACGGGCACGCCCAGAGCGATAGTAGACCGGCTCAATGCCGAACTCGGCAAAGCGGTTAATGACCCGGACGTCTCGGCACGGCTTAACCAGCAAACGCTGGACCCTTCGCACCGCCCGGTCGATGAGTTGAACCAGCGCATGCGCTCGGATTACGACACGGTCGGCAAGCTGCTGAAGCAGTTTGATTTGAAGCTGGATTAGTCATCGTAGGCAACGCGCGTAACCCGCAATCCGTAGGGCGCCAATAAGCGAAGCGCATTGCGCCGCATGTCTTACATGATGCACAGCATACGGCGCATTGCCCTTCGGTTAATGCGCCCTACGAGCTGTAAAGACCCTCACTTTTGTGACACGATGCATTACCCACAAGGAGTAGACGAGAAAATATCAATAAAATCAAATAGTTAATTTATATCGTGTCTGCCCCCATTTGATCAGTTGTTACCCTTTGTCAAAACTATTCAGAAAGGAATGAGCTCATGTCGAACGAATTGTCCGGAAAAGTTGCAGTGATCAGCGGCGGCAGCCGTGGCATCGGCCGCGCCATCGCCAAGGCCCTCGCCGCGCAGGGAGCGCAGACGGTGCTCGCCGCCAAGTCGGAAGCCAATCTCAAGAAGACCGCCGACGAGATCGCCGCGACCAAGGCACTGAAGCCGACCATCGTCGCCGCCGACCTCGGCACGCCTGAAGGTTGCCAAGCAGTTTTCGCAAAGGTGAAAGCAGCGCACGGCCGTTGCGACATCCTGGTCAACTCGGCCGGCGCAACCAAGGCCGGCAATTTCGTTGAACAGTCCGACGAAATCTGGATGGACGGCTTCGCATTGAAATTCTTTGGCGCTGTCCGCCTGTCGCGCCTGTTCTGGCCGATGCTCGTCGAGGCGCAGGGTAACATCGTCAATATCGACGGCGGCATGGCGCGCACGCCCAATCCCGCAAATTTGATCGGCAGCACAGTCAACGCCGCCATGGCCAGTTTTAGCAAGGGCTTGTCGAGCCTCGGCATCCGCGACGGTGTCAATGTCAACACCATTCATCCTGGCCGCACTGAAACCGACCGCAATGCCGAACTCGTCAAACAGCAGGCCGCGGCCGAGAACAAGACGGTTGAGCAGGTCGCGGCTGAAACAGCCAAGAAAGCCGGCGTTCGCCGCCTGGGCCAGCCGGAGGACGTTGCAGCCTTGGCGGTCTTCCTGGTCTCGCCCGCCGCTAGCCACATCCAGGGCGCGGCGATCTCGGTCGACGGCGGCGGCACCAAGGGACTGTTTTGATTGCGGAAATTCTCAGGCTATTGAGGCTTACACCGCAGGAATGTGGTAATGAACGACCTGCCCCCTAGCCCCTTGCCCCTTTATCCGGAACTGCCGCACGCAATCGACACCCTCGGCTACGAGGGCTTTGCCGTGTTGCCCGAGTATCTCGACCGCAATGGTCACATGAACATCGGCTATTACTCGGTGCTGTTCGATCAAGCGCTGGACCGACCGTGGCCGCTGCTGGGGCTGGGTTACGACAACATCGCCATCAATGGCCACAGCACGTTTGCGCTGGAAAGCCACGTCACCTACCAGCGCGAAGTACGCGAAGGCGACCCGCTCGACTTCACCTTTCAGATCGTCGACCTCGACGCCAAGCGCATACACTACTTCATGACCATGCTGCACCGGCGCGAACGCTGGCTTGCGGCCACGCTGGAATCGATCTCGATGTGCATCAACATGACCACCCGGCGCAGCGCCCCCTGGCCAGACGATCCGGCTGCGCGCCTGCGTGCCGTGTTTGAAGCGCATCGACAGCGGGCGCGGCCTGCGGAGGTTGGGCGGACTGTTGGCATTCGGCGCACGTAAGAGTGCATTTCAAAATGACGGTTGACCCTTCGACAAGCTCAGGGCGAACGGCCAATGTGGGGGGGCCGTTCGTGGTGAGCCTGTCGAACCACCAAACGAAGCACCATTCATTTTGAAATGCGCTCTAAGTTTATGCGGCGACGCAGATCGGGATGCCCTGCGCTATGATCGAGGTATCTGAATCGATTGTGTTTCGGGGGAATTCACCATGCAAGTTGTCTCCAGCCTCGATGTTGCCGCGCAAAAGCGCGAGGTCACGCTGCCATTAGGCGGCGGCAAAGCCACCAAAACCTTGTTCCTCGGCCCGTGGGAGAAACCGCGAACGCCCGAGCCCGGCGTCTCGCCGCAGGCCTACACCGTACGCCAGGAACACCAGAACATCACCCACGCGCATTACCACCAGACGGAACAGTGGCAGGTCATCATCGAGGGCGCGGGCAAGCTGGGGCGCACCAACGTAGCACCCGTGGCGCTGCACTTTACCGATCCGTATACCGCTTACGGCCCCATCGTGCCGGAGCAGGAAGGCCTGACCTATTTCACTCTGCGCGCCCGCTCCGACCCCGGCGCTTGCATGCTGGCCACCCCCGGCGTCAAGGAAGCGATCCGCCCATCGAAACGGCGCTTTATTCTCAAGGGCGCAAGCGAGCTGCGCATCGCCACACCCGAAGCGATGCGCGCACGAAAAGAAACCGTGCTGGATGCCATCGTTGAACGGCATGCCGACGGGCTCGCCGCCTGGATGCTGCGGTTGCCGCCGGGCGCGCCGGCAGCATGGCCCGCGGAATGCGGCGGCGCCGGACGTCATCTGATGGTCGCCGCGGGCACACTGATACACGAAGGCAAACCGTTGCCCTACGAATCGCTGGCATTCGCCTGCGCTGGCGAGGGCGGACCGGACGCAACCGCCGGACCGGATGGCGCCGAAGTGCTGATCATGCAGTATCCGCAGCCGGATCCGGCATTGCTCGGTGGTGCATCGGCGCCCTACTCGACCGACGGCCGCTGATTTGCCGGGTGTGGATACGATAATGCGAAACTTGACCCCTTCTGTGTTCGCAAAGGAATTGTTGTCGGGTGCTACCATATGCGGTATTCCGTGTATATCAGTGGCGCCTGCCCAATAAGAGCGAAAGCTGATTCACATGTTACTGGACGAACTACGTGTAAAAAGAGACGCCATTGTCGCCTTGGGTAACCAATATGGCGCGCGGCATATTCGCGTATTCGGATCGGTCGCCAGGGGCGAAGAGCGGCCTGACAGCGATATTGATTTCCTGGTGGATTTGCCACGGGGTTACGATCTGTTTGGGCAGCGGCTCCCGCTCACCGAACAATTGCAGATCCTGCTGCAGCGCCACGTAGAGCTAGTGCCGGAACATGAATTGAACCGGCATATCCGTGATCAGGTTCTCAGGGAATCCGTGGAACTGTGAGCAAACCTTGGCAACCCTATGCACGGCATATCCTCGATGCCATAGAAAGAATCCGGGTAATCCAGGCCCGAGGCGACCTCGTGCATGATCAAGTGCTGTACGACGCGGCGTTGCGCAATTTGCAAACCTTGTCCGAGGCGACACAGTTACTGCCCGCGGAAAAAAAAGCGGATTGGCCGGCCATTCCCTGGCGTGAGATCAGCGGCTTTCGTAATATTCTTGTGCATAACTACCTCGGCAATATTGATCCGTTAACGGTATCCGCCGTCATAGATCAACATCTTCAGCCGCTGGAAGAATGTATCCGCGCCATGCTGACTATCGAGCCATGATTCGGCTGAGCACAGCTTGCGTCTTGTCATGCGTAGGCAAAAGGCTAGGCCTGTGTTTCATGCTGACCGCGTAGTAGGTAAGGGAGCTTTAAGTTCCGATTTTGTAAAACACATCAATAATTTTGGAAGGCGAATATGGCTAGCAGGACAAATCTCGTCAACTTGGATGCAATGATTGCGCGCGAAGATTTTGCTGCGTCTGGGGCAGAGACGTCGGATGTGGGTAGTGTCAGTTCAATTTCAGTGCGCGATTTCACCATGGGTGGTTTGATCGGGCCGGCACTCAGGAAGCCAGACTTCCAGAGAGAGACAAATCACTGGTCACCGGAGCAGATCGTATCGTTGCTGGAGTGCTTTGTTAACAACGACTTAATTCCATCGGTAATTCTTTGGAAGTCATCCAGCTATCTGTTTGTAATCGATGGAGGACATCGATTGAGCGTCCTACGTGCGTAAGCGTCCGGGAATCCCGTATTGACGCCGAGCTGCGCGATGAAGATTGCTGATTTTCGACCAGAGATGAGTCGAAGGCAGGTCGAAGTCAGGCCGCCCTGGGTTTCCAGTTAAACGGCAGCAGCTCAGTGAGGCGGTCAACGCGAT
>CANIID010000271.1 GCA_947467315.1 Betaproteobacteria bacterium | reverse complement strand
GGGCGACGACGTGACCATGCACGTGCTGCACGACAAGAAGGTGAAACATTTTGTCGTGTACTCGGCGGATCGCACGGATTATTTCAAGCCCTGGATGGTACGGTAAGGGTTGGTTTACTGATCTCCAAGCGGACATTTGAATGATTGATGGTGGCTGTCGACGATGCGTGGAAGTCCCCGATTTCATTTCAATCTGACGGTAGATCAAAGCGCCGCCCGCGCCGGAAAAAAAATTGGACAGTCTGCCCTCGTTTCTGTTTTCTGGATAACCTCCGGAACAAAAACGGCCTAATATCGCAACCCGGTTGATAGTTGTATCTATTTGCGACTAGCGGGCGCATAGTCCATCCGCCTAAGTGCGAGGGCGGCACTACGAATGAGCTCAGCTATTTTCGTGCGGCTTTCGTGCCTGCAAAGACCTAAACAAAGCTACCGCATCCGCTGGCAGCCTGTCGGACTTTCCGGCTGCAGACGTACTACACTCGAACGGACGAATAACCGAGTAAGTCATGTCCAACGTCATACAAGCTGACCGCAAGACCGACTACCTGCCGCCGCCACCGGCATCACGCAAGCGCCCAACGACAAGACGCAGGCCGCGATACTGGGCATCAGGTCGGTGATGGGCTTTCGCAGTTCCCGCCGCGCGGTTCGCGGGGATGGGGGCGTTGGTGTGTCCGGCGGGCTGTCAGGACTCAGCAGCCCTTCATAAATGACTGAGGCGTAACAGTGATAAATATCCCGCCGATGCCGAGATTCGACCTTTACTGCACCAAGCCGATGGTTGCCGCGGTCGTATTGACTGTCGCGTATCTCGGCACCATGCTCATTTTGTACCTCAATCCCTCTGCAGAGGTCTTTGAGCCGAAGCTCCTGCTGCCTCTTTTGAATACGATTTTTGCAGGGATCCTCCAGATCGTCGTCGCGATCATTGCTTTGAGATTTTATTTACTGGGCGGACTGAACAGCTTTCTGTTCATCAGTTGCGGTTTGATGACCTTTGGCGCTGCCGCGATTCTGGCAGGTTGGATGATTGGTGGTACGCAGGGGCCCAATGTAAACGTCACTATTTACAATGCTGGAGTGCTGCTAGGCGCGATCTTTCATGCACTGGGCGTCTTGCAGGTCTTAAGGCATGAGACGTCAGAGATAAGCCGGGAGCGCAAACTATCCAAGGTGATTTGGATGGGCACGGGAATTATTATTTACTTGTCCGGTATTACGCTGGCGGCTCTCCAAGGCGCAACGCCTGTATTTTTTGTTCAAGGAATGGGGCCTACGGTTTTGCGTCAAGTCGTGCTGGGGGTCAGCGCGACGCTGTTCTTTGTCTCGGCATGGTACTTAATGCGAATATTCAGCCAAGAACAAAAGCCATTTTACTTTTGGTATGGGTTAACGCTGACCATGCTCGGCCTGGGGTTGGTCGCCGCCTTTATTCAACCGTCCGTGGGGAGCCCTCTGGGCTGGTTGAGCCGGGGTGGCCACTATGTTGCCGGCATTTATGCTGCAACCGCTGTTTTGGCGACTTCTGTCTATGCCGAAAAAATGGGCGTGCCTTTCAGTGACGAAATGGCTTCGCTGTTTCGTTACGCGAAAATGAACTATAACCGTCTGGTTGAGGCGGTGATCGACCCCATTGTGACCACCGATCATGAGTTTAGAATACTCCAGTGGAATCACGCTGCCGAACTGCAGTTCGGATATTCGCAAAATGAAGCGTTCGGGTTATCGCTTTGGGATTTGGTGGATTCTTCCTCCAATTCAGAGATATTCCGCAACAGTGCCAACGAGTTGGTAAGCGTGCCTGTTGATCGCTCATCAGTCCGCAGCCCGATTGAATTTACCGGAAAGAAGAAGGACTCGGCCCGCCTGGATATGGAGGTTTTTTTGTCTGCGATTCGGGTGGCGGGCCGCCTGCTGCTTGTTTGTGAATTCAGGGACATTGCCGAGCGCAATAGATTGGCTGCCGCACATGCCTTGACCGAAGCGCAGTTGCGCGAATCGCAGAAGATGGAGGCCATCGGCACGCTGGCCGGTGGCATCGCCCACGACTTCAACAACGCCCTGGCCACTATCCTCGGCAATGCCGAACTGGCACGTCAGGACTCGGCCCACAATGCCCCGGCGCTGGAAAGTCTGGAGGAAATCCGCAGGGCCGCTACCCGCGTGCGTAACCTGGTACAGCAGATACTCTCCTTCAGCCGCCGCCGGCCCGTCGAAAGGACGCTTGTTGATCTGGCGCCGGTAGTGATCGAAGTCACGCGCCTGCTGCGCGCCACACTGCCTGCCCGCCTGAGTCTTGAAGTGCAGTGTGACCAAGTGCCGCTGGTGCTGGTCGATGCCAGCCAGATGGAGCAGGTGCTGCTCAACCTGGCCACCAACGCCATGCAAGCCATGCACAGCGGCGCCGGTCCCGGCCGCATCAATCTCCGGCTTGATACCGTGATCCTGGATGCTGCCCTTGCAGGCACCCATATAGCGCTGGAGGCCATGTACGACCGGCACCCAGGGCGCACAGTGCGCATTACCCTCAGCGACAACGGGCCGGGCATGGACACGGCGACAACGGAGCGGATATTCGAGCCGTTCTTCACCACCAAGCCGATGGGCGAAGGCACCGGGCTGGGGCTATCCGTGGTGCACGGCATCGTGCACGGGCACGAGGGGGTGATTACGGTTGACAGCGCGCCGGGCACAGGCTCGACATTCACCATCTACCTGCAGGCTGCGGAAGCCGATGCCGGCACGCAAGTCCTCAACCTCGGCGCTGAGGCCAGCCTGCCGGCGCATAACATGGAGAGCGGGCTGCGCATTCTCTATGTGGATGACGATGAGTCGCTGGTGTTTCTGGTCGAGCGTCTGCTCTTGCGGCATGGCTACCGCGTAGCCCCCTACACCCGGCCAGAGGCCGCGCTGCAAGCGCTGCGCGCAGACCCGGCCGCGTATGACATGGTGTTGACTGACTACAGCATGCCGGGCATGTCGGGGCTGGACGTGGCACGTGAAGCGCGGGCGCTAAACCCGAACCTGCCAGTGGCGGTGACCTCGGGCTTCATAGACGAAACGCTGCGCGTGCAGGCGGAGACTGCCGGGGTGCGGAACGTGATCTTCAAGGCGGATGATGTGGAAGTACTGTGAGTCGGTGCACCGGGTGGCGCAGGCGGCTCGGCAGAAAACATCCTCGGCCGATCTATAGGCGATGGCCGTGCGTGCGAGTGACGGCTATTGACCGAATGCAATGCGCGGAGTGGGGCGATTCCCGTGTATCACTCCGCCCGCAACCCCGCGTTCTGGATGATCTTCCCATTGCGGGCCAATTCACGCTTAACCAGTTCGCCCAGTTCTTCGGGCGTGCCGGTGACGGGCTCCGCGCCGAGCGAGATCATGCGCTCTCTGACTTCTGCGCGCGCGAGGCCTTGATTGAGTGCGGTGTTTAACCGTTCGATGATCGCTCTCGGTGTGCCGGCGGGGGCGAGGATGCCGCCCCAGTTGGTGGCGTCATAACCTTTGACACCGGCTTCGATCAGTGTGGGCAGGTGGGGTAGCTGCGGCGCGCGTTTTTGCGTGCTCACCGCTAGCGCGCGGATGCGTCCGCTGTTGATCTGCTGCATGGTGGTGATCATCGGATCGAACGCGATGTCGATCTCGCCGGACATCAGGGATGTCAACGCGAGCGCGCCGCCCTTGAAGGGGATATGAATCAACCGGACCGCCGCGAGCGACATGAATTGCTCAACGGCAAGGTGGTTGCCAGACCCGTTGCCCGCCGATCCGAAATTCAGTTTACCGGGCTGCGCCTTTGCCAGCGCCACCAGGTCTTTCACCGACTTGACCGGGATCGACGGATGCACCAGCACCACGTAAGGAAACGTCGAGTACATACCCACCGGAGCGAAATCCCGTATGGGATCGTAAGACAGTTTCGCCACCAGATGCGGCGTGACGGAAAACGCGCCGGAACTGCCCGCCGTCAGCGTGTAACCATCTGGCGCCGCGCGCGCGCCCAGTTCTGCACCTATCGCGCCGCCCGCACCGGGGCGGTTGTCCACCGTCACGCTTTGACCGAGCTGCTGTGTGAGTTGTTGCGCGGCGATGCGCGCGAGAAAATCCGTTGCGCCGCCGGCGGCGAAGCCCACGATCAGCCGCACCGGCTTTACCGGATACGCGGTTTGTGCGGACGCCGTGGCGGTGCACAGCAACGCGAGGCAGCAGAGCGCGCGGCCAGTCACGGCTTACACCCAACCGCGTCCGGTCAGCTCGGACTTCAGATACGCATAGAACACCGGCGCGGCAATCACGCCGGCGAGGCCGAAGGTCGCTTCCATTACCACCATCGCCAACAACAGTTCCCATGCGGAAGCCTGAATTTGCGAGCCGACTATGCGCGCGTTGATGAAATACTCAAGCTTGTGAACGATGACCAAAAACGCCAGCGAGGCCATCGCCGCGTGCAGCGAATAACTCAGGCTGATGACGACGATCACGGAGTTGGAAATCAGATTGCCGATCACCGGCAGCAGGCCTGCCAAAAAGGTGATTAAAATCATGGTCTTAGTGAGTGGTAACTGCACGCCGAACATCGGCAGCACGGCCATCAGATAAATGCCGGTGAGCACGGTGTTCAGCGCCGAGATGCGCACCTGTGCAAACACGATGCGGCGAAAGGCGTCGGCGAGACGCGTGGTGCATTGCCCCAGCGCGCGCGCCAGCGGCCCCGCGGTTTGTCCCGCCTGCACTTCGCGCAATGACACCAGCGCGCCGATCACCATGCCGATCAGCGCATACACCAGCCCGTGGCCGACTTCGCCGCTCATCGATTTGACTTCGGCGGCATGTTCGCGCAGCCACGCGACGAGCTGATCTTTCAGATCGGAGGCGTCGAGCGGTATCCAATCCTGCATTGTTTCGGGCAGCGTTTCTCGGGCCTTTTCGAGTATCTCCGCCATCTTTTCTAGCAGCACGGAGAGACTGCCCGCATCGCTGCGCAGAAACAAAACCGTCGCGGTGATCATGCCGCCGATCACCAGAATGATCAGCGTGAGCAATAGCGTGAGCACTATTATTTTGGAGCGGCCCGGATGATCCACGCCGAACCGACGTGGTGCGGCCATATGCACCAGCTCATGTATCAACAGCCCCGCAAACAGCGCCGGCAGCAAATGCAGTTTGATGACGGATGGGAGCGCAACCGCCATGAAAATCAGTGCGGCGATTTCGGGACGGCTTAGAGCGATGGCGGATGGATAGCTGGGCATAAAGGCTCCGAGAGGATTTACTCTGCCAATTATGCGGCAATGCGCGCGTGATGCCTACGTCAAGCGGGTGTAAAATGCGTGCAACTGCAGCCGTGTATTGTGGATTTTAGACATACACCGCCCTGACCCTGAACGCACCCATTCGTGCTCATCGCACTCACAGGTCACCCCTCATGAAGCCCTTACGTTTTCGCCGCCGCCTTATTCAACTGCTGCTGCCCGGGTTGATGGTACTGATCGCCGGTTGCAGCCCGCCCGCTGGCGGCCCGCCGGGTGCGCAGGGTGGTGGCATGCCGCCCGCGCAGGTGTCGGTAATTACCACCGAACAACGCGACGTGCCGGTGCGCTACGAGTACGTGGCGCAGACAGCGGGTTATCGTGAAGTCGAAGTGCGCGCGCGCGTGACCGGCATCCTGCAACAGCGCAGTTACCGCGAAGGTGCCGTGGTCAATAAAGGGCAATCGCTGTTTACCATAGACCCCGCGCCGTTCCAGGTGGCGCTGGCGAAAGCTGAGGCCGAGCTATCGGTGGCCGAGGTGCGTCTGGCGCAGGCCAAGCGCGAGTTGGCGCGCTTGAAGCCGGTGCTCGAAGCGCGCGCCATCAGTCAAAAGGAGATGGACGATTCCGCCTCCGCCGAGCAGGTCGCGGGCGCCGAGGTGCAAAGCGCGCGCGCGCGCGTCAACGAAGCAAAGCTCAATTTAAGTTACACGCGCGTTGAGTCGCCCATCACCGGCATCGCCAGCCGCGCGGCGGTTTCCGAAGGCGCGCTGGTGTCGGGGCCGAACGTGTTGCTGACCACGGTGACGCAGACCGATCCGATGTATGTGATCTTTGGCATCTCTGATCGCGAACATCTGGCGTTGCGCCGTGACGTGGATTTGGGCCAGCTCAAGTTGCCGGCGGATCGCAAATTTCAGGCGCGCGTGAAGTTGTCCGACGGCAGCCTGTATGACGGCGTGGGCGCGTTGAATTTCACTGACGTGCGCGTCAACACACAGACCGGCACCAGTGAATCCCGTGCAGAATTTAGCAATAAAAACAATACCTTACGTTCCGGTGAGTTCGTGCGTATCGTGCTCGAAGGCGCGTTGCGGCCCGGCGCCATCGTGGTGCCGCAGCGCGCCGTGCTGGAAAGCCCCAAAGGCAAATTCGTATATGTAGTGAGTGCGGATAACAAGGCCGAGGCGCGCCCGGTGGAAGCCGGCGCGTGGGCGGATGATGGCTGGGTGATCCACAGCGGCCTGAAAGCCGGCGAGCGCGTGATTGTGGATGGCGTGATGAAAATCGGGCCCGGCGCGCCGGTGCAAATTGCTGCGCCGGCCGCGCCTGTGGCACCTGCCACACCAGCCGCGAAGAAGTAGCGCGCCATGATGTCACGCTTCTTCATCGACCGGCCGATCTTCGCGGCGGTGCTGTCGATCTTCATCGTGATTGCGGGGCTGGCGGCAATACGCATTCTGCCGATTGCGCAATATCCTGAAATCGCGCCGCCGGTGGTGACCGTGCGCGCGTTTTATCCGGGCGCATCGGCGCAGGTGCTGGAACAAACCGTCGCCGCGCCGCTGGAAAACCAGATCAACGGCGTGGAGCACATGCTCTACATGAACTCGACCTCCACCGCGCAGGGCGTGGT
>CANIID010000270.1 GCA_947467315.1 Betaproteobacteria bacterium | reverse complement strand
TCAGGGGCTGGGCGTGCGCGCGGTGAGCGGCGAAAAAACCGCGTTCGCGTATTCGGACGACATCAGCTTCGATGCGCTGGCGGCGGCGGCACAGGCTACGCGTGCGATTGGGCGCCAGGGCGGTTCCAACGCAACCCAGGTCGCGCGGCGCAACGAAGGCCGCAACCTGTATCTGCCGCACGATCCGCTGGCGAGCATGGATGCGCCGAAAAAAGTGGCGTTGCTGGAGCGTCTGGAAAAATATGCGCGCAGCCTCGATCCACGCGTGACGCAGGTGATGGCTTCACTCGCCGGTGAATACGAAGTGGTGATGGTGGCGCGCAGCGATGGCGCACAGGCCGCCGACGTGCGCCCGCTGGTGCGCGTGTCGCTGCAAGTGATCGTTGAGCAAAATGGACGGCGCGAGCAGGGCGGCGCCGGTGGCGGCGGACGCACGGATTACGCTTATTTCACTGAAGCGATGTTGCAGGATTACGCGCGCAAGGCAGTTGATCAGGCGCTGGTGAATCTGGATGCCAAGCCCGCGCCGGCAGGCACCATGACCGTGGTGCTCGGCTCCGGCTGGCCCGGCGTGCTGCTGCACGAGGCGGTGGGCCACGGACTTGAGGGCGATTTCAATCGGAAAGGCACGTCGGCCTTTAGCGGGCGCATCGGTGAACGCGTGGCGTCGCCCGGCGTGACGGTGGTGGACGACGGCACCCTCGATGGGCGCCGCGGTTCGCTCAACATCGACGACGAAGGCAATCGCACCCAGCGCAATGTGCTGATCGAGGACGGCGTGTTGAAAGGTTATCTGCAGGACAGTCTGAATGCGCGCTTGATGAAAGTCGCGCCCACCGGCAACGGCCGGCGTGAATCGTTTGCGCACATTCCCATGCCGCGCATGACCAACACCTATATGTTGAACGGTGACAAAGACCCGCAGGAAATCATTGCCTCGGTGAAAAACGGTCTGTATGCGGCGAACTTCGGTGGCGGACAAGTCGATATCACCAACGGCAAATTCGTGTTCTCGGCGTCCGAGGCGTACCTGATTGAAAACGGCAAAGTCACCTCGCCGGTGAAGGGCGCAACGCTGATCGGCAACGGCCCCGATGCGCTGACGCGTATCGTGCTTATCGGCAACGACATGGCGCTGGATTCGGGTGTCGGCACTTGCGGCAAAGAAGGTCAAAGTGTGCCCGTGGGTGTGGGGCAACCGACGCTGCGCATCGACGGCCTAACCGTGGGCGGCACCGTTCAGTAATTAACGCATCGGGTATAATCCTTTGTTTTTACAGTAGATTGAGATAGCCATGCCGCTCCAAACTGACGATCTTCGCATCAAGGAAATCAAAGAACTGGTGTCCCCCGCCAAGGTGTTGGGCGAATTCGCCATTACCGACGTTGCTGCCAAAACCGTGGCCGAAACGCGCCAGGCGATTCACCGCATTATTCACGGCGCGGACGACCGGCTGGTGGCGATAGTCGGCCCCTGTTCCATCCATGATGTCAAAGCGGCGAAGGAATACGCCGGCAAGCTCAAGGACTATGCGGATAAGGCGAGTGCCGACCTGTTGATCGTGATGCGCGTGTATTTTGAAAAGCCGCGCACGACCGTGGGCTGGAAAGGCCTGATCAACGACCCCAAACTCGATGGCAGCTTTAACATCAACGAAGGCCTGCGCGTGGCGCGCCAGTTGTTGCTGGAAGTCAATGCCATGGGCCTGCCGGTAGGCTGTGAATTTCTCGATATGATCACGCCGCAATACATCGCCGACCTGGTGGCGTGGGGCGCGATTGGTGCGCGCACCACCGAATCACAGATACATCGTGAGCTGGCGTCGGGATTGTCATGCCCGGTGGGTTTCAAGAACGGCACCGACGGCAATATCAAAATCGCCATCGACGCGATACGCGCCGCGCAGGCGCCCCATCACTTTTTGTCGGTCACCAAGGAAGGCCGCTCGGCGATCGTCTCCACCTCGGGCAACGAAGACTGCCACGTGATTTTGCGTGGCGGCAAAGCACCGAACTACGACGCGGCGAATGTGGATGTCACCGGCAAGGCATTGGCCGAATCCGGTATCGCTGCGCGCATCATGATCGATTTCAGCCACGGCAACAGCAGCAAGAAACCGGAGAAACAAATCGAGGTCGGGCAGGATATTGCGCGCCAGATCGAGGCGGGCGATGGACGCATATTCGGCATCATGGCGGAAGGTCACCTGAAGGCGGGGCGGCAGGATTTGGTGCCGGGAAAACCCCTCGCGTATGGGGTCAGCATCACTGACGGTTGCATCAGTTGGGACGAAACCCGCGCCATGCTGGACGGATTGGCTGCCGGTGTACGTGCACGAAGACTCAAGGCCGAGGCGAGCGACTGACCTGCGTGTAACCATGCGCGCGCATTGGCGTGCATTGTGGTGCACGACAGGGTGCGCGATGGCCGCCTCGCTGTGCGGACTAAGCGCATCGGCGCATGGCGCAGCGCTGGAAGTGCGTGATGATCGCGGCACGCCGTTCCGTCTTGTAGCGCCGGCAACCCGCATCATCTCCATTGCGCCGCATCTCACCGAAATTTCGTTTGCCGCCGGGGTGGGCGCGCGGCTGATTGCCGTCAGCGAATACAGCGACTACCCGCCCGAGGCCAAACGCCTGCCTCGCGTGGGCGACGGTGCGCGCGTGGATATGGAGCGCATACTCACGTTGAGACCGGATCTGGTGCTAGCCTGGAAAAGCGGCAATCAGGCAGGGGATGTCGCGCGGCTGGAACGATTGGGTATTCCCGTGTGGGTGAGCGAGCCGTCACGGCTTGCCGATATTGCACGGCTGCTGCGTGATGTGGCCACCCTGGCGGGCGACGCGGTTTCCGGCGAACGTGCCGCAAGCGCATTTGAACGCGAATTGCGAAACTTGCGTGAGCGTCATCCGGTTCAAGCCACCAGGCAAGCGCCGCTGCGTGTGTTCTACGAAATCTGGCATCAGCCGCTGCTTACCGTCAATGGCGCGCATATGATTAGTGACGCCATTAACCTGTGTGGCGGCAAAAATGTGTTCGCGGAGGTGCCGGTGCTGACGCCGGCAGTGTCGCTTGAGGCAGTGTTGGCGGCGCGGCCGGAAATCGTGCTGGGCGGGGGTTCCAGTGATGGTGAGATGGATTTCGTGTCCAGGTGGCGGCGTGAGGCGATTACGGCATTGCGAGGCACACCTATTGGCTATGTGGATCCGAATCGCATCCAGAGGCAGTCACCGCGAATCCTCGATGGTATCGCTGCTATTTGCGCGCATATTTATTCCGCGCGAGCGCGATAAAAATATTGCAACTGTAAGCCCCGCGTAAGGTGTTTTGCCTCACAATGTTGACTGAATTGTTGCGCGGCTTGCGCCAATGGCATCGAATGCAGTGAAGTCTCGTTCGATGTTGGCGCGTGGTGATTCTCCCTCAAACTTTAAATCTGGAGATTCACATGGCAGATCCGCAAAAGGCCGCAAAGGTCAACGAAGTGGTCGTACCTTATCTTGGTAAAAGCCTCGGCGAAATGAACGGTTCCGAGAAAATGACGTTTCTCGGCAAGGCCGTGGTGATGATATTGACCGGCGGGTTCGCGTTCCCCAACGTTTTCGTCGAATAAGACTGCTGCGGTAACGGGATTTTCGCCTCGGTAACCTCGGTAATAGGTCCCGCGCTCAGTTTCGCAGCAAGAAGTCCTCGATGATCGCGGCCAGCTTTCCCGGCTGGTCGTGATGCATCATGTGTCCGCAGTCTTCGAGCAACGCCTCGCTGAAGTCGCGGAATGCGGCTTTGCGCTCCGCTAATTGCTCAGTCGTGTCCTTGCGCCAATTGCGCATGTCGATTTCGTTTGTCACCACCCACAGCGCCGGGCAGGTAATGCGCTGCCAGCACGCGATGAGCTGATCGACCTGGTTCATTACCGGGTTCACGGTCTTGTGGCGCGGGTCAAAGCGCAGCACGATCTCGCCGTTGTCCGCTCGCAGCGCCCAATGTTGCGCGAGGAAGGCCGCTTGTTCGGCGGTGAGACGCGCATTGTTCTTGCGCAGCCGTTCCGCGACGGCCTCAAACGTAGCGTAGGGCCGCAGCGTGGGCGGGTCTTTCAACTGATTCAGCCAGCGCTCATAGCGTGCGGGCGCCATCTCCGGCTTGCTGCGTCCGGCGCCGAAACCTTCCAGCGAAATCAGCTTGCGCACGCGTGCGGGACGAATGCCGGTATAGGTGCAGGCAATGTTGCCGCCCATGCTGTGGCCAACCACATTCGCCGGCTGGTCTGGCGAATAAATGTCCAGCAGCGCATCGAGATCGGCGTAGTAATCCTGAAACCAGTAGCCTTCACGCGTCCAGTCGCTTAACCCGAAGCCGCGCCAATCGGGCGCGATCACGCACCAATCGTTCTTGAGTTCGTCCACCAAAAACTGGAACGACGCCGAAACATCCATCCAGCCGTGCAGCAAAAAAAGTTTTGGGTGATCGGCTTCACCCCATAGTCGAACATGGTGGCGGATACCGCGGATTTCGTGGAATTCGGAGCGGCTGGGTTTCATCGGGATTGAATGGGGTTAAAGCGGGGAGAGCGGGGCTGCGATTATGAAGCCAATCGCGTCCAACGCACAAACTGCGTAACGCACGTCATGCAGCAACCCGGCACTCAGTTCTCGCCCAATGCCGTCGAGAAGCGGCGGAACAATGGCCTTATCAAATAGGCCAGCATGGAGCGTTCGCCGGTTTTGACGATGACCGTGGTTTGCATGCCCGGCTGTATCTTGAAGTCGCCCATTTTCTTGAGTTCAGCACCTGACACGGATACGCGCATGCTGTAATACTGGGTGCCCGTGCGCGGTTCAGTCAACGCGTCAGCCGAGACGGTTACGATTTTTCCGGAGACTACGGGTTGCTTGACCTGGTTAAGGTAAGCGTCGAAGTGAACATCGGCGGGCTGCCCTTTGCTGATGCGGTCGATATATTGGGTCGGCATCTGCGCTTCGACGATCAGTTCATCGCCTTGCGGGACGATATCCATGATCCGGTCACCCGGTTTAATGATCCCGCCGATGGTGTGAAACGCGAGATCCACGACAACGCCACTCACCGGCGCGCGCAGTACCAGCCTTTCATGCACATCGCGAGTGGCGGCAAGACGTTCCCACGCCACTGCGGCGTCTTTCTGCACATCGGCCAATTGTGACTCTACTTCCTTGCGGTAGTCGATTTCACGCTGTGCGCCGCGCATGCGAAATTCGGCCAGCCGCGCCTTCACGCCGGCGATATTGGAAAAATCCTCGCTTTGCTTGGTTTGCACTTCAGCCAGTTGGCGCTCGATTTCAATCAACTGCACCCGGGACACAAAGTTTTGCGTAAACAATTTCCGGAACGCGACCAGTTGCTCGTTGAACAATTTGATTTGTAGTTCCCGGCGTGTGGCGAGTTCATCCAGGCTGCGAATCTGTTCTTCGAGACCGCGTACGGATTCCTTGATAATCGCCAACTCGCCTTCGATGGCCCGCCGGCGCGCGCGAAACAATTCTTGTTGCGCTCCCTTCAGCGCGGACAACGTGACATCTGCCGGTGCAGCATTGAGCTCGGCTGGAAACTGAATGGCCTTCGCGCCGGAGCGTTCGGCGTCGAGCCGTGCCACGGTGACAGCGGCGACGCGCCACTGGCTTTCCGCTGCGTTCAAACTGGCTTTCGCCTGCACTTCGTTAAAGACGATCAGGGAGTCGCCCTGTTTGACCAGTTGCCCTTCGCGCACCGGCATCTTTTCAATGATGCCACCAGCGAGATGATCGATACGTTTGCGTTTGGACTCAACCGAGACCGTGCCCGGCGCAGGCACGCCTTCATCGACCGGTGCGAATATGGCCCATACCATAAAGCCGCCAAACCCCAGCGACAGTAGCCACAGTCCCAGCTTGATGACTTTGCCGTAATTGGCGTCGGGTAGGACTTGTGTGCTCATGCCGCTGCTCCCGATCGCGCTGGCGCCGTTCCGGGCGCGTTCGCGGGCAATTGGGATTTTGGCATAAGCGCCTTGGCGACCGCATCGCGCGGCCCAAACGCCTGTATCGTGCCATCCACAAGCACCATCACCATATCCGAGACGCTCAAAACGTTCGCCCGGTGGGTGACGACGAATACCGTGCGTTTTTCCTGTTTCAGTTCCTGCAGCGCTTTCATCAACGCGGCGTCGCCGGCCTCGTCGAGATTGGCGTTGGGTTCGTCCAGAACAATCAGCGCAGGATCATCGTACAGCGCCCGCGCCAGCGCCACGCGCTGGCGCTGACCACCCGAAAGCACCGCGCCATTTTCGCCGATGGGCGTGTCGTAACCTTGCGGCAGATGCAGCACCAGATCATGCACGCCGGAGCGTTGCGCCGCGCGCACCACGCGCTCGGCGTCCGTGTTGCCAAAGCGCGCGATATTTTCGGCCACGGTACCTTCAATCAATTCAACGCCCTGCGGCAGATAGCCCACCCACGGTCCCAATTCTTCTTTGCGCCAGTCGTGCACCTCGGCGCCATCGAGCCGCACTGCGCCGGACAACGGTTTCCATATGCCGACCAAGGCGCGCGCCAGCGTCGATTTGCCTGAGCCGCTTGGCCCGACCACGGCCACCAAGGTGCCTGCGGGCACTTTAAAGTTGAGATTCTTGAGGATCGGCTCGCGCTTGCCTGGCGCTGCAACCAGAAGATTCTCGACACTTATCGCGCCGCCGGGGCGTGGCAACGGCAACGAATTGCCGCGCGGCGGATGCGCATTCAACAATTCCGTAAGCCGGGCGTACGCACCGCGCGCGGACACAAAGCCACGCCAACTGGCGATGCCCAGTTCAACCGGCGCCAACGCCCGTCCCAGCAGGATAGAGGCCGCAATCATGCCTCCGGCGGTAAGCTGATTCTCA
>CANIID010000269.1 GCA_947467315.1 Betaproteobacteria bacterium | reverse complement strand
TTTTTCCGATTCCCCACCGCCCGACCAAATTACTTATCGAACCTGCTGCCTGTAAGTCATTGAAAATAAACAAAGTGGGGTCGCGAGCGCTCGCGTCCCTACTGATAACAGAGAGAGGAATTTGGGGGAATTTGGCGGGAAATCGCGCCGCCGCCGAAGCGACGCTCGCGACGTCATTGCGGTTTTCACTGGGGGAACAGGCAAAAAAAATCCCAACCGATAAGGGTTGGGACTTTGAGTATTGGTGGAGGCGGCGGGAATCGAACCCGCGTCCGCAAGTCCTCCACAGTCAGGACTACATGCTTAGCCTGGTTATTTGGGTCTCGCCTCGCGCCCGCCAACCGGCAGGCTGGCGCTCAGCCAGCCGCTTCGACGGATCCACGCGGCAAAGCGGCCATACCGCGCAGAGAGGCTGATGTAAATGACACTGCACCGAGCGGCAAACTTGCGTTTACTTACCCGGCCTGACCCATCAGCAGATCAGTGCAGCGTCTAGCCGGTATTAGGCGGCTAGAGAATAACGCTCGTCGTTGGCGTGTATAAAATTTCCAGCGGATTAACAAGGTAACTGGACCTTGGCATGCCCTGTGCTGCTTTGTAACCCACGTCGAAGCCAGGTCGCCCCCGGATTCGTATGCTGCATAGTCATTATCGCATATTGAGGTGTTCCCGCCAGATTCAATGCCCTGCCGCTGGTTGAGCGACGCGCGGTGTCTACCAAAGTGGCGGGGTTACGGCGGTTCTGAGGAGCCGCTCGTCGCCTGTAGCTTGTGCGACGGAACATCGCTATCCTACCTGAATGCGTGCTTTTGCAGTTTGTGTGCCCTGCTTGAGGCAGGGCTTTTGGAAGAGGCACGCCACAAAATTTAACGCATTGCGGGCGCCAAATTTGATGATAGCTCTGAAAAATTTCGTTATTCGGCTATTTGTCCTGCTGGTTTTACAAACCCTGTTGCTGGAATCATCCCATTCGCAACTTTCCGGCAGTTCCTCAATTCTCGGGGAAGTTTCAAAGCAGGAAGACATCTATCAGAGCCGAGGAGAAAAAGTTCCTGAGGGGTACGTTGTCGACAGATCACTTTTGGCTTATACATTTATGCTGTCATCTGAGTTCGATCGCTCATTGGCGAATCTGGGCCCAACAGATCGATGGCTGGATATTGGAGCAGGCCAGGGACAGGCAATATTGGATTATTACGCGCCACGATACGACGCCATGCACCTGGAAGGACGAGAGCGACGCGGCAAGAAAGCGCAATCTGTCGCAATTTCCATAGAAGACCGAAGGACACCCCTTTGGCGCCCAACAGCCGCAAGCCTCGATGCCAATAAAATTCGTTATTTGTTCGGCAAACGCTTGCGAGAATATTCACCAGAAGAACTGGGGAAATTTCAGCTTATTACCGATCTCTTGGGCGGTTTCAGTTACACCACCTCCCTTTCGTTATTTATGGAGAACGCGCTAAACGTTCTGGAATTGAACGGCAGTTTTTTTACGATTCTGCTCGATGTGCATGCGGAAAATGAAGCGAATAGGCGCACGGCCTCGGATTCGCCATTCTTAACCACATTAGAAAATGCCGATGGTTCTGAACTGAAAGTTTGTTCTTGGCTTAAACGCATCCCCTGTGCGGAAGTTACTTGCGAATTCAAGGAAAGCCCGCCGGTAGAGGCCTATCGCATACGCAAAGTATGCAACGACGTTGCGGTTCCTGCGCTCGTGCCGATGCAATTCAAGGCGGGAACGCCTCCCGAACGACGATTTCAAATGGCACGCTGACGGCCGCTATCCGCAGGTTGGCAATAGCGCATTCAGTCGCGCCACACACGGGGGCGGGGGGACTACAGCTTCTTGTTTTGCGGTCGCCGGCTGGCTATTTTGCTTCCGGCCGGTTTCGCTTGTGAAGCTGGGGGCGAGACTTTTGCCACTGACGGCGCTGATGCGGGTGTTTTTGCTATTGCCGTGTCCAAGAACTCTGCGGGCTCACTCGCTTCGATCATGGAAGTGATGTCGTTGCGCATACTGGCGGGAAGGTCCAGCGTGGCCAGTTTCGCCAGCTTTGCGTGCTTGTCCGGTAGGATGTGAACACCGACGAGATAAAGTAGCAGGTCGTCGGTTGTGGAAGCCGTACCGGGTATATGGAAATCTCGCGGGAACGCAGGCACGAACGGATTGCTACCGGGGTAAAGGATGCGTACCACGAAATCACCACAGCTCAGGCAGAACGGTTCGCCGGGTTGTCGAAACAGGCAATACGGTGTTTCGTTATCTACCCACTGCGCAACGCGTTTAGACATTTCCTTCTGTAGCATGCGCATTTGGCCATCGTCGGCAAACGGTCGAACACCGTACAAATGCTCTATCTTGTAGTGATTCCCATTGGCGGTTATCGTCCCGTTTTTCACGAATTCCGAAACGATGACGCCCGCGTTCGGAAATGACCACGCGATACGCTGATCTTCGAGCTCAATCCCGACATGGTATTCCAGGCTCTTATCCGCGTGGGTTATCACGAAGTAGTGGACATAACCTGCCTGTCCGCGCCCGGTGGATGTGACCGCCATGACGCCTGGCGATTTCGCCTCCGACACTGCGGAAACGGGCGCTTTCGGCGTTGCGGGTTTGCTTGTGGTTTCTGCTGCACAAGCCATATCCCAAGCCAATGCCCACACAACTAATATGAATGGATAGCTCATTTGCTGCGGATATTCGCATACATGAGTACGTATTCCTACCTATTTGATCAGCGGCAATCTCGTTAGATCGCAGAATTGTGGATCACAGGGTTATTAAAATATTATTTAAAAATAAATAGTTACATTAAATTCGCTGAAATGACGGCCCCGGATCGGGATGTGTTTTATGGCGGGTGGCAGACTCGCTAAACCGGCCGCGCCGGGGTTAGCAGCGGCAATAGATCCAGCGGGACTTCGATGACCACATCGGCACCCCACGCGGCTGGATCGCTGCCATTCAGGTAGCCGTAGCGCACAGCGATGGTTTTCATGCCCGCAGCGCGTCCGGCGTTTATATCGCGCTCGTCGTCGCCGACGTAGAGGCAGGCTGCAGGGTCGATGTGGATGGCGCGTGCAGCCGCGTAGAGCGGCTCGGGATGCGGTTTCATTTTACCCGTGGTGTCACCGCCAATGACACACGCAGCGCGCGCGCCATAACCCAGCAGCTTCATCAGCGGCAGGGCGAAGCGTTCGGCTTTGTTGGTGACGATGCCCCAGGTCAGTCCGCGCGATTCCAGCGCGTCAATCAATTCGGCCATGCCGTCGAACAATCGCGTTTCGCGGCACAGGTTGGCTTCGTAGAGGTTCAAAAATTCGTCGCGCATGGCCGGATAATCGGCGTGATCGGGCGTGATGCCGAAGCCGGCGCCGAGCAGGCCGCGTGCGCCCGACGAGGTGTAGGGCCGCGTGACTGCATCGGCAACCGGCAGCAAGCCGCGTGCAATGCGCATCTGGTTTACCGCATAGCTCAAATCAGGCGCAGTGTCGGCGAAGGTGCCGTCGAGATCAAACAACACGGCCTTTGTGGGCTGGGTCATCGGGTGGCGTGCATCATGTAATTCACGCTGGCGTCGGCTTCGAGCGCGTAACGTTGTGTGAATGGGTTGTAGGTCATGCCGGTCAATCCACCGATGGTGAGTTGCGCGCGGCGGCATAGGGTGGCGAGTTCAGAGGGTTTGATAAAGCGCGCGTAGTCATGCGTGCCGCGCGGCAGCATACGCAGCACGTACTCCGCGCCGATGATCGCGAACAAATACGATTTTGGATTGCGGTTAAGGGTGGAAAAAAATACGTGGCCGCCGGGCTTTACCAATGCCGCGCACGCCGCTACGGTGGCCGCCGGGTCGGGCACATGTTCCAGCAATTCCATGCACGTCACCACGTCAAACGAAGCAGGCCGTTCTGCCGCCAGGTCTTCAGCGGAAATTTTGCGGTACTCGACCTGCTGGCCGGATTCGATCAAGTGCAATTCGGCAACCTTTAGCGGTTTTTCGGCGAGGTCAATACCGATCACGATGGCGCCACGCGCAGCCATACTCTCGGCCAGAATGCCGCCGCCGCAACCTACGTCCAGTACTTGTTTTTTATGAAGTTTTACAATTTCGTCGATGTAGTTCAGCCGCAGCGGATTAATGTCGTGCAGCGGCTTGAATTCGCTCTGCGGATCCCACCAGCGGTGAGCGAGTTCGCTGAATTTGTCCAGTTCCAGATGATCGACGTTGTTGGTGTTCATGCGTCTGCCTGCTGTATTTTGTCGCGCCAGTAACCCGCGCGCGCCATGATATCCGCGATATCGAGTTGAGGCAGCGCGCCGTTTTCAACCAGCAACTCGCCGTCCACCCAGACATGGCTCACGTGTTCGCGGCCTGCGGCATAGGCCAGGTGTGACAGCGGATCGTAGCAGGGTGACAATTCAGGCGCACTAAAGTGAATAGCGGCGATGTCGGCGCGCTTGCCGATTTCGAGCGAGCCGATTTGAGCATCGAGGCCCAGCGCGCGCGCGGCGTTGATGGTGGCCATTTCCAGCGCCTGCCGTGCGGGAATCGCCGCTGCGTCGTTGGCGCCCAGTTTGCCGAGCAAAGCGGCCAGCCGAAGCTCGGATAGCATATCCAGCCGGTTGTTGCTGGCTGCGCTATCGGTGCCCAAGCCCACATTCACGCCGGCCTGTGACAGCGCGTGTATTGGCGCGAGGCCGCTGGCGAGTTTGAGATTGGAGGTGGGGCAATGCGCGACATGACAGCCGTGTTGCGCGAGCAGCGCGATGTCTTCCGACGTGAGATGAACAGCATGCACGGCAATGAGATTGGGGCCAAGCAGGCCGATATTTTTCAGTCGTTGCAGCGGCCGCACACCGTGGCTGCTTACACTGTCACGAATTTCGTCCATGGTCTCGTGCAGATGGGTATGCACGGGTAGGTCGAGTTCGGCCGCATATACGGCGATGCGCTCAAAGGTGGCGTCACTGACGGTGTACGGGGCATGCGGCGCCAGGCAAAACGACAGCAGGCTTTCGTCGTGCATCTGGTCGCGCAGCGCGATGCCCTTGCTGAGGTAATCCGCGGCATCGGTGGCGTAGGCCGACGGAAACTCCACCGCGATGATGCCGATGGCGGCGCGCATGCGCGCTTGCACAGCGGCTTGTGCAGTAGCTTCTGGAAAAAAATACATGTCGTTGAAACAGGTGATGCCGCCGCGCAGCATTTCCGCACAAGCCAGCAACGAGCCGTCGCGCACGAAATCCGCGCCAACGATTTTTGCTTCGACCGGCCAGATATGTTCGCGCAACCAGGTCATCAACGGCAGGTCATCGGCGAGGCCGCGCATCAGCGTCATCGCGGCGTGGGTATGCAGATTGATAAGACCCGGAATGACGACGTGATCGGGCAGATGGATTACGCGCGTTGGTGCGTAACGCTCAACGGCCGTGTTAGCTGGCAGGATATCGACGATCACACCGTTTGCGATAACGATGGCGTGATGTTCCAGTACCGCGGCTCGCGGTACGACCGGCACGATCCATCGTGCCATGAGCAGGGTGTCTGCGGCTGTCGGCATAGTCGAAGTGTAAAACGGCGAAGCAAACTGCGGGCAAAAAAAACCCTGCCGAAGCAGGGCTTTTAATTTAGACCCTCGAAACTTAAGGCTTCGGTTTCGCTTCCGGCTTGGCTTCCGGCTTGGCTTCCGGCTTCGGTGCCGGTTTCGGCGTCGGCATTGCGGTGCCAACCACTTCAACGGTCACGCGGCGATTCGGGCCCAAGCATTCGATCAACTGTTTACGGTTCATCTTGTTGTCGCAGAACTTGGTCACGGGGATCGGCTGTTTCGGGCCTTTGCCTTCCCAGAAGATCAGTTTCGGATCAACTTGCTCGGCGCTGACCAAGTGATCCTTGGCCACAACCGCACGACGCTCGGAGAGCTTCATGTTGTAAGGCAGAGTGCCCAGACGGTCGGTATGGCCAGTAACCACAACGGCGCCAAACGTGACGGCAGAGCGTCCTTTGTTGGCTTTACGCAGATCAGCCAGCATTTCTTTCAGTTCTTTCTTGTTGTCTTCAGTCAGTTCGGCTTTGTCGAACGGTATGTTCTGCAGCTCGATCTTCTCGGTAATGTTGAGCGGATCGGGTTTCTTGGCCGGCGCGGGTTTCGCTTCCGGTTTCGCTTCGGGCTTGGCTTCAGGCTTCGGAGCTGCCGGCTTAGGCGCTACTTTTGGTGCCGGCTTCACATAGCCATCGCAGCCTTCGACGATGGCGCGTGCCGGTGTCCATTCCGTGGTGCGCACACAATTATATTGCGTGGTGATCACTGCAGCATCACCGTAGCTGACTTGCAAATAACCCTGATTCTTGGCATCAGGACTGCTACCGCCTGTTGAGCAGCCGGCGATGGTTGCCAGAGCTACGCCCGCTAATGTGATCTTCGTTGCAGAATGCATGTTTTTGATCCTCCTGTTTTACGATGAGAAATTAGGGCGCCGAGACACACGGTAACCTAAAAACTGTCTCCCTAACTACCACTAACTATTAAGCCGCTAAAAAAACCCTGGATTTTGTGCCACAGAAACAACAGCGATTGGCCACTAAAGCTAATAAATACCACATTCGCAATGGTAGAGCAAATCGTAGCCGAAATGATATCACGGTTTTTGAACCAATTACACAAGCTTTTGTCGTGAAAAACAAACGCCACACCCCAGGGTGTGGCGTGTAGGTTAAGAAAACCCGGCTTGGCTGGCGCTTTTAGCGGGCTATTTTGCGGCGGGTTTTGCCGCTGGCGCGGCTGATACGGTGATCGTTTTGCTGCCGCTCACCTCGATATCCACGCGGCGGTCGGGTTGCAGGCAGGCGTGCAATGCGCGACCGGCCTTGCCTTTGCAGTCGGCAGCCTTGGTTAC
>CANIID010000268.1 GCA_947467315.1 Betaproteobacteria bacterium | reverse complement strand
TCGCGGTGGAGGTAGATAATTTGCGCGGCGTCATCGGCCCCAAGTCGATGACTGCGAGCCAGATCGCGTACTGGGAAGCCGCGTTCGCGCGCGTGGTCGCCACCGCCGAGTGGAAAACCAATCTGGAAAAAAACCAGTGGACAGACACCTTTGCCGGCGCGGAAGCCAGCCGCAAAATTCTCAGCGATCAGCACAACGAAATGCGCGCGGGCTTGGCGGCGTTGGGCATGGTCAAATAAAAAATACTCGTTTAAAAACCATTACTTAACCATGACCCCCTCTGTGAGCGTCGCGCCATATCAAGTGCGCACGCACAACGCTTCCACCCAATCCGAGAACCGCATGCACAGCGACGATGTGGCGCGGCAATTCGGTTTCAATGGTGGCTTGGTGCCGGGCGTGACGGTGTTCGCACACATGACGCAGCCGTTGGTGGCGCGCTACGGAGACGCATGGCTTGCGCGCGGCACGGCGGACGTGCGTTTCAGCAAGCCTGCTTACGAAGGCGAGTTGTTAAGCATTGGCAGTGCAGACGCCAGTGATGGCATGCACGCGCTCACCTGCGTCAATGAACAAGGCGTCGAACTCGCGCGCATGAGCGCATCGTTGCCTGCCGCGTCCGTAAAGCCCGACGCGCGCGGCGACATTCCGCCCGCACCCCCGTTGGCGGAACGCCCCACCGTGACCTGGGACTTGATGGCCATCAACCAGCCCTTCCCCGCACTTGCCTGGTCGCCCACGCGTGAAGAAAACCGCGAGTGGTGCGCCGACGTGCGCGATGCGCTGCCACTGTATCGCGACGGTGACGCACCGTTGCTGCATCCGGGTCTGATATTGCGCCAAGCCAACTTCGTACTGCGCAAGCGTTTCGTCATCCCCGCGTGGATACACGCCGCCAGCCGAATCACGTTTTTCGCGCCGCTGCGCGCCGGATCGAGTTACGAAGTGCGCGCCATCCCCGAAGAAAAATGGAATCACAAGGGCCACGAATTTGTGCGCCTGTTCGTGGCCGTGCGTAGCGCAGATCACAGCGGGCGCACCGTAGCGGAAATTATTCACACCGCCATTTTCCGTCCGCGCGTTCGTGAAGCAGGTGCGCAATGAGCACTAAACCGCATATCGTGATCGCGGGCGGTGGCATTGGCGGGCTGACCGCCGCGCTGGCGTTGCTCAAACGCGGCTTCGACGTCGATGTATATGAGCAGGCCGCAGAACTGCGCGAAGTCGGCGCGGGCGTGCAGTTAAGCGCCAACGGCATCCGCTCGCTGCACGAGCTCGGCGTGCTCGAAGCCTTTCACGCGCTGGCGTGCGAGGCCTCGGGCAAGGAAATACGCTTGTGGGACAGCGGCCAAACGTGGAAACTTTTTGATCTGGGCACGGAGTCGGTGGCGCGCTACGGCTTTCCGTATTACCTCGCGTATCGCCCTGATCTGCTGGCGGTGCTGGCCGACGGCGTGCGGCGCGAGAAGCCGGACGCGATCCATTTGAATGCGCGCTGCACCGGCTTTGCGCAATCCGCAGCCGATGTCACCCTGCGTTATGAAACCGCGGGCAAGGCGCACGAAACGCGCGGCGACATCCTGATCGGCGCGGACGGCATCCATTCGCGCATCCGCGAAACCCTGTTCGGCCACGATCAGCCGGAGTACACCGGCATGATGTCGTGGCGCGGCGTGATCCCAATGGAAAAAATGCCGCCGCACATGCGGCGCATGGTCGGCACCAACTGGGTCGGCCCCGGCGGGCATGTGGTGCATTACCCGGTGCATCGCGGCGAATACATGAATTTTAACGGCATCATCGAGCGTGACGGCTGGCAAGTCGAATCCTGGAGCGCCAGCGGCACGCACGAGGAATGCCACGCCGCGTTCGCCGGCTGGAACGCCGACATACACCACATGATCGATCACATCGCCACGCCGTTCAAATGGGCGCTGATGAGCCGCGCGCCGCTCACACACTGGACCAGCGGACGCGTCACGCTGCTGGGTGACGCCTGCCATTCGATGCTGCCGATGCTCGCGCAGGGCGCAGCAATGGCGCTTGAAGACGGCTACATCATCGGACGCGCACTGGCGGATTCACGCGCCGATCTCGCGCAAGGGCTCGTGCGTTACGAGCAGGCGCGCAAGGAGCGGGCCAATAAGGTCGTGCAGGGCTCGGCGGAAAACGGCAAGCGCTTCCAGAGCCGCACGCTGGCGGATGCCGCCGCCGCGCAGGCCTATGTGGATCGCGAATGGACACCCGAAAAAGTGCGGCAGCGTTACGAGTGGCTGTTCACCTATGATGTGACGACAGTGCCGGTATAGCGATTTGGACACGGACTACCGTATATGGCGCGCCATGACATAAAATAAACGACCGCCACAGTGACGCAGATCACAAGGCAGAGGGCGCCGTGCATAAAAGAAAGAAGGCACGTTCGCTGATTTTAAAAGAATACGCTCGGCAAACTCAGCATGCTTCCAAAAATACGCCACGCCCAATGGAAACACGGCGCAAGCCTGCGCCTCGCGCGCCGATGCCTGTCCGTGTCCGCTACTCTAAGCGCCCTGGCGCTATCCAACGCTTCGGCCTTAGCTGCAGAATCCCAACCCGCAGCGGCCCGCTTGCCCCAAGTCGAAGTCATCGGCACCACACCGCTGCCCGGCATCGGCCTGGCACGCGAGCAGATTCCGTCGCCGGTGCAATCCGCAACCGACGCCGATGTGCGGCGCGGCAACGCGCTGGATCTCGCGGATTTTCTCAATCGCAACCTCGGCAGTGTGCATATCAACGACACGCAGGGCAACGCATTTCAGCCCGATGTGAATTACCGCGGTTTTACCGCCTCACCCTTGCTCGGCACGCCGCAGGGGCTGTCGATCTATCTGGATGGCGTGCGGCTGAACCAGCCGTTCGGCGACGTGGTGAGCTGGGATTTGATTCCCAAGTCGGCGATTGCGTCGATCAACCTGATGCCGGGATCAAACCCCTTGTTCGGCCTCAACACACTGGGCGGCGCGCTGTCGATACAAACCAAGGATGGCCGCAGCCATCCCGGCACCTCGCTGCAAGCCACGGTCGGCATGCATGCGCGCCGCGCTGCCGAATTTGAATACGGTGGCAACAACGCTACGCTGGATTGGTTTATCACCGGCAATGTGTTCAAGGAACACGGCTGGCGCGACGATTCACCCTCGCGTATCGGGCAACTCTTCAGCAAGCTCGGCTGGCGTAACGCGGCAACCGATATCAAATTGACACTGGCGCACGCCGACAACCGGCTGCAGGGCAGCGGCTTGCAGGAGACGCGCTTGCTCGCGACGGATTACAAAAGCCTCTACACCAAGCCTGATGTCACCCAGAATAAATCCACGTTACTGAGTTTGGCCCTCAATCACAGCATCAACGACAACACGGTGTTCTCCGGCAATGCGTATTACCGCAAGATACGCACGCACACGCTGAATGCCGACATCAACGAAGGTTCCCTCGATCAAGCCGTCTATCAACCCAATGCCGCTGAACGCGCGGCGCTGACGGCGGCCGGCTATAGCGGGTTTCCACTCGCGGGTGAGAACGCCGCGAACACGCGCCTCCCCTTCTGGCGCTGCATCGCCAACGCGCTACTGAAAGACGAGCCGGGCGAAAAATGCAACGGCCTCATCAACCGCAGCCAAACCACGCAGGACAACTACGGCTTGACCGGACAGTTTTCATTGATCGGAAACCTTGCGGGACATAAAAACCAGTTCACCGGCGGGGCCGCGTACGACGCAAGCCGCGTGCGTTTCGGGCAATCCACCCAAATCGGCTACCTCAATCCCGACCGCAGCATTACCGGCCTGAACGCATTCGCCGATGGCGTCAGCGGCGGCTTGGTGGATGGCGCGGCGTTTGACAACCGCGTGGATTTGAATGGCCGCACGCACACCTGGAGCCTATATGCCACCGATACACTGTCGCTCCGCGATCTGTGGCATCTGACGGCATCCGGCCGCTACAACCGCACCGTGGTCAAGAACAGCGACGCCATTACACCGGGCGGCGGCCCCGGCTCGCTGGACGGCAACCACACCTTCAGCCGCTTCAATCCCGCTGCGGGATTAAGTTTCACGCCAAGCAAGGCATTCAAGGCTTACGTGGGCTACAGCGAAGGCAACCGCGCGCCTAGCTCGGTCGAACTCGGTTGCGCCGACCCCAACAACCCCTGCCGCCTGCCCAACTCGATGGCGGGCGATCCGCCGCTAAAGCAGGTCGTCACCAAAACCTGGGAACTCGGATTGCACGGCGTGTTTTCCAACGGCATCCGCTGGAACGCCGGCGTGTTTCGTGCGGAGAATCACGACGATATTTTGTTCGTCGCCGCGCCCAACAACACGCAGTTCGGCTACTTCAAGAATGTCGCCAAGACGCGGCGCGAAGGCCTCGAAGCCGGTGTCAGCCAAAAAACGGGGGCGCTCAACATCGGCGCCAATTACACCTGGCTCGATGCCACCTACCAGTCGCGCGAAACCATCAACGGCGCCGGCAACAGCAGCAACGACACCGCCGCGTCGGGCGCCAAAGGACTGGACGGCAATATTCACATCACGCCTGGCAATCGCATCCCACTGATTCCGCAGCACATTTTCAAAGCCCATGCCGACTACCAATTCACCGGCGCACTGTCCGCCGGATTGAACGTGATTGCCATGGGCAGCGCCTACGCGCGCGGCAACGAAAACAACCAACACACGCCCGACGGCGTCAACTATCTCGGCTCCGGAAAATCCGGCGGCTATGCCGTGTTCAATTTCAATGCGCAGGTTCAGGTGGACAAGCAACTGAAACTCTTCGGGCAGATCAGCAATCTGCTGAACCGCCGCTATAACAACGCCGCGCAACTCGGCCCCACCGGATTCACCGCCGACGGCAACTTTATCGCACGGCCCTTGCCGGCCATCGCGGGCGACTTTCCGGTGGTGCAATCCACGTTTTATGCGCCCGGCGCGCCGCGCATGGTGTGGGTGGGTGTGCGGTATCAGTTTGATGCGGCGAAGGCTGCGAACTGAGGCGACGGCCTATTCCATTTCTATTTCAATCGTGAAGTAATGTTCCGTTCTCACAAGGTGGGTAGAACCACATAATTATTTACCGAATGAAATCGAATTCGTATTACGCCTGCACCAGGGTAGTCACGCGCCGCCGGCCGCGCTCGCGCAGCGAACATTCGCGCAGCGTGTCGGCCAGTTTTTCCAAATCCTTGATGCCATAGAGCAACACGGCGGCAGAGCTCGCATCCGACGAACGCAGTTGCAGCACGCAGTGACCCACCAGCCGCATGCCCAGCGGCTTGTGCAGATCAAAGTCGTCGATGCGAAACAGTTCGACGTTGTCCTTGAGCTTCGACAGAATGCCGCGCTCGATGCGCACGCGCTGCGAAGTAATCTCGTAGGTCATAGCAATGCTTTTGAACCAGTAGTAAGGCAGCGCAATGCCGAGCGTCAGCGCCACGACACCCCACTGCCACGCGCTGTAAAGAATAACGGGGTGACCGCTGAACAGCGTTTTTTCGACTTCGGCTTCGCGCGTCGCGGCAAATGCCACCAAGTCGGTATTGCAGAAACGGCACTTAATGGTTAATGGCCACGGCCTTGATGGTTTCGCCGCACACCGGGCAAACTTTTGTTTCATCGCTCATTTGTCGGATCCATTACGAGGGTTGTGCTTCGCTCAAGAGCAACCGAGTATTGGGCGTTCAATCCCGCATGTCAATCGCACGCCATCGACCGCATCGACCACAACAATTCGCGGCAACCGAAGCCGGTGTATTATCCGCCAGAACACTCGCACGACACGCACAACAAGACGCCCAGCCACCGCATGCCCATCCTCAAGCGCGCCAACCAACCCGATCTCAACTACACGCTGGACGACTATACTGATCCGTGGCGCAACGCGCCCTTCATCGTGTTGCAACACGGCTTCGCGCGCTCGTCGAAATTCTGGTTTCAGTGGGTGCCTTATCTCTCGCGTTTTTATAAAGTGATTCGCCCCGACTTGCGCGGCTTTGGCCGTTCGTCGAAAGACTTTAATCTCGCCACCGGCATCGCGGTCAACGCCTATCTGGATGATCTTGAAGCGATCCTCGATGACGCCGGCGCCGCGTCGGCGCACTATTGCGGTGAATCCATGGGCGGCATCATCGGCATTTTGTTCGCCGCCGAGCGCCCGCAACGCGTGCGCACGTTGAGCCTGGTGTCCACGCCGATGCAGTTGAATCAAGCCGCCAAAACGCGCGGCAGTTTCGGCCATGCCTCGCAAGAGGCGGCGTTGCGCGCCCTCGGTGCGCATGGCTATGCGCAAAGCAAAAACACGGCGGATCGTTTTCCGCCGGGTACGGATGCCGGGCTGATGGCCTGGTTTGCCGAAGAACAAGGCCGGTCGGACATCGAAGTTATGATCGCGATGCAGCGGCTTTTCTACAGCCTCGACGCGGCGCCCTATCTGCCCAAAATTAAAGCGCCGTTGCTGGGCCTGTATCCGTCACACGATACCCACACCACGCCGGAACAACTGGAGCTGTTGCGCCGATCCGTGCGCAATCACACCCTCGTTCAGCTCCCTCAAAAGTACCACAACCTGCATTGCCTCAAGCCAGCCACCTGCGCTACGCAGGTGCTGCACTTCGCGGCACGGCACGACGGCATCTCATGCCACGAAGCCTGATACCCGCGCGGCTATTGGCGGGGCTATTGGCGGGGCTATTCACTGCCGTCACGCTGCACGTGGCGCACACGGCCAACGCGCAGCCCGCGCCGACAGGTTCAGGATCATCCTACCCCAGCCGCCCCATTCGTATCGTGGTGCCATTCACCACGGGCGGCGGCTCCGACATGCTGGGCCGGCTCGCCGCGCAGAAGCTCACCGAGGCGTTTAAACAACAGTC
>CANIID010000267.1 GCA_947467315.1 Betaproteobacteria bacterium | reverse complement strand
GCATCCGGCGCATCACGGTTTTTGCCGACGTTGGCGCCGACGATGCCACCGCTACCCGTGCGTTTTCTGTCACGCAACTTGCCGGCAAAGTGTTCGAGCCCCTTGCTGTTAAAACCAAAGCGATTGATCACCGCCTGATCTTCGTTGAGCCGAAACAAGCGCGGCTGCGGATTACCCGGCTGCGGCAACGGCGTGACGCTGCCCGCTTCGACAAAACCAAAACCGAGCGCGAGCATCGCATCCATCACTTCGGCGTCTTTGTCGAAGCCTGCGGCTAATCCGATGGGATTGGGAAACGACAGATTCCATACTTGCGTCGCGAGCAGCAGATCATCCGGCTCGCTCACCCGTCCTGCCAGCCCATTTTTCAGTGACCAGAGGGCCACGCCGTGCGCGGTTTCCGGCGGCAACAGATGCAACAGGGGGCGCACTACGCCATAGCTGGGCATTCTATGTAACTAGATGTTTTTATTGAATATTTTATTCGGCGCCCGCGCCCGCCGTGCCGCCGTGCGCTTTCGACCAGCCGCGCGGATCGTTGATGAATTTTTCCACCTCGGCAAGCATTTTGGTATCAAAGGTGTTGGCGGCTTTTGCCACCGCCAGCACATCCTGCCACGTGGCGAGCGCGTGCATGGTCACGCCCATGTCGTCGAGCAGCTTCGCGCCTTCGGGAAAAATGTTGTAATAAAAATTCACGAACACGTGATTGCAAGTGGTACCCGCCGCGCGTAGCGCCTTGCAAAAATTAACTTTACTGCCGCCATCGGTGGCCAGGTCTTCCACCAGCAGCACGCGTTGCCCTTCGGTAACCACGCCTTCGATCTGCGCATTGCGGCCGAAGCCCTTGGCCTTTTTGCGCACATATTGCATCGGCAGCATCATGCGATCGGCGAACCACGCGGCATAGGGAATGCCCGCCGTTTCGCCGCCCGCCACCGCGTCGAATTGCTCAAAGCCGACATCGCGATGAATCGTCGCCACACCAAAATCCGTCAGCGTCTGCCGCACGCGCGGAAACGAAATCAGCCGCCGGCAATCGGTGTACACCGGGCTGGCGAGGCCCGATGTGTAGATGTAGGGCTTGTCCTCCATGAACTTCACCGCATCCACCTCGATCAGCATTTTTGCCGTGAGTTCAGCCATTACTTTTTTGTCCGGGAATCCGATGCCGTGTGCCATACCTGTATCCTTTGCCTAAGACTTCTGTTTCATTGCAGTCGCGTTGCTGCCTGCGGTTGGAGCGCGAACTCTAGCATTCCCGTGCGACTAAGGCGATAGCCTGAAGCAGGCTTATAAGCGCCCGGCTATCGAGTAAAATGCCCGCTCCCCCTTCGTTTAACTCAAGGAGACTTCACCATGGCCGTTTCGATGTCGCAAATTTCCCTGCCCGTTTTCACCCGTCACCTCGAAGGTCTCGCCATCGTACTGAAAAAGGCGCAAGCGCTGTATGCCGAGAAAAAATTCGACGAGGCCACGTTGCTGAGTTACCGGCTGTATCCGGATATGTTCAGTTTCGCGCGTCAGGTGCAGGCCGCAACCGATCACGCGCGTAACTGCGTCGCGCTGCTCGCCGGCGTGGAAGCGCCCAAGGTCGAGCTGAATGAAAAAAGTCTGGCTGACCTCGCGGCCCGCGTAGACACCACGGTGGCGTGGCTGAACGCCATCCAGCCAGCGCAAATCGACGGCACCGAGGGCAAAAGCGTCACCGTAAAAATGGCGGATCGCGAGATGCAATTCACCGGGCTTGATTTGCTGCTGAAACGCTCGCTGCCGAATTTTTATTTTCATGCGACGACGGCTTACGACATTCTGCGTCACAACGGCGTGGAAATCGGCAAGCGCCACTTCATGGGCAATCCCTAAGCACACGGATTACACGACTCGATCAACTTCCGGAGAACCTGATGTCCGACCCGAATAATTCGCTGCAAGAAGTGCGCTACACGCTGGCCCCGGTGCGCCTCGGCCCCATCCCCGAAGACCAAATGACCGACGCGCAAAAAGCCGCCGTCGACGCCGTGATGTCCGGCCCGCGCAAGCACATGGGCGGGCCGTTCAGCGCGCTGCTGCGCAGCCCCGAGTTAATGAATCGTGTGCAGAAAGTCGGCGAATATCTGCGCTTCATGTGTCCGCTGGACAAACGCCTCGGCGAATTCGCCGCGATCATCGCCGCGCGCCATTATTCGCAGCAATTCGAGTGGTGGGCGCACTACCGGCAAGCAGTTGAAGCCGGACTCAAAGCGGAAATCGGCGACGCGGTGGGCGAAGGCCGCCGCCCCACCGGCATGGCGGACGACGAAGAAATTGTTTACGACTTTCTCACCGAGGCGCTGAAAAACAACGGCGTGTGCGACATCACCTACGCGCGCGCGGTAAGAAAATTCGGCGAACAGGGCGTGGTCGATTTGCTGGCAGTCGCGGGTTACTACGGCCTGCTCGCGCTGGTGATGAACGTCGCGCGCACGCCGGTGCCGGAAGGCCCTGCGCTGCCGCTGCCGGCACTGCCGGTGCGAACATAAAAATAATCAATAAAAACATATAGTTAAGAGTTACTCCGTGAGTCGAAAGGCGTTTATCCTGCACGGGCTGTTCTGCGCGGCACTGGCCGCAGCCCAAGCGTACGCGCAGGATTTTCCCTCGCGTACCATCCGCTTCGTGGTGCCGTTTCCGCCGGGCGGCGGCACCGACATCCTCGCGCGCGCGCTGGGCCCGCCACTGAACCGCGCGCTCGGTCAAAGCGTAGTGGTGGACAATCGCACCGGCGGCAACACCGTAATCGGCACCGAAGTCGTGTTGCGCGCGCCCGCAGATGGTCACACGCTGTTGGTCATCGCGCCGAGTTTTTCGATCAATCCGTTCGTGCGCTCGAAGCTGCCTTACGACACGGCAAAAGATTTTTCCGCAGTTGCGCGCGTGGTGCAAACCCCGCTGACCATCTCGGTGCATCCCTCGGTACCGGCGAAAGACGTGAAAGAATTAATCGCGCTCGCGCATGCCAAACCAGGCCAGCTCACCTTCGCCACCAGCAGCATCATCGGCGGACAGCGGCTGGCGGCGGAATTGTTTTTCCGTGAACGCGCCAAGGCCGAAATCATCGCCGTGCCCTACAACGGCGGCGCGCCCGCCTCCACTGCGGTGATGGGCGGACACACCACCATACTGGTATCCAATCTCGCGGAAGCCAAACAGCAGATCACCGCCGGACGCCTGCGCGGCATCGCCGTGATGTCGCTGACGCGCACCGCACAATTGCCCAAGCTGCCCACCGTCGCCGAATCGGGCTACCCCGGCTTTGAAGCGGCAAATTGGTACGGTGTGATGATCCGCTCCGCAACATCACGCCCCATTATCGAACGGCTGGGCAGCGAAATCAGCAAGGCACTGCAATCCGATGACGTCCACGAGCATATGGCACGCGTGGGGCTTGATTTGGCGTATCTCGGCCCAGCGGCATTCGATACTTATATCCGCGGCGAAATGCAGCGCAATGAACGCATTATTAAATTGCTGAAGCTGAAGCTGGATTGAGGGTGCGTGGTTGGGTTGAGCCTGTCGCGTTAGTTTGCAATCGCGCGGTGGTGGGTTACGGCGCACCCACCGCGCCTAACCCACCCTACAACACCGCAAAACCTAAATCACGTCCTCGGCCCGCATCGCCTTGATGTCATCAGCGCTGTAGCCCAACTGCCCCAGCACTTCGTCGTTGTGCTGACCGAACCCCGGCGGTGGCGAAGTCACCTGCGGGCCGCCATGCGCGAATTTGAACGCCATCACCGGCACGGTGAGGTCTTTGTCGTAGCCCGGCGCATTCTTGTGCGTATGAAACAGATTGCGCGTCTGCAATTGCGGGTCTTTCACCGACTCGGAAATTTTGCGCGTGCGTGTCGCGGGCACGTGTTTGCTTTGCAAGTAATCCTCCCACTCCTGCGCGGTTTTGGTGGCGATGATGTCCGCGACAATTTGGGTTTGCGCGGCGTAGTTGTCGCGGCGCTCTTTGTGTGACGACTGCTTGGCGATATCCGGACGACCGATGGCAGTGAAAAAGCGCTCGTGCTGGCCCTTGTTGCTGGCGGCGATCATCATGTAGGCGTCTTTCGCCATGTAGCCCTGGCTGCTGGCGAATTCCATGCTGTTGCCCTTGGGCGACGGCTCCTTGCCGGTGTACAGATAGTTAGTGAGGTGCGAGCCCATCAGCATCATCGCCACATCGAGCATGGCGCTGTCGATGTACTGGCCTTTGCCGGTACGCTCGCGCTGGAACAGCGCCGCCGATAGCGCGAAGGCATTCATGGTGCCGACGGCGTAATCGATCACCGGTGAACCCACTTTGATCGGATTCACTTCCGGCGTGCCGGTGGTGCGCATCATGCCGGAGGTGGATTGAATCGCGTGATCGTAGGCCGTCATCTGGCCGCGCGGGCCGTCCTGGCCGAACGCGGTCATCGAGCAATAAATCAGTTTGGGATTGATGGCCGACAATTCCTTATAGCCGAGGCCCAGTTTGGCAAAGGCGCCGGCGCGATAATTTTCGACAAAAATATCGGCGTCTTTGACCAGCTTCTTGATGATCTCCTGGCCTTTTTTGGTTTTGAGATTCACCGTGATCGCACGCTTGTTCGAGGCCTGCGTGGCAAACCCCAAGCCCATTTTTGCCTCCGACAGCGCATGGTCGCTACCGCTCTCGCGGCTTTGATCGCACTCGTGCGGGTCTTCCACTTTAATCACATCCGCGCCCAGCAGCGCAAGTTGATACGCGGCAAACGGGCCGGCCAGCACGTGGGTTACATCAATGACTTTAATGCCTTCAAACGGTCTCATGAAATTTCCTTAATTGAATTCGGTGTATTCGGGTTCGCCTGCTATTCTAGCTGCAACGCGAAAACGCGCACGCGAACTTTACACATCGGCGACCACGTTATGAGAATGAATTTCTTCGTTTGTTTTTGCCTGGCTGTGGCGACGCTGCCGGTCGCCGCGGCGGACTACCCCACGCGCCCGGTGCGGTTCATCGTGCCGTTTCCGCCCGGCGGCGGCACGGATTTTCTGGCGCGCACCATCGGGCAAAAACTCAGCGAACGGCTCGGGCAGCAGTTCGTCATGGATAACCGCGCCGGTGGCGGCGGCACCACGGCCACCGAAATCGCCATGCGCGCCAACCCCGACGGCTACACCGTGCTGCTCGCCTTCAACGGCACGCTGGCGATCAGCCCGCACCTTGAAAAAGTCGCCTACGACGGCGCACGTGATTTCGCCGCGGCGGGCATGCTGGCGACGTCATATCACATGCTGGTGGCGCATCCGTCGGTGCCGGCCAAAAACGTGCGGCAACTGATTGAGCTCGCGCAGGCCAAACCCGGCACGCTCAATTTCGCATCCAGCGGCAACACCACCAATCCGCATCTGGTTGGCGAATTGTTCAAAGCGGTGGCGAAGATCGACATCGTTCATGTGCCCTACAAAGGCACCGGCCCGGCCGCGATCGCGGTACTCGGCGGCGAATCGCACATGATGTTCAGCAACCCGACCGCGGTGTTGCAGGCGGTGCGCGCGAATCGACTGACCGCGCTTGCGGTAGCGCGCCCGCAGCGCTCGCCACTGGCGCCCGACATCCCGACCATGGAGGAATCCGGCGTGCGCGATATCAAAGTCGAATCGTGGTTTGCCGTGGTCGCGCCCGCCGCAACGCCGCGCGACATCATGGCGCGACTGAACAACGAGATCGCACGCATCGCCGCCACGCCGGACTACCGCGCGCTGCTGGAAAAAAACGCCTTCGACGTGGTGATCAGCAAGCCTGATGCGTTTCCGGAGTTCGTGCGCGCGGAACGCGAGAAGTGGGGCAAGGTCATCAAAGCAGCGGGGATAAAAGCGAACTAAAAATATCGTTTATAAACAATATGATAGAATTTACTAATCACCTACCGCGATACGCTACCAAATCGATTCCCTCCCCTTCAGGGGGAGGGTTAGGGTGGGGGTGGGGTCGAATACCGCCCCACCCCCATCCCAGCCTTCTGCTACGCTTCAAGTGTGCCCTTGCCCCTGAAGGGGAAGGAGTCTCGGTAACGCTTCCGTACGCTGCGCAACCATCAAGGCTTTGACACCATGAAACGACTCATCGTCGCCATCACCGGCGCTTCCGGCGTGATCTACGGCATCCGCGCGCTGGAAATTCTGCGCAAAATTAAAGACGTGGAATCACACGTGATTCTGTCGCCTTCCGCCGCGCGCACCATCGCCGAAGAAACCGATTACGACATCGACACGGTAAAAAAACTCGCCGATGTGCTTTACAACCACAAAGACATCGGCGCCGCGATTTCCAGCGGCTCGTTCAAAACCGAAGGCATGCTGGTCGCGCCGTGTTCCGTGAAAACGCTCTCCGGCATCGCCAACTGTTTCGATGAAGAATTGGTCGTGCGCGCCGCCGACGTGTGCCTGAAAGAACGCCGCCGCGTGGTGTTGATGTTCCGCGAAACGCCGCTGCACGCCGGGCACATACGCCTGATGGAACAGGCCACAAAGAACGGCGCGATTGTCATGCCGCCGGTGCCGGGCTTCTACAGCCGGCCGAAAACCATCGACGACATGGTGACGCAAAGCACGGGCCGCGCATTGGATTTACTCGGCATCGATGCGGGCGTGGTAAAACGCTGGAAAGACACGCTACCCGCGCCCGCACGCGTACCGCGCCAGCGTTAATTCACCGTAGCCAGCCATGTGTGCTACGTCTCTAAGCCCCCCATTCGACTCCTTCTCCGCGTCCAACGGGAGAAATCCTCGCGCGATATTCCATACCGCGCGGTGCATGCTAGTGTAGTGCATCATAAATAACGGAACTTATATGGCGACCTGAACTCCAACGAAAAAGGAGATCAGTGCCATGCGAGTTGCCAAGCCAGTTAAGTTGAGTGCCGATGATGATCGAAATCTGCGGATTCTTTCCAAGCGAAAGCGT
>CANIID010000266.1 GCA_947467315.1 Betaproteobacteria bacterium | reverse complement strand
CTTCAACCCCTGCGCCTGATAATTCGAGCCGATGTTCACGCCGTAAAGCCGCTCCGGTTTGCCGAGCAGGCGTTCGTAGATAAGCCGCCCGACGCCCTGACCGTGTTCGATGAGAAACGGCACTTCATGCGAACGCACTTCGAGCACCGCGCGCGCGCCGTTGACGTCGTTGTTGCCGTAGCCGAAACCGGGGTCAAAAAATCCGGCGTAGTGAATGCGGAATTCGCCCACCGACGGATCGTACGGCACCATCGACGCGGCAAACTCGGGCGGGATGCGGATACGTTCGCGCGACATCAAAATATAAAAGTCATCGGGGTTCAACACCAGGCTGCGATGCGCTTCGCTTTTGAGCGGCTCCCAGAATTCCATCGGGTCGTAATGGTTCACGCGGCTTAAGTCGATCAGCGGCGCGTGCTGCTTGGCGCGATAGCCGACGATACCGCCGGTGGTTTCGGCTTCGAGATCCACCGATATCCACAGGCCGTCGCTGATCATCGCGGCCATCGGCGCGTCGTTGCCGGTGTAGACCATCGAGTCGGCGGATTGCAATTGGTCGAGTTTTTGATTCGACGGTGGCGTGCCGCGCACGAAGCGCATCTGGTTCAGCCGCGCGCCCTGCCGTGCAAGCACGCTGAAGGTGCGCGGCACGATTTCGATATAGAGCTTGCCGCGATATCCTTCAGGCACGCTTTCAAACTCGGTGGCGCCGTCGGCGATCAGCCGCGTAAAAATATCGAGGCGTCCGGTGGAGCTTTTCGGATTGGATTTGCCGGAGATATCCGCCGGCAGTTGTAGCGTTTCCATCAGCTCGGCGATGTAGACGCAGCCTTTCTCGAACACGGTCGGCTGCGTGAGATCGATTTTGTGCATCATCATGCGATCAATCTTCGCGCTCACCGGCACGCCCTTGCCCGGCAGAAAACTCGCGCGCACGCGCCACGCGGTCGCGCCCAGCCGCAGGTCCAGACTGGCGGGTTGTATCTGCGCGTCGTCCACCTTGGCGGCGGCGCTGATTTGCCCGCCGCTCACCAGCCGCACGATATCCTGATACGGCAGTATGCCGGCGGTGTCGAACGGGTGGTCTTTCCCGGGCGCCGGGGACAGGTTAGCGGTGTCGAGCTTCATCATGGCTTTCGTATTTTATCCGACAGCTCAGAATTTTTCGCCGCGCAGGACGTCAACGTCGGACATATAAAGCACCAGCGCGTAATGCTCAAAGTAGGTCTTGCGCAGATGCGCGGCGATGCTGTCCGCGACCGCGGCCTCGCAGATCACCTCCATGCGGATATTGCCGGACGGGCCCCACGCGGCATCGCGTTCGCCCCCGGCGCCGCGCCCGCGGGCTTCGGTGACGGTGTAGCCATGCGCACCGAATGCCATGACTTCATCGCCGAGTTTTTTTTCGAGATCGCTCTCGCACACAATGGTCAGGAGCTTGCGCCGTGTGGTCATCTCAGCCTCCGTTCACCCGGATGGCCGCCTGATAATAAAGCGGTATGCCGACGATGAGGTTAAAGGGAAAGGTAATGCCCAGCGATGCGCCCAGCGACAGCGCGGGGTTGGCATCGGGCACCGCAATACGCATCGCGGCGGGCGCGGCAATATACGAAGCGCTGGCCGCGAGCGTGGCCAGCAGGGTGAGCCCGCCGATTGACAGCCCCAGCAGGTGTCCGGCGGTGAGCCCCAGCGCCGCCGACAGCAGCGGCATCACGATGGCAAACACCAGCAGAAAGGGGCCGAAGCGCCGCAGCGCCGCACTCTGCCGCGCCGCCACCAAACCCATTTCCAGCAGAAACAACGCGAGCACGCCCTTGAAAAGATCAATAAACAGCGGCCCCAGCGGCGCGATGCCTTCCGGCCCGATGACCCAGCCGACCACCAGGCCGCCGAGCAGCAGGAACACGCTTTTGCCCAACACCACTTCGCGCGCCACCGGGCCAAACGCGGTTCCTGCGCCGACGCCGCGCGCCAGCATCACTCCGATCAAAATGGCGGGCGCCTCCAGCAGCACCAGAAACACCGTGAGCAGTCCTTCGTGCGACACGTTTTGGCGCACCAAAAACGCGCTCGCCACCGCGAAGGTGACGACACTCACCGAGCCATAGTGCGCAGCGATTGACGCCGCATCGGCGCGCTTCAGCCCGCCCGCGTAACGCAGTATCGGATACGCGGCGAGCGGGATCGCCACGCCCAGCGCCAGCACCACCAGCGACGGCACAATTACGCTTGCCAGCGGATGACGCGCCAGCTCCACGCCGCCTTTCAAGCCGATGGCGAGCAGCAGGTAGATCGATATCGCTTCGTAAAACGCGGGCGGGAATTTCAGATCGCTACGCAGCAGGCCGCCGGCCACGCCCAGCAGAAAGAAAACAACTACCGGTTCCATGACATGCCGGGCCGGCGTCCGGCTCTACCCATGGTCATTGACCAGCAGCCGCATCACTTCATGATACTGGGCGGAGGTTTTTGCGAGCACATCCGGCGGCGGCGTGGGCGCGGGCGGCTTTTTGTCCCACGTCGTCGTTTCGAGCCAGTCGCGGATAATCTGTTTGTCGAAGCTCGGTGGGCTGATGCCGACGCGGTACTCGGCGGCGGGCCAGAAGCGCGATGAATCCGGCGTGAGAATTTCGTCGATCAGCAACAGATTATTTTGCGCATCGACGCCGAACTCGAACTTGGTGTCGGCGATGATTACCCCGCGCGTGGCGGCAAAATCGGCGGCCTCGGTGTAGAGGCGTATCGATACGTCGCGCACCTGCGCGGCGAGTTGGGCGCCGACGATCTTTTCAACCTCGGCATAGGTGATATTTTCGTCGTGCTGCCCGGCGGGCGCTTTGCTGGAGGGCGTGAACAACACTTGCGGCAACTTCTGCGCCTGCTGCAAGCCGGCGGGTAGCTGAATGCCGCACACCGCGCCGGTTTTCCGGTAATCGCTCCAGCCCGAGCCGATAAGGTAGCCGCGCACCACGGCTTCGACCATCAGCGGTTTTAGTTTTTTCACCACCATCGAACGCCCGGCCACCTGCGCGCGCTCCGCCGCCGACACCACCGATTCCGGCGCGATGCCGGTCAGGTGATTCGGGATCACGTGGCCCAATTTTTTGAACCAGAAATTCGACAGATCGGTCAGCACGCGGCCCTTGCCGGGAATCGGCGTCGGCAATATCACGTCGAAGGCCGACAAGCGATCGGTCTGCACCACCAGCAGTTTGTCGTCGCCCACGGCGTAAAGATCACGCACCTTGCCGCGATGCAAAAACGGCAGGCTTTTGAGATCGGTCTGGAGCAGGGCGTCGGATGGGGTCATGGCTGGCCGTGTCGTTACTTGGAAATATGGGGACAAAGTATCGCGCGCAGCGCCAGCGCCTCATTGAGCGCCGCATCCACGCTGTCGCCGCAGACGGTGTAGTGCCCCATTTTGCGGCCGGGGCGCGGCTCGTGTTTGCCGTAGAGGTGCAGCTTGGCGCGCGGATTGGCAAAGAGTTTATCCCACGCGGGCTCGCCGTTGCGCCACGATTCACCGAGCAGGTTGACCATCACCACCGGGGTGAGCAGGCGCGTGTCCCCGAGCGGCAGGCCGCATAGCGCGCGCACCTGTTGCTCGAACTGCGAGGTGGCGCAGGCATCGATGGTGTAGTGGCCGCTGTTGTGCGGGCGCGGCGCGATTTCGTTGACCAGCAGTTTGCCGTCGGGCGCGACAAAAAATTCCACTGCCAGCACGCCGAGGTAATTCAGATGCGCTGCGATATCGGCGGCGGCTCGCTCGGCTTGGCGCGCGAGTTCGGGCGCCACGCGCGCCGGCACGATGCACACATCGAGTATCGAGTGGGTGTGCTGGTTTTCCGCGACCGGAAAACTCTGCGTCGCGCCATCCGCGCCGCGCGCCACCACCACCGATACTTCGCACGCCAGCGTGACCAGTTCTTCGAGCACGCAGGATTCCGCGCCCATCGCCACGAACGCCGCGCGCGCCTCGGCGGCGTTGGCGACGCGTGCCTGGCCCTTGCCGTCGTAACCGAAACGCGCGCGCTTCAAAATGCCGGGGTAGAGCGCGGCATCGCAGCGCGTGAGATCGGCTTCGCTTTCGATCAAGGCAAACGCCGCCGTGCCGAAGCCGTGGTCACGCAGAAACTGTTTTTCGCGGCTGCGATCCTGTGCGATCGCCACGCTGTCGCCGGTGGGGCGCACGGTGCAATGCGCGGCCAGCCAGCGCAGGCTGTCGGCGGGCACGTTCTCGAATTCGGTGGTGACGGCGGCGCAGGTATCGGCCAGTTGTTGCAGCGCTTCTTTATCCTGATATGCAGCTTTCAGATGCACGTCGGCCACCGCGCCGGCGGGGCTTAGCGGATCAGGATCGAGCACGGTGACGCGATAACCCATGCTGTGCGCGGCCAGCGTGAACATGCGGCCGAGCTGTCCGCCGCCCAGCATGCCGAGCATGGCGTCGGGAAATATCATCGCGCGGTCATCACTTGATCGGCGGCAACTTCATCGCGCGCACCGCGCGCACCTGTGCGCGGCGAAAGGCGTCGAGGCGTTTGGCAAGCGCCGGCGTCTCGCGCGCCAGCATCGCCGCCGCGAACAGTCCGGCGTTGGCCGCGCCCGCCTCACCGACGGCAAAGGTGGCCACCGGCACGCCCTTGGGCATTTGCACGATGGACAGCAGTGAATCCAGCCCGCGCAGTTGCCGCGTGGGCACCGGCACGCCCAGTACCGGCACGATGGTTTTGGCCGCCAGCATGCCCGGCAAATGCGCCGAGCCGCCCGCGCCCGCGATAATGCATTTCAGCCCGCGTGCCGCCGCCGTTTCGGCGTACTGATACAACAAATCCGGCGTGCGGTGCGCCGATACCACGCGCGCTTCACAGGCGATGCCGAGTGCTTCGAGTTGCGCGACCGCGTGCTGCATGACGCCCCAATCGCTTTGGCTGCCCATCACCACGCCGACCAGTGGCGCTTGTGGTTTGCGCATGGTTCCTGCTCCGTATCTGACAAGGGGGATATTTTAGCCGATGCACGCGGCGCGCCCGAGGAAATTTAAGCGGGGCAAAGCCGTGCCGATGTGGCCGCTAGAATTTTTTGCATCGCGGCTATGCTTCGTGTTCTCATTCTGTCTTTACCTACAAGGTTCTGCCATGAGCCTCAGTACAGCGCCGCTGCCAGCAGCATCGATCGTCGATTGGCGTCCTCTATTGAAGGGGCTCTTGGGTGCCTTTATCGTGGTTATCGCGGGCAATGCTTCGCGCGCCAGCGCGCAAACCGCGGGGGCCGCTTATCCGGCAAAGGCGGTGCGCATTCTCGTGGGCTTTCCGCCCGGCGCGGGCTCGGACATCGTGACGCGTTTAATCACCCCCGAACTCACCAAAGTATTCGGCCAGCCCTTCGTGGTGGATAACCGACCGGGTGCTGCCGGTAACATCGCGATGGAACTGGCCATGCGCGCGCCGCCCGACGGCTACACGCTGGTCAACGTGCCGGCGTCGATCACCATCAGCCAGCATCTGCAAAAGAAACCCGCGTTTGATCTGCTGAAGGATTTCGATACCATCGCGCCGAAAGCCACCGTGCCGTTCGTGATGGTGATACACCCGTCGCTGCCAGCGACATCGATGAAGGCGTTGATCGCGTTTGCCAAGGCGCGACCGGGGCAGTTGACCTATGCCTCCACCGGCACCGGCAGCTCGCCGCATCTCACCAGTGAATTGTTCAGGCTGCATACCGGCGTCGATATTCTGCACGTGCCCTACAAAGGCACGCCGCAGGCGAACACCGACATCATCGCCGGTCAGGTGACGATGATGTTTTCCAATATGCTGTCGGTGATCCCGCATGTGCAGTCCGGGCGGCTGCGCGCGCTGGCCGTCACCAGCTTAAAGCGCAGCAGCGCGGCGCCCATGGTGCCGACGATGGCGGAAGCCGGCATCGCGGGATTCGAATCGGGCACGTGGTACACGCTGGGCGCGCCGGCGGGCGTGCCACGGGATATCATCAACCGCCTCAACGCGGAGTTCAATCGCATCGTGCAATTGCCCGACGTACGCGAGAAACTGGCCGCGCTGGGCGCGGAACCGATGAGCGGCACGCCCGAGCACATCGGCGCGTTTCTGCGCAGCGAGATGGCCAAGTGGGCGAAGGTGATCAAAGCGTCCGGCACCCGGGTGGAGTAGCGGGTCAGCGGTATATTGTAAGTATATGTTTATAAACAACATTTGTTGAGGCTTCCATGACTAAGAAATCCCCGCCCGATATCTCCCCGGTGATGAAAACGCTGGCAACCTACATTGCGCAAGCGACCAAAAAGCCGCTCCCGAAAAATGTCGTCGAGCGCACCAAGCATCATCTACTCGACACGCTGGCCGCGATGGTGTCCGGCTCGCGCCTGCCGCCGGGACGCGCCGCGATTTCGTATATCAAAACGCTGGGCGGCACTAAACAATCGGTGGTGATCGGCAGCAAATTCGTTACCACGGCGGAACACGCCGCGCTCGCCAACGGCATGCTGGCCCATGCGGATGAAACCGATGACTCGCATGCACCCTCGCTCACGCATCCGGGTTGCGGCGTGGTGCCTGCCTCGCTGGCGATGGGCGAGCGCGAACGCAGCAACGGCATGCAACTGCTGCGTGCGGTGGCGCTGGGGTATGACGTGGGTTGTCGCTTGTCGTTGAGTCTGCACGCACACGATTTTCGTGAGGCCGGGCACTCCACGCACACCTTCGGCCCGATGTTCGGCGCGGCAGCGGCGGCGGGCGCGCTGGCGAAACTGAATTACGATCAATGCCGGCATCTCCTGTCTTACACGGTACAGCAGGCCTCCGGCGTGTCGTGCTGGATGCGCGACGAGGAACACATCGAAAAAGCCTTCGACTTCGGCGGCATGCCCGCGCGCAACGGCACGGCGGCGGCGGCGATGGTGTCGCACGGCTTTACCGGGGTGGAAGACGCGCTGTCGGGCGAGCGCAATTTTTATCACGCGTATAACGAGGAGCGCCGCAT
>CANIID010000265.1 GCA_947467315.1 Betaproteobacteria bacterium | reverse complement strand
GCGGCCGACTTTCGGATGCTCGCGCACGAACTGCTGCGGGCGCGTGGGGCCATAGTCATCGTCATCGGATTCGTCGTCAGATTCATTTTCTTGTTTCAACCATTGCTGCAGACGTTTCTCGATGGTGGCGGGTTCGTAGAAATCCCACGGGTTGTCGAAGCGTTCCCACTGCGGTTCATAGCGCTTTCCCGAATAGGTATCGACGGCATCTTGAACACTGTAGTAACAATCGAGCGGGGCTTGACTGCGTGCGAAGCCTTCGAGCAGCGCGCAATGCTGCGCGGGTGCGAAGGTGAGCAGCCCGCTCGCCGCAGAGCACCGCACCTCCCAATGCTCGGTGTCGTCAGCAACGATCTGGGCGGCCCAATCCAGCGCGGCGTCGAGCGTGGGCGGGTTGGTTTTTTCGGTGTACGCGAGAATGGCCTCTATGGCATCGGTGCGGGCAAACCAATCGAATGTCCGTTCCACTGCCAAAGCGTGCAGCGCAGGCAGCACGGTGTCAGGCTTGTTGCGAAACAGTGCGGGCCAATAGCCACCAAGCCAGTCCTGCATGTCGTCATCTTCTTCCTCCCCGATGCGCCGCATGTGCTGCACGATCAGCAGGCCCGCGCGCTCATCGGGCATCAGCCCCAATATCATCACCGCGTGCAGTAACAGCCACCATTCGCCGCTACCGGACTCGTCCGCCCAGGCACGCCCGCTAACGAGCGCCTCGCGCAGGGCGTCGATGATGGTGTCGCCACGGCTGGCGCATTCGTCAATCAGATTGCGTGGCGCGCGGTCTTCATCCTGAATCAGCCGGTTCACCAGCGCTTGCGCGGACCGTGCGGCAAGGGCTTCGGTTTCGTAGTGCGGCAGGGCCGATTTGGCCGTCAGTGTTATTGGATGACTGTCGTTCATTTGCGTTTCTCGCGATAGTGCTTGACCGCTTTTTCCAGGTCGTCCAATTCCTCGCACGGCAGCAGGCAGATGTTACGCAGCGCGGCAAGATGTTTTTCGGCATTGGGCAGATCGTTCAGCATGAGATAGGCCTCGCCGATGTACTCGTGCGCGCCGCGATGGCGCGGGTTGAGTTCTATCGAGCGCTGGTAATATTTCAGCGCCAAGTCCATCTGCTTCAGGTTGCGATACGAAAAGCCGAGGTGGTTGTGCAGATCGGCGCTGTCGGGATCGCGCAGCGCCGCCTGATGAAAGCGCTTCACCGCTTCAGCCCAGTTTTTCTTTTCCATCGCCGCTTTGGCGGCGGCGTAGTCCGGGTCGCTGGCGGCGGCACTCGGGTTGTCTTCGTAGGGCTCCGCGATGGCGCCGGGCATGAAGCCTGGCAGCGCCAGTGCCGTGAGAACGGACGCGAGTATTCTTTTCAAACGGATTGTTCCCGTTTAGCGTTGTGCGACATATGCCCGTGCGCGTGCAAGCTCGGGTCGGTTACTGCCGCCTTTTTTCGCAAGCTCCATCAACTTGGCGTAGTAGCCGGCGGCCTTGGCGCGATCACCGGAACCCTCTGCCGCGAGCGCAGCGCCGTAAAAGCCGCGAAAGCGATTGGGTTCACGCACGTGCGACGCCTCGAATTCCTTCAGCGCCTGCGCCGGTTGCTTCATTTCGAGCAACATGTCGCCCAGCAGTTCACGAGCCGGCAACACGCGGCCCGGTGTAACAATGCTCTTTTCGTTTTTGTCCTCCAGATCGGCGGCCGCGCGCATGAACTTGAGCGCGTCGTCTGACTTGCCTTGGACGAGCGCTATCCATCCCGCGATGGCGAGCCGTTGGACTTCGACTTCGGTGGCCCAATAGCTATCTTTTGCGTCCAGCAGCGCCCTGTGCAGACGTGCAAGTTCCGCGGCTTCGTTTTCGGCGAATGCGGTGTCGCCGCTACGTACCGCACCCAGCGCTCGCGCGAAGTGTGTAATGGCGTCCACAAACGCAAATTTGGTCGGCTGGGGCTGCAACTGCATGGCTTCGCGCCATGCACCGCGTTCGACCGCGTAGCGTGCATACATCGCGGCCATTGCGTAAGGGGCGACGCGTATCGCGGCATTGAAGTTGGTAATCTTGAACACGTCCTCCATGGTGCGTTTGGCGTCGTTGTCGCGAGCCAATTGCAGGTAAGCGTAGACGGCATAGTCGCTGGCGTGATAGGCCTCGTTGGGTTCCCCGCCTTTTTTTGCCGCGTCGGCTGAACGCAGATTGGTTGCCGCCGAGTCTTCCCAAGCGCCGACTCGGGTGAAGATGTGTGATGGCATATGCAGCGCGTGCGGCGCCGCCGGTGCGATGGTCGCGTAGCGGCGCGCGGCAGGCAAACCTTTCTCTGCAATGGGAGGCGCGTCGTAGCTGTGAATCAGGTAATGCGCGACGCCTGGATGGTCGGGATATTTGGTGAATTGTTTTTCCAGGATGGCGGCGGCTTTCAAGTACGCCGAAAAAGTCTGCTCTGATTGCAACTGGGTACCGGCAATATAAAGCGCACAGAAAATCTGCGCTTCATCATCGTCGGGGTATCGTGCGGCCAATTCCTCGAACGCCTTGGCGCGCGCTACCTGCCGTGCGCGTTCCCCGCGTGTTGAAAAATCCTGATAGTACGCGGCGACAGCCTCGATGTAATCACGCTCGCGCTGCGTCTTGGGGCTGACGCGCCGACCCTGATCGATGGCGGCCTGTGCCGCCGCCGCGTCTTTGGGCGAAGCGCCCTGACCGGCAAGCGGATTGTTCATCAGGATCGCGGCGACTCCCCAGTTGGCAATGGTGCATGACGGATCTTGCGCCAGCACGTCGCGGAAGGTTTTCTCCGCCGCGCTGTACCAAAACGAATGCAGCATCGCCACGCCGGTTTCCAGCAACGGCTGTACTTTTTGATCACAAGAGTTCGAGAACTTGACGCGGCCGAGCTGGCCTTTGCCTTCATCATCGTGCGATAGCGCTGCACCGGAGGCGAGCAACAGTGTGGTGGATAATGCTACCGAAGCAACCGTGAAAAAAGGGCGTGCGCTCATATCATTCCTTTCGCGATAGGGATGTATCGAGTGGGAAAGTGTGCGCCGCGTCTGGCGAGCATGTCAACGTTCTTCGGGTGGTGCGCGTCTACACAAAAAAGTTGCTAAGTATTTGTTTTTATTGAAATTTAATTATGTCATGCCATCTTGAGATCAATATCCGTAATCTTGCCGGTGTAAAAGTAGCCGCCGTCTTCGACGCTGCCCGTGCCGGTGTAGACGCCGATTACTTCGAGCGTTTCAGTCTTGCTGGTGTTGATGATGAACTGCTCCACGCCCTTGGGTATGAACTGCACATGGCCGCCGCGCACGCGTGCTGCACTGCCGCCAGCACCCGCGATACCCTCGCCCGACACCACGTAATACAACACCTCGCAATTGTCGAAGCGATGCTTGTGATGCACGTCGCCGGGCGCGAGCTTCATCCAGAATTGCGCGTTGCGGGCGCTGCCGTTGTGTTTGCCGATGGGCAGCCGATAGTCGCTGATGCTCCAGCCTTGATCGGCGCTCAGGCGCGCGGGCGCGACATCGGCGACGTTGAGCAAAATGCCCTCGGTCAGCGTAGACGCGCGCGGCATGTCGAGATCAGCCTTTGCCACATGGGCGCAGAATTGATAGCCGGTGTCGGGCACGCTGGCGGCACCCATGTAAAAGCCGATGACGAGGCCGTCCTTGTCTTTGGTTTCGTTATGAAAAAAATGCGGCGTGCCTGCGGGCATCAGTCGGCAATGGCCGGGGCCGACCTGCGTTCGCTGATCGCTCTGGCCGACGATGCCGTGGCCGCTGATGTAGACGGCGATTTCATCGCACTTCGAATGCAAATGCTTGGCGTGCGTAGAGCCGGGCCGAAAGATCGAATGAAAAATCGTCGTCGCGCTGCCGTGCGCGCCGGTGACCGGCAAGCGAAATTCGGAGATCGCCCAGCCGTCGCCTTTTTGCATGTTTTCGGGTTGGACGTCGTTGACGTGGACTAGGTAGGGTTGTGACATGACTTTTCCAGGTAAGGTGATTGATTGAATCGTCGTTCCGGCGCAGGCCGGAACCCAGATGGTGACTTCATGCGAAGCGTCAAATTCTCCGCCTTCGGCGCGGCTTACGTTGCTGGATTCCGGCCTGCGCCGGAATGACGATGGTGGTATATATACTATGCGATTGCGGCAGGCACACCTTCCTCCGCCAAATCCCAAAACAACCCCGTCATCATCTGCAAGCCCTCGCGCATGATCGAACCCAGCGCGTGTTCGTCCGGCGCGTGCTGCGAGCAGCCGGCGTAGGAGTGCGGCACCCATAACGTCGGCAGGCCCAGCGTTTCGGCGAAGCAATCGTTGGGCAGCGAGCCGCCGATGTTGGGCAAAATCGCGGGCGCGGCGCCGGTGGTGCGGCGTATGGATTCTGCCGCCCAGCGCACCCACGCGTTGTCGGGGTCGAGGCGCGTGGCTTGCATGAAGCTCTTGCGCGCCATGCTGATTTTGACGCTCTCGTAGCCATGAGCATCGAGATGCTTGCGCAGTGTCGGTATAAATGAGTCGGCATCGCAGCCCGCAACAAAACGTATCTGGCAGGTGGCGACGGCTTTGCCGGGAATCGCGTTCACCGGGTTGTCGGGATTGCCGGTGCGAAAGGCGAGTATCTCAAACGTATTCCATGCGTAAAGTTTTTCGGCGGCGCTTAATCCCGGCTCGCCCCAGCCCGGATCGATGGTCGGCTCGTCGGGTTCTGGCGTGGGTTGGCAATCGACCAGCGCTTTGCGGATGCTGTCGGGTATATTTTCAGGCAACAAGTCTTGCACCAGTACCTTACCCTCGCGCGTAACGATGCTGGATAGTGCGTGCATGAGCACGATGCCGGGGTTGGCGAGCAGCCCGCCCCAGTTGCCGGAGTGATGCGCGCCGTCGCGCAGCTCAACGGTGAAATTCAGGTTCATGCAGCCGCGTGAGCCGAGATACAGCGTGGGTCGCTTGGCGGACAAGCGCGGGCCGTCGGAGGCGATCAGCACATCGGCTTTCAGCCGCGCCTTGTGGGTTGCGCAAAAATCTTTCAGGCCTGGTGAACTCAGTTCCTCGCCCGTTTCAAGCATGAACTTCACATTGAAGCCAAGCTTGCCGCGTTCATCGAGCACGGTTTGCATCGCGGCCATGTTGACCGAATGCTGGCCTTTGTTGTCGGCGGTGCCGCGACCGTAATAGCGGTCGCCCTCCTGTTTGAGCTTCCAGGGTTCGATGCCGGTGCGCCATTGGTCTTCAAGCCCGCGAATCACGTCACCGTGACCATACATCAACACCGTGGGCAGATGCGCGCCTTCGATGCGCTCGGCCAGTAATATCGGGCCAACGCCTTCGACCGGGTTCGGCAGTATCTCGGTTTTGAAACCCATGCGTGTGAAGGCCGGCGTGATTTCGTCTTTGAGATACACATCCATGTACGGGCGGCTTGCCGGGATTTGGCTCTCGGTGCGGATGGCGACGCGCCGCGCGAGGTCGGCGATGAATTGGCCGTCGTCAAAGTGGCGCGTGGCGCGGGAGATGGCGGATTCGCGGGTCATGTTAGGGGCATTCCATATGCGTTGACGGAGGTTTAGTGCGCATTATGCTAGGATTCCACATCGAAATAATGTGGTTCTGCGAGAGACGAATGTACAGAAGCGCAGCGGTGATTGTATCCATGTTTGCGATGTTGTTCGTATCTCCGGCGCCCGCGCAGCGGCCGGTGGACCCCGATGAGCGCGAGGAAGCCGTGAAGATGCTCCCCGGCGCCTGCCGGGCGTATTACGACTTGATGGCGGCGTGCGTCCGCGAGAAGTTTCCGTCGGAAAAAGCGCAGCGGGAAATCGATGGCGAGCTGGGCGCGCTGGTGATGCTGGCCCAAGGCAGTAACGCCGAGCCCGGTTGCCAGCGGCAGCTTGAATCCAATCGCCGTCAAAAGGTTTTGGGTTGTGAGTGGAAATAACGCCCGGCATGGACTTGCGCGCTGCGGCGCGGTCTATAATTCGCAACCCCTTCGATAGTTTGCTTTCCAGGAATGCCATCATGCAAGTCACCCGCTTGACGCCTCAATTCGGTGCTGCCGTCACCGGTGTTGATCTCGGCCATCTTGACGACGCGCAGTTTGCCGCCCTCAAACAGGTTTGGCATCAGCATCGCGGATTGCTGGCATTTCCGCAGCAGAATATTTCAGACGACGGGCTGCTGGCGTTTTCACGTCGCATCGGCGCGCTCGATTCGCCGCCGAATCAGGAGCACGGCCGCCAGTCACCGGAAGGCTACCCCGATATTTATGTGGTCTCCAACGTCAAGGATGACGCCGGCCGGCCCATCGGCGCGCTCGGCGACGGCGAAGCTGTGTGGCACACCGACATGAGCTACGAGGCGAGGCCGCCGTTGGCTTCGATGCTCACGGCGCGCGAGATACCGGGCAGCGGCGGCGATACCTGGTTTACCGACATGACCGGCGCGTACGACGACCTGCCGCCGGCGCTGAAGCAGCGCATCGCAACGTTACAGGTCAAACACGACGGCACCTATAACTCGGGCGGATACGTGCGCGCGGGCGTGACGCCCATCGATAATCCGGAGCTCGCGCCGGGCACGCTGCATCCTGCCGTGATTCGCATACCGGAAACCGGCGATGCGGTGCTGTATCTGGGCCGCCGGCGCATGTCGTATATTTCCGGCCTCGCGCTTGCCGACAGCGAAGCGCTGCTCGATGAATTGTGGATTTATCCCGCCGCCGCACATCGTATCTACAAGCATAAGTGGCAGATCGGCGATCTCGTGCTGTGGGATAACCGCACCACCATGCACCGGCGCGATCCATTCCCGGCGACGGAACGGCGCATCATGCATCGCACGCAAGTCAAGAGTGCGGTGGCGCCGGCCGCCTATATCAGGGCAATTGCATCAAATAGCCACCAGCCCAAGTAACTGCTCGCGATAAGAATCACTGGTAGATGCGACCAAGCGCCGCGTCTTGATTCCTCCCTTGCGGGATTTATCCAGTCGCAGGATATTGAGCACCATGCGGCGGATGGCGG
>CANIID010000264.1 GCA_947467315.1 Betaproteobacteria bacterium | reverse complement strand
GATTATCGCCTGCGCACGCTATCCAGCGGCTGGCTGTGGTGCCACGCCAGCGGCGAAGTGCTGGAGCGCGACGCCGCGAACCGGGCGTTGCGGCTGGTGGGCACGCAAAGCGACATCTCGGCGCGCAAGATGTCGGAAGCGGCCATGCTTACCCCTTAAAACAGCGCTCGTTTTAGCCCCGATCCCCCACGAACAATGCCACCCGCCACGACGGTGTTCGCGGCGGCGGCTGCGGGTCCAGCCCGATGTGCTTGAGTATCTTTTCAATCACCGCCGGTTCCTCGATCACTGCGACGAGCTTCAACTTGCCGCCGCATGGGCACTGCTCAAGAAGCGCCAAAGAGGTCTAGACATATCGAATCGCCCTGACTACCCTTCACTCATGTCCCGCCCGCCACACTTGGAATGCCCAAGAGCAGGACAGAGGGGGCACGTTTTAACATGATGGTTTTATAACCGACCCACAGCCACTGCGTTCGTCGCCAGCGCGCGAGCGGCCATGTCACGTCAACGCCTTATTGACGATGCGTGATAGCATCGTAAGCCGATGAATCATCAAGTACAAACCGCCCGCTGGCAGTTCTGGATCGACCGCGGCGGCACCTTTACCGATATCGTCGCGCAGCGCCCTGACGGAACGTTGGTCACGCACAAGCTGCTGTCGGAGAACCCCGGCCACTACGACGATGCGGCGCTGGCGGGCATCCGTGATCTGCTGGGTGTGGCGCGCGATGCGCCGATCCCCGCCGAACGTATCGCAGCGGTGAAGATGGGCACCACCATTGCCACCAATGCGCTGCTGGAGCGCAAGGGGGAACCGCTGGCACTATTCATCACGCGCGGCTTTCGCGATGCGTTGCGCATTGCCTATCAGAATCGTCCGCGCATTTTTGACCGCCACATCGTGCTGGGGGAAATGCTCTACCGCGCCGTGCATGAAATCGATGAGCGCATGGGCGCGCATGGGGAGGTGCTGACGCGGCTGGACTTACCGCAGGCACGGCGCGAGATTGAAGCTGCATACGCAAACGGGCTGCGTGCCTGCGCCATCGTGCTGATGCACGGCTACCGCTATCCGCTACACGAACAGCAACTCGCAGCGCTCGCCCGCGATTGCGGCTTTACACAAATTTCCGTATCGCACGAGGTCAGTCCGCTGATGAAGCTGGTGTCGCGCGGCGACACCACGGTGGCTGATGCGTATCTATCGCCCGTGCTGCGCCGCTACGTGGATCGCATCACGCGCGAGTTGCCCGAGGTGAAGGTGATGTTCATGCAATCCTCCGGCGGGCTGACCGACGCGCGGCGCTTCCACGGCAAGGATAGTGTGCTGTCGGGGCCTGCGGGTGGCGTGGTCGGTATGGTGCGCACCGCACAGGCCGCGGGCTTTGATCGCATCATCGGCTTTGACATGGGCGGCACGTCCACCGATGTGTCGCATTTCGCCGGCGAATACGAGCGCGCGTTCGATACGCTGGTGGCCGGGGTGCGCATGCGCGCGCCGATGATGAGCATTCATACGGTGGCGGCGGGCGGCGGTTCGATTTTGCATTTCGACGGCGCGCGCATGCGCGTCGGCCCGGATTCGGCGGGCGCACAACCCGGCCCCGCGTGTTACGGATGCGACGGGCCTTTAACGGTGACCGATTGCAATGTGCTGCTGGGCCGCATCCAGCCGGATTATTTTCCGGCGGTGTTCGGCACGTCAGGAAAATCGCCGCTGGATGGCGACGCCGCACGCCAGAAATTCGCCGAACTGTCTGCAAAAATACCAAATATAAACAAATACTTACAATCCACCACCTCCATCGCCGAAGGCTTTCTGCACATCGCCGTGGATAACATGGCGAACGCGATCAAAAAAATCTCCGTGGCGCGCGGGTATGACGTCACGGGTTACACGCTGGCGTGCTTCGGCGGCGCTGCGGGCCAGCACGCCTGCCGCGTGGCGGATGCGCTGGCGATGCCGCGTGTGTACATTCATCCGTATGCGGGCGTGTTGTCGGCATATGGCATGGGCCTGGCGGATATCACCGCGATGCGTGAGCAGGCGGTTGAAGCGACGCTCACTGAAGCGCTGTTGCCGCGACTGGTTTCGACACTGGATACGCTCGCTCGCGCCGCCGGCACCGACGTTGTGGCGCAAAGCGTAGCGGAAGAAAACGTGGTCGTCACCCGCCGCGCGCACATCAAATACGACGGCACGGATACCACGCTCACGGTGACATTCGGTTCGGTCGATGGAATGACTCGTGCGTTTGAAGCGGCTTATCTTGGGCGATATAGCTTTTTGATGCCGGGGCGGGCGCTGGTGGTGGAGGCGGTTGCGGTGGAAGCTTCGTCACGTGAGAACGCCAAAGAAACTCTTCCGCCCCGCTTGCGGGAGGGGGTTTCTTTGATTGGCATCGTCCAAGCGGAAACCCACGTGCAAATGTTCAGCAACGGCGCCTACCAACCCACTCCACTCTACCGCTCGCAAAACCTCCACCCCGGCAACCGCATCCCCGGCCCCGCCATCATCACCGACGCCAACGCCACCACCGTGGTCGAGCCCGAATGGCAGGCCGAAGTCGCCACACAGGGTCATCTGCTGCTCACACGCATCGCGCCACGCCAAACCCAAGCAGCCCTCGGCACTACCGTCGATCCGGTGATGCTCGAAATCTTCAACAACCTGTTCATGGCCATCGCCGAGCAAATGGGCGTCACCCTCGCCAACACCGCTTACTCGGTGAACATCAAGGAGCGGCTGGATTTTTCGTGTGCGCTGTTCGATGCCGACGGCAACCTGATTGCCAACGCGCCGCACATGCCGGTGCATCTGGGCTCTATGGGCGAAAGCGTCCGCTGGGTGATACGTGATAACGCAGCGACCCTGCGCGCGGGCGACGTCTACATGCTCAACGACCCATATCGCGGCGGCACGCATTTGCCCGACATCACCGTCATCACGCCGGTGTTCAGCAGCGATGGAAAAACGTTGCTGTTCTACGTCGGCTCGCGCGGCCATCACGCGGATATCGGCGGCATCACGCCGGGGTCGATGCCGCCGAATAGCCGTCACATCGACGAAGAGGGCGTGCTCATCACCAACTTTCTGCTGGTGGAGCAAGGACACTTACGCGAAGCAGACACCCGCGCCCTGCTTGCCCATGCGCGCTATCCGTCGCGCAACATCGAACAGAATCTCGCCGACCTGCGCGCCATGATCGCCGCCAATCAGAAAGGCGTCACCGAACTCACGCGCATCGTCGCCGAGTTTGGCCTTGATGTCGTGCACGGCTACATGCGTCATGTGCAGGACAACGCCGAGGCATGCGTGCGCCGCGTGATCGGCGCACTGAAAAACGGCGCGTTCAGTTATGAAATGGACGACGGCGCGGTGATCCAGGTGAAAATCAGCATCGACCATGCGGCACGCAGCGCGGTGATTGATTTCACCGGCACCGCCGCGCAGCGCGAGAGCAATTTCAACGCGCCGTCCGCGGTCACCATGGCGGCGGTGCTCTACGTGTTTCGCACACTGGTGGATGACGATATTCCGCTCAACGCGGGCTGCCTCAAGCCGCTGCAAGTCATCATCCCCGAAGGCTGTATGCTGAACCCGCGCCATCCGGCCGCTGTGGTCGCGGGCAATGTGGAAACCTCGCAATGCGTTACCGACGCACTCTACGGCGCGTTAAGCGCGATGGGCGCATCGCAAGGCACGATGAACAATTTCACTTTCGGCAATGAGCGTCATCAGTATTACGAAACCATCTCCGGCGGCTCGGGCGCGGGGCCGGGCTTTGACGGCACGAGCGTGGTACAAACGCACATGACGAACTCGCGCCTGACCGATCCCGAAGTGCTGGAGTGGCGTTTCCCGGTGTTGCTCGACAGTTTTGCGATTCGCGCGGGCAGCGGCGGCGTGGGCAAACACACCGGCGGCAATGGCGCGATACGCCGAGTGAAATTTCTGCAACCCGCGACGGCAGCTATTTTGTCGAGCCACCGCCGCGTGCCGCCGTACGGCATGGCAGGCGGACAACCCGGTGCGACGGGCCGCAACCATGTCGAACGCCGCAACGGCGAAACTCTTGAACTCGGCGGCTGCGCCGAAGTCGAAATGCAGGCGGGCGATGTGTTCGTGATTGAAACACCCGGCGGCGGCGGCTTTGGCGCAGCGTAACGCGGCATGCTTCGCCTATAATCGCAGATCGCAGAATCCGACCCGCCCTCTCCACTCGAAAGTCCTCATGAATCACCGGACCGCCACGCTCTGCACCCTCACGACAGCTATCGGCTGCACAGCGCTTCACGCGCAGAATTACCCCAGCAAACCCATCCGCATCGTCGTGCCGTTCGCGGCGGGCGGGCCGTCGGACATCACCTCGCGCAACATCGCACCGCGCATGACTGAACTGCTCGGCGCCACCATCGTGATCGACAATCGCGGCGGTGCCAACGGCATGATCGGTTCTGAAATGGTCGCTAAGGCCCCCGCCGACGGCTACACACTGCTCAGCGGCACCGCGAGCATCACGTCGATCAACATGGTGGTGTATCCCAAGCGGCCGTACGACACGCTGCGCGATTTACAGCCGCTCTCCCCGCTGATGTCCACGTCCACGCTGCTGGTGGTGCATCCGTCGCTGCCCTCGCGCAACTTGAAAGACCTGGTGACGCTGGCCAAGGCGCGCCCGGATTTGGCGCTGGCCTCGGCGGGCAATGGCGGCATTCTGCATCTGGCACTGGAACTGCTGAACACGCAGGCGGGCACGAAAATCACCCATGTGCCGTACAAAGGCGCGGGCCCCGCGGTGATCGACGTCATCGGCGGGCAAATCAACGGCATGTTCGTCGATCTGCCGGTGATATTGCCGTACGTGAAATCGGGCAAGGCGCGCGCGATCGCGGTGGCCAGCCCAAAACGCTCGGTGTACTTTCCCGACGTGCCGACCACCGGCGAAGGCGGGTATCCTGGCGTGCTGGTGAGCAATGTGTATTCGCTGCTGCTGCCGGCGAAAACCCCGCGCGAGATCGTGATGAAGCTGCACGATGCCGTCGCCAAAACCATGGCGACACCGGACGTGCGCGAGAAATTCATCAACGTCGGCGCCGATCCGCTGGTGATGACGCCGGACGAATTCACCACCTTCATCCGCAAAGATATCGAGATGTGGGCGGGTGTCGCCAAAGCCTCGGGCGTGAAGATAGAGCAATAGCTTATCCCCATAAATATTATTTAAAAAGAACCACTTATACCAACATGGCTCGCGTACCCCTGATCGACGAAAACAACACCGCACTCGCAGCCTTGATCGAAAAATTGAAAGGCGCGCGCCGCGGCAAGCTGCTGAATTTGTATCGCGTACTGCTGAACAGCCCGTCGCTGGCCGACGCATGGCAGGCGTTCAACTCGGCGATCCGCTTTAACACCGCGCTTGATGATCAGGCGCGCGAACTGGCGATCCTGCGCGTGTCGCAACTGAACGGCGCGGATTATCAGTTCCAGATCCACGCCACGAAATATGCGCCCGAAGCCGGCCTCACGCCGCAGCAGGTTGCCGCGCTCGACGGCAGCGAACATTCCAGTCTGTTTCAACCGGCGCATCGCGCGCTGCTGGCCTACACCGACGCGATGACGCTGGATGTCGATGTGCCGGATGCCGTATTCGATAAATTAAAACCGCACTATAGCAACGCGCAAATCGTTGAACTCACCATCCTGATCGGCGCCTACAACATGCACACGCGCGTGGGCCGCGCGCTGCATATCGATCCTGAAGCGTCGTAAATCGGCACGGCCCGCATGAATCCGTCGCAGGTTAAGTCTGTCAGCATCGCCAAGGGTAATGACCAGCCCAAGCTTTCCAAGGCGCAAAAGACCTTCAACACCCTGATCAAACAGATTGAACAGGGCCGCGCCCGGCTGGCGGCATGGGAAGCCATCGATACGCCGTATCATCAAAAATGCGCTACAGAACTCCAGCCGCTGATCAACGACGCGGATGACTTGCAAGTCAAGCTGGTGCATTGCCTGGATCGTGCCCACGATCAGCCGGCGCTGACCAAGCCCGAGCGCCGCAAACTCGCGAGCGTCATCACCGGCATGGCAGAGGAACTGTTGACGTCGCGTGACGACGACACACTCAAAGCCATTTTCAACAAACACAGCGATATCGATTACGACACCGTCGAAGCCGCTGGCCAGGCGGATCTCAAAGCCGAGATCGAAGACGCGCTCGGTTTTGAACTCGACGACAGCCTCGACTTGCGTTCGCCCGAAGACCTGCTGGCGCACGCACACGCAAAAATCCGCGAACAACAGGCGCAGGAAGAGGCCGACCGCGAAGCCTGGCAACAACGCCAATCGCAGCGCAAAAAGTCGCCCAAACAATTGGCGGCAGAGGCGAAGGAACAAGCCGAGGCGCAACAGTTGCAGCAGTCGGTCCGCGAGATTTACCGCAAGCTCGCCAGTGCGCTGCATCCCGACCGTGAACCCGATCCGAAAGAGCGCGAACGCAAAACCGCGCTGATGCAACGCGTGAACCAGGCCTACGCCAAAAACAATCTGCTGCAATTGCTGGAGCTGCAACTCGAGCTCGAACACATCGACCAGGCGGCCCTCAACAACGTCAGCGAAGACCGCCTGAAGCACTACAACAAAATTCTGCGCGAACAACTGGCCGAGCTGCAACACGAAATCCTGCGCGTCGAAAGCGGCTATATGGGGCAGGCGCTGCTCGATCCGTACGCCATGTTGTCGCCCGACAGCGTGATGCGCAATCTCGCCGCCGAAATCGCCAGCATCAAGCGCGCCATCCGTGACGTGAAAAGAGACCTGCTTGCCTTCGCGGATATCCAGCAAGTCAAGGCGTGGCTCAAGACCCTGCGCAAATCCCGCCGGCGCGATGCGTTTGACGACATGCTGTTTTGATCAGCGCTCGAACCGTGCTTCATACCCCATCTGTTTCTCAGGCCACTTAAATGACCACCCGTCCCGTCATCGTCGTCGAAGACGACCCCTTCCCGCGCATGTTGAAGGCGTTTCTCGATCCCACCATCGAGCCGCAACGCCTCGCCGCCCTCGCG
>CANIID010000263.1 GCA_947467315.1 Betaproteobacteria bacterium | reverse complement strand
GCCGAGAGCATCAAGTCCGGCCAGGGCGGCTGGCGCATGCTCGCCCGTTGGATGAAAACCACCGATGAGGCGCGCGGCTACGACCTGCAGATGCGCAACATCAGCGAACACTCGCAACATCTGGCGGGCGCGCTGCAGCAGATTTCGTATACCTTGATGATTGCCGCGGGGGCCTTGCTGGTGAGCCGTGGCGAGATGACGATGGGCGGGTTGATTGCCTGCTCGATCTTATCGGGACGGGTGCTGACACCGGTGTCGATGATCCCCGGGCAACTGGTGCAATGGGCGCATGCAAAAGCCGCCTTGCAGGGGCTCGGCCGCCTGTGGGCCTTACAGGATGACCACTATGGGCAGGCGCAGCCGATTGTGGTGGGCAGCATTCGTGGGGATTACCGTTTTGAGGGGGTGGTGGCGAGCTATGGCGCGAAGAAGGCGCTGGCGCTGCCCAGTCTGATCATCCGCCCCGGAGAAAAGGTCGGCGTGCTGGGCCCCATCGGCGCGGGCAAGACCACCTTGTTGCGCTTGTTGTCGGGTATGTACAAGCCGCAAGAGGGGCGCATCCTGCTCGATGATATCGAGCTTGGGCATCTCTCCAAGCCAGTGCTGGCTGAACACATGGGCTATGTGCAACAAGAGGGGCGCCTGTTTGCCGGCACGCTGCGCGACAACCTGATTCTCGGGCAGCTCGATCCGGGCGATGAACGGATACTGCAGATGGCACGGCAAACCGGTTTGCTGCAGGCGGTGATCGCGGTGCATCCCAAGGGCTTGCAGCAGGAGATTTTTGAAGGCGGCAGCGGTCTGTCGGGTGGCCAGCGGCAACTCGTCAATTTGACGCGTGCATTTTTACGCCGGCCGACGTTGTGGTTGCTCGATGAACCGACCGCCTCGATGGATCGCGGGCTGGAGCTGCAAGTCACGCTGGCGCTCAAAGCCGCGATTCGCCCGACCGATACGCTGGTGCTGGTGACGCACAAGGGCGAAATGCTGGAACTGGTCGAGCGCGTCATCGTCATCGCTAATCAGCAGGTGGTGCTCGACGGGCCGAAGGCGCAGGTCTTGCAGAAACTGCAAACCCCGCCTGGGGCCGCACCCAATACGAGGGCCGCATGATGCACAGACGAGGTGTTTTACCGCTGCAATACCGCGGCGCGATTTCGATGACGTTTTTATTATTTGTGGCGCTGACCGCGTTCTTGTTGTGGGCGGCGTTGTTTGAGATTGATCAGACGGTGCGGGCGCAGGGGCAGATCATTCCGATTGCACGCACGCAGGTGATTCAATCGGCCGATGGCGGTGTGCTGGAGAAGTTGCTGGTGGAAGAAGGTCAGCGCGTCAAGGCCGGTCAGCAACTGGCGGTGCTGGAGCGCGAACGCTCGACAGCGGGCTTTGATGAAAGCCGCGCCAAGGAGGCCGCACTCACCGCGGCGCTGGTGCGGGCGCAAGCCGAGGCCAGCGAGCGCACGCCGGCGTTCGGTGCAAAGCTGCAACGCTTCCCGGAATTCATTGCGGTTCAGCAGGCGCTCTATGAGCAACGTAAGCGCGGCCTGCAGGAAGAATTGGCCATGCTCACCGACGCGCTCGCCATGGCCAAAGAAGAACTGCGCATGAACGATGCTTTGCTGAAAACCGGCGACACCAGTCAGTTGGAGGTGATGCGTGCCAAACGACAGGTCGGCGAACTCGAGGGCAAGATCAACGCCACGCGCAACAAATATCTGCAAGACGCACGTGCTGAGGCCGCGAAAGTGGCTGAAGATCTTGCCTCGAACCGTTACAAACTCGATGAGCGGCAGAGTATTCTGGGCAAGACCGTGTTGGTGGCGCCGATTGCCGGTGTCGTTAAATACCTTAAGCTCACCACCATTGGCGGCGTGCTGCGCGCCGGTGATGAGTTGATGCAGATTTCACCGACCGAAGGCGAGATGGTGTTCGAGGTGAAGATCAACCCGGCCGACATCGGCCAGTTGAGCACCGGCCTGCCAGTGTCGATCAAACTTGACGCGTTTGATTACTCGGTCTACGGCAGTCTTGATGGCAAGCTGACGTATCTGAGTTCCGACACGCTGGCCGAGCAAGGCGCGAACGGGCAGACCAGCACCTACTATCGCGCGCAAGTGCGCATCGACGCCGAGCGTGCAAAGACGCATCCCAATCCAAAACTCGCGAGCGTGGAGTTGAAGCCCGGCATGACCGCGACGGTCGACGTCCGCACCGGCCATCGCTCAGTGCTCAAGTATCTGGCGAAGCCGGTTTACAAGGCCTTTGGCGGGGCGATGAACGAGCGGTAAATGGTTTGTCTGTTGCCGGTTTGGTTCCCCTCCGCTACCTCACCACTAACTCCCGTTCATCAAGGTACGGAGACGTTTTTGCAGAAACCGTAAAACCCACGCCGCCGTACTAAGCCCGAAAAAGTCAGGAGGTTTTGAGATAAACGGGTGTAACCGGACCACGTTCAGCCATTGAAGCGCTGTAATACTTATAGTCCTAGGCAATATGCAGTGGCAGACTAAGGAAGCCGCGAAGATCACTAAAAAACTAAAAATTCTGCACGGGTTCTGCCCGAGTCATTGCTGCAAGTCCAAGGCCCTTATGCCCCCCCCCCGGTGGCTCTGGGCGTTGCTGGGAGGCCTGTGGCGAGCTTGGCATGGCTGCCGCCACATCAAACCAGCTCGCGGACGCGGGACGCCTGCGATAGGGCGGTTGATATGCAATCTTTACCGTAGGGTTTTCCGTAGCAATTTCTTGCTAGTTAAAAAATCACCTAGCACATATACCTAGTCATCATGGGGGTGTGGGTCGTGAGCACGGAATCCGTGGTTGCGGTTTTCATTGGCGACATTATAGCGGCCCGCTGTGCCTCGCACAGCGTCGGCATGGCGCGCATACCGGGCAACGCGCGTAAGCCGAAATCCGTAGGGCGCCAATAAGTGAGGCGCATGGGTGCGTCCGTGAAGACGCGTAACCGGCGTGGTGAAAGGCGGCGTCAATGGAGGTTATGACCATTGTTGTCGCAAGAAACTGCGTCGCTGCGAGGCGGGGCAACGCAGTTGCCCGCACCGCTCAAAACTCCGGAACGCGATTTCGGCTAACGTGTAGAAGCGACTGCTCGCGAATGTTTCCTGCAGGCAATGCCGCGGCAGTGCAGCGTCTTCTGCTGAATGAACCTTACTGCGGTTTCCGCGCGCCGATAAACTCCATGAACTCGCCGACTGCGGGCATTTGCTTGGCAAGATATTGCGCAAGTTGCGCGCTGCCCATATAGCTGTTTTCATACATGTTCTTGGTGGCGTAATCGCGCCATGCCGCGCTCTTGTGCGCGCGTTCCGCAGCGGCTTCCATTACCGCGAGTGTTTCTTTCGGCACGCCTGCGGGCATGGCCAGCCCGCGTCCACCGCCGACGTGGATGTTATAACCCAGCTCTTTTAACGTCGGCACGTCGGGCAGCCCGGTCAGCCGTTGCTCGGAAGGCACGGCGAGAATGCGCAGTTTTTTCGCTTCCACGCCGCTCAACACCTCGCTCACGTTTTCCATGGTGAGATCAACGTGTTTGCCCATCACTGCCGCCATGGCATCGCTGCCGCTTTTGAACGACACATACTTGAATTTCGCGCCGGTCATTTTTTCGAGCTGATACTGAAAAAAGCGCGCAGTGCCGGTAGCCGAGGCGATGCCGTTCACAATGGTGTCGGGCGATTGCTTCGCTGCGTCGATCAAATCCTTGAAGGTCTTAAAGCGCGAATCCACCGGCACGGTAATCGATTGCAAATCAAAGCCGAACAGCGCCACCGGCGTGTAGATGTCGAGCCCGAGGCCCACATCCGGACGCTGCGCCAGTGCCAGCACAATGGTGCTCGACAGCGACAACAGGTAATGCGGGTCGCCGCGTTTGGATTTGATAAACGTGGAGGCCACCGTGCCACTGCCGCCGGGACGATTGACCACGGTGAAGGGCTGCGGCAGCAATTTTTCGCGCGCGCTGATTTCCGCGACGAGGCGGCCGAACACATCCTGTCCGGCGCCAGGGTTGCTGTGGATCACCATTTCTATCGGGCGGCTGGGAAAAGTTTGCGCGTGGACCGCGATGGGTGCGCCGGCGGCCATAGCCGTCAGCATGGCGGCAAGCGTGCGCAGGCTGCGATACGAAAACATGAACAATCTCCTCGTTTGGTTTGTGTAGGGCGCCGCGACATCGGCGGCACGGTTCGTAGCATAACGCATCTGTGCAGAAAAAATCGCAACTATATGTTTTTATTGATATTTTTTTGACGAGAGGGCGCGGTGTATGATCAGGGCCATCACCATGAAAACACTCAACATCATCGGCGCGGGACGGGTCGGACGCACGCTGGCGGCGCTGTGGCAGCGGCAAAACCATTTTGAAATTCAGGACGTGTTGAATCGAACGCCTGAGAGCGCACGCCATGCGGTGGCGTTCATCGGCGTGGGACGGGCGGCACAGGCGTTGGCCGCGATGCGCCCTGCCGACGTATGGCTGCTGGCCACTGCGGACAGTGACATCCTTCGCGCCGCTACGTTGCTTGCGGCCAACGGCGTGCTGCGCGCGGGCGATGTGGTGCTTCAGTGCAGCGGCGCGTTGCCGTCAAACGAGTTACGCTCAGCGATTATGCCCGGTGTGCATGTGGCCAGCGTGCATCCGCTGAAAAGTTTTGTCGATCCCGCCGAAGCTGTGCGTACCTTCGCAGGCACGTACTGCGCGGCGGAAGGCGATGCGGCGGCGCTCACGCTGCTGAAACCCGCGTTCGAGCACATCGGCGCGCGCGTCACCGAAATCGATCCGCAATTTAAAACGGTTTATCACGCGGCGAGCGTGATGGTATGCAACTACCTGACGGCGCTGATGGAGGCCGGCCTGCAGTGCTACGAAAAGGCCGGGCTGCCGCGCGCGACCGCAAGCGCGATGATGGAACCGCTGGTGCGCGAGACGGTGGATAACGTGTTCAATCTCGGCACGGTGAAAGCGCTGACCGGGCCGCTTGCGCGCGGCGATACTGCAGTGGTGGAACGGCAATTGCATGCATTGAATGAATTCGATCCGCGTATCGCGGAAATTTATCGTGCGTTGGGGGTGATGGCGGTTGAGTTGTCGCGGGCGCAGGGCGGGGCGGATGCGCCGGCATTGCATGGGCTTGAGACTCTGTTACGGATCAAGGCGAAACCCTGAACCACTGGTAGTGAACGTAGCGTGCGCTGTGCGCACGTCATCTTGCGTGGATTACGCGGCTGATCGTGCGCGCAGCGCACGCTACGGCTGTTGTTGGCTTCACTGCGCCCGCAACCCAATCAGCTTCGCTACCTTGGTGTAGGCCTCGATGTCGGCGCGTATGATCTGGTCGAGTTCTTCGGGCGTGGATGTCGCGGGCACAAAACCCATGCCCTGCATCTGCGCTTTCACATCGGGCAGTTCGAGGATGCGTTTGATTTCTTTTGCCAGCGTGAGCAAAATCGGGCGTGGCGTGCCCGCCGGCGCCATCAACCCGTAGGAGCCGTCACGCTGGTAGCCGGGCAACACTTCCGCCATCGCGGGAACGTTGGGTAACAGCGGCGAGCGTTGCGGCGCTATCACGGCGAGCGCCAGCATTCTTCCATCTTTGATCAGCGGCAGCGCGGGCCCTAGCGGCGTGGCAACGTAGTGAGCGCGTCCCGCCATAACTTCGATCATCGCTTCATACGATCCCTTGAATGCGATGCCGCGCGCCTTGATTCCGGCGGCCATGCGGAATCGTTCGGCGTCCATGTGTGTGCCGCTGCCGGCCCCGGCGGAACCGTAGAGCATCGGTTCAGGCCGGGCGTTGGCATACGCGATGAATTCTTTGACGGACTTCACACCAATATTGGGTGACACCAGCACCACTTGCGTGGGAAACCCGACCTGAGTGACGCCGGCGAAATCCCGGAGCGAGTCATAGGGCAGGTTGGTTTGCACCGCCGCGCGGATGGCGAATTGACCCGATTGCAGCAGTAGCGTGTAGCCGTCCGGCGTGGCCTTGGCAACGACGTTCGCGCCTATCGCGCCGCCCGCGCCGCCGCGGTTGTCAACGATCACCGGCTGGCCGAAGCCCTCGCTTATCTTGACGCCCAACATGCGCGCCACGATGTCGTTCTGGGTGCCGGCGGCGCCGGTGACGACGCGTATCGGCTTGCTGGGGTAGGTTTGCTTGGGTTGCGCGAGAGTCGGCTGTGGCGCTGTCGTTAGCGCCGTAGCCACGATAACGGCGATGACGTGGGTGGCTTTGAAGAATAAGTTCATGGTGCCTTTATCTGGCCTGGTAAATTATCGAATCGATTGCCGATGCTCCGGCGGCGCGAATCTTGTGTCAAGTTTCACCGCGCCGGGGTGGGTATCGGATCGCGGTAAAATAGCCGCGCAAATTCCGCATTCATTTTAAGAGTCATCGTGACCGACGCCATCTCAATTCGCAATCGCATTCTGCGCGGACTCGCGCTTAACCGGACGCCGGGCTATCACTTCACCGGCAATTTTTTAAGCCTGTCTTTCGAGAAGAACTCCGAGCAGGACGTGCAGCTTTCGATGGCCGCCGGGCCGCACAATGTTGAGGCGAACGGCAACGTCAGCTATGGGGCACTGGCGGTGCTGGCGGATATTGCGCTCGCCGCCAATGTGCGCGCCGGGCACACGCCGGCCTCGCGGCTGGCAACGGTGCAGATGAATCTGCAATTTACCGGCGCGCCGATGACTGGGCGGCTGCATGCGGCATCGGCGTTGCAAGGTTATGTTCAGAACATAACCAGCGTTCAGGGCGCAGGGCAGGTGACTGTCACGGCCAACGGCAAGCCGGTGTGTTATGGCGTCGGTACCTTCATGGTGTTAAATCCGCCCAAGGGCGTGGCCTTGTATCCGATGTCGCATCGCAAGGACGGCGATCCGGAAGTCGCGCCACTGCGCGAGGATGAGTTGCAGCGCGACGAGCGCCGAGTGCTCGCGCTGACCGACGCCGCTCTTGCTGATACGCATAAGGACAGCTCGTTCATCCGCCGCTTCTGGGGCTTCGATACGCATGCGATTACCGGCGGCGCGTCGGGCAAGCTCAACAACG
>CANIID010000262.1 GCA_947467315.1 Betaproteobacteria bacterium | reverse complement strand
TTCCGATAGGCGGTGGTGAGATGGGATGATTGTGTCGGAACCGCTGCGCGTTCCGACCTACGGGTTCTTTGCACGGCGGAAGGCGCTGCGCTTTTCCGCCTGGGTTTACGACTTTTGTAGTTTTGCCTCCCAATCCTTCGGCAACTGAATTTTCTTGCCGGTCGGAAAGCCCAAAAACCCATTGTGCGCAAACACATACATGTTGTTGCGCAGCGGGTCGCCTGATACGGCAATCATAAAATCCTCCGGCTTCCACACAATCGGCACTAGCCGGTTTTCATCTTCCGATTCATAAAACACCTTCGGGATGCGGCCGTTGCGCACGTCGTCTTTCAGATCCCACACGCCGCGGATGTTCCACACGCGCAACTGGCGCTCGAACTCCCACGCCGGCAGGCGCGCGTGGTCGTAGAGATATTGCTTCACGTCGGCCTTGGTCCAGCCGGCCTTGGCGATGGTCTCGACGATGATCGGGCTTAACACCACCAGTGGGCGCAGCATGCCGTTGCCGTGGCTGGTGGTAAAGGTGATTTGCCACATGTGGTATTTCAAAACGGAATCCGCCACGTACGGCAGCAGTTCTTCCGGCGTGCTGCCCGACACCGACGAGAACGAGCCGCCGCCCGTGTAGCGCGCGACCGTCACCACGTTGTCGCCGGCACTGAATCCGACTTCCTCGGCAGTATTGGCCCAGCCGATTTTCTTCAACACCTCGTCGTTTTCCGCGAGCACCACGCGCCAGGTATTGCCGAAGGTGGCCTTGTCGGTTTTGTGCGGGAGGAAGCCCGCGACATTGCGCAGATACAAGCGCCAGAAGCGGCCTATCGATGTGTTCGCGATAAAGCCGTCGCGCAGCGCGCCTTGCGTGTAGTTAAAGCCGAGCTGCTGGATGATCGGGCCGTTGATGATGATCAGGTTTTCGCCGCCGGGCGTATTGCCGCTGTGCTCGACGCCGTATTGCGGATCGCACATGCCTTCGATGGCGGCGATGAGTATCGGCATGTATTCCGGCTTGCAGCCCGCCATCACGCCGTTGACCGCGACGCTCCAGATAGTCGCGGCGCGGCTGTCGGGGAGGATCACGCCCAGCACTTCATTCGGGTCGCGGTCGGTGAATTGCAAAAATGCGTTGATGGCTTCAAGCGTCGGCGGCACGATGGGCAGTCCGTCGGACAACTCGTTGTCGTAAAAATACTCATTCACCGCATTGAAGCCGCCCTTGAACACGATATCGCGCGCGCCGGGTTCGCCGCTCTTGCCCTTGACCGCAGGCTGCACGGTGAGATTGTCGATCACGTGCTGCGCCGTGGTTTCAATCACATCGCGGCGCAATTCCTCGTCGTTCTTGGTGCCGATGTGCCCGGGCACCAGCGCGAGCGGAATGTTGGGCATGCCCAGCCCGATGGAGGTGGCCGCAGCTTGGCGGAAAAATCCTTCACACGTTAATGAAGACGTCGGATAACCGAGTGCTTCGCACGCTGCACTGGCCCGCAACACGGCGGGCGTGCAGGAGCCTCAACACGCCATGCCGCTGATGACGGCATCGACCCCCATGGCTTTGAATTTTCGGGCGAACTCGGCGAGCGCTTCTTTTTCTTCGCCGCCGTGCGAGCTGCCGAATTCACGCCAGCTCACGAACTTGACGTCCGGGTATTGTTTTTTGATCGCGGTCTCAAGATGCTCGAACACCGCGTCGCCGCGAAACAGAAAATCCCACACTTGCGCGATGACTTTTCCGTTGAGGGTATCGAGGCGCTTGGCGAGCGGCTTGATGCCGGTCTGACGCGGCGAGCGCGGCCAGTAAACTTCGTAGTGTCCGTCGTTTGTGTTCATAAGTATTTGTTTTAATGGATAAAATCTTAAATTGGATTAGCCGACCGCGCGCGACCCGCGCAGTTTCTGAATCTCGGTTTCTGCATATCCTAGCTCGCGCAGTACTTCATCGGTGTGTTGATCCAGTCGCGGCGGTTCGCGCCGGTGGATGGGTAAAAAATCCGCCGCGAACAACGGCCCCGCGAGGGTGACTGATTTATCGTCTTGCAGCCGCAACGTGTCCAGCACATGCGCGCGTTCGAGCGTGGCGTCGCTCATGAATTCCGCGATGTTGTTCACTGGCGCACAGGGGATGCCTGCCGCGATCAGCACTTCCAGCACATCCTGCCGCTTGCGCGCGCTAACCGCCGCGCCCACGAGGCCGTTCACCGCATCGCGGTTAGCGATGCGCAACGCCAGCATCGGGTAGGGCATGTTGCCGGCAGAGTCGTACAGCGCGAGCGCTTCGCACAGCTTCGCCCACAGCCGGTCGTTGCCGGCGGCGATCAGCACCGCGCCATCGGCGCAATGAAAGTTTCCGTACGGCGCCAGTAACTGGTGTCCGCTACCATAACGTTCCGGTATCACGTTCGCCAGCGAGTAACCGGCAATCTGATAGTTAATAAAATTCGCCGCCGTGCGCAGCAGCGCCGGTTCGACCAACTGGCCCCGTCCGGTGCGATCACGTTCACGCAGGGCTGACAGCACGGCGATCACCGACGCGAGCCCGGTGCCCAGATCGACCACGCTGACGCCGCAGCGCACCGGCTCGCCGTCATGCTCGCCGGTGAGGCTCATCATGCCGGTGCGCGCCTGCATCGAGGCTTCATAGCCGGGCAGTTTTTCGCCGGCAGTGCCTGCCGGAAACGCGCGGATCGCGCAATGCACCAGCCGCGGATTGATGCCGAGCAGCGTGTCATGGCCCACGCCAAAACGCTCCAGCGTGCCGGGGCGAAAATTTTCGACCAGCACATCGGCGCTGGCGATGAGTTTTTTGAATACGCCCGCGCCCTCTGCGTTCGCGAGATCGATCACCACCCCGCGCTTGCTGTGATTCACCGCCGCGAACGCCGCTGACATCCCATCCACCACCGGCGCCCAGGTGCGCACTTCATCGCGCTGTGTCGGATGCTCGACGCGGATCACGTCCGCACCCAGATCGGCGAGGACCGAACCGCAGTACGGCCCCGCCAGCACGCGCGACAGGTCGATGACGCGGATGCCGGCGAGCGGGCCTTTGCTGTTTGGCGATTCATGCATGGAATGCACTCATGCCAACAATGCCATCAGCGGCGCGATCGTATCCAACTGCTCCAGCCGCTCGACCGCGTCAACAATCTGCATTGCCTTCGGCTTGGCCACTGGCGTCAGTGCGGCAGCGGCGCAATCGACAAACTTGGCGATGCGTTGTTCCGACGACATCGCGTTATCCGGATGCCCCAGCGCGACATCGCAGCGCGCGCTGAGACGTTGACCGCTGTTCAGCGTGATGTCCACGCGGCTCGCCTCGAAGGTGTGACCATCGAGCGCAGCATCGTAGGCCCAGCGCACCTTGGGCATGGCATGGGTAATCACGTCGTCCGCGAGCTTCGTGTCGTGATACAGCGCCAGCGGAATGCCGCAATGGCGTATCGCGGCGGCCACGGCAAAATGCATATTGCCCGCGAGATCAATGTGATTTTCCGGCACGCTGCCGAGCGCCACTGGACGGCAGCGGTCGACGTTGACGTGTCCCAGCCCGAGCATCACTTCCTTAATATCGTCGAAGGCCAGATGGTTTTTTGTCAGCAATTCCAACACCGCTGTCAGCGCCGTGTGCAGATGGCGTATGCAGGGCCACGGTTTCAACGAGATGCGTTCGGTTTCATAGCGCTGGCCGAGGCCATCGAGCAGAGCGGCGCGATCATAGTCGCCGCGAAAGAATGCCTGGTAAAACCCATACGGCCCGTCGAACACCTCGCCGTCGCCGCGAATGCCATTCATCGCCAGCTCCGCCGCCAGCACACCGTTGCGATAGGCCAGCCCATCGCGTATCGAACGCACGCTTGACCCCTTGTGGTGCAGGCTCGCCCACGTGCCGCTGACCTGCGGCAGTGTGAGGCCCAGCGCATGCACATGTTGTTGCGCGGTGGCGCCCATGACTTTTGCCGCAGCCGCCGTCGCGCCGAACAGGCCGATCACCGGCGCGCGAAACCACGGGTGGTCCCACATGCGACCGCTGGTGGCCAGACCCACGCGGCTCGACAAGTCATTCGCCAGCGCCACGGCGGTGATGATGGCCTTGCCGCCAACCTGGCCGATGCCGCCGAGTTGTTCCGCCACCGCGAGCGCGGGCATCAGGCTCGCCGACGATGGATGCATCACGGCCTGATCATGCGTATCGTCAAAATCGAATTGATGAATTGCCGCGCCATTGCCCAGCACCGCGCTGGCGGCGGGTAGTTTTACGCCCCCGCTGCCGATCAAGGTGCTGCTCGGCTGGCCGCCCCAGGCGGTGGCGACTTTGCGGATGGCAACCACATCGTCGCAGGGTGTGCCCGCGAGCACGCACCCGAGGGTATCGAGGATGGAAATTTTGGCGGCTTCAATCACACTGGCCGGCAAATCCTCGAGGCGCGTACGTGCCAGATGCGCGGCGATGGCTATTGCGGCATCAGGTTCGCCGCTGTTTTGGGCGTGAAGATGGTGCGGTTTATTGCTGCTCACGGGGTTTTCCAATGCAAATTAATGTGATCATTCCGCGCGCGCTCCCGATACCTTGACCACGTTGGCCCACTTACCGATCTCGCGGCGCACGAATTCCGCAAATTCATCCGCGCTCATCGTCATCGGGTAGGCGCCCATTTCCGCCAGCGTCGGTGTGAGTTCGCGGATGGCTTGCGCGGTCTGTGTGTTGAGGCGCGTCACGATGTCGCGCGACGCGCCTGCCGGCGCGAGCACACCGTTCCACACACTGGCTTCATAGTTGGCGACGCCGGCCTCGATCATGGTGGGCAACGCGGGAAAGTCACTCAGGCGCTTGCGCGTGGTCACCGCCAAGGGGCGCAGACGGCCGATTTTTGCGTTGGTCTTCACGTGCTCCGCGTTGAAGACGAACAACACCTGCACGTGGCCGCCGAGAAAATCCGTCGTGGCCGGGCCTGAGCCTTTATAGGGCACATGCACGATATTGATGCCGGCTATGGATTTGAACAGCTCCGTCGCCAGATGCGTGGCGCTGCCGCTGCCCGCCGAGCCGTAGGTGATTTCACCGGGGCGCGATTTCGCCAGCGCAATCAACTCCTTCACCGATTTCACCGGCAATGAGCCATGCACGGATAAAAAACTCGGGATATCCACCACCGGCGTCACCGGCACAAAATCCTTGTTCAAATCGAAAGGCAGATTCGAAAACAGGCTGACGTTCACCACCAGCGTGCTCGTCATGTAGAGCAACGTCAGGCCGTCAGCCGGCGCGCGCGCCACCAACTGCGCGGCGATATTCGATGATGCACCGGCGCGATTTTCAATCACGAACGATTGCCCCATGCTGTCGGTCAGCTTGCGCGACAACAGCCGCGCAACGATATCCGTGCTGCCGCCGGGTGCGAAACCCACGACCATGCGCACCGGCTTCGTGGGATAACTTTGCGCCAGGGCGCAGGGGCTTGCGATCAGTAAGCTCGCCAGGAAGAAAGTATATAAGTATATGTTTTTAAACATATATTTTTCTACTGTACCATCCCCAATTCGCTCAACACGTCTTTCAATATGCCGTGCTGGCGCCGCAGTTCTTTACCGAAGTCGGCGCTGTTCAGGTATTGCTCGACCCACTGATTTTTTTCTACCGCTTGTTTCCAATCATCCGATTTCACCAGCCGCGCGAACACGCCATCCCAATAACGAATCTGTTCCGCCGACAAGCCGCGCGCGCCGATAAAGCCGCGCGGCACATCAAACACCGCGTCGATGCCCTGCTCCTTGAAGGTGGGCACGGCAGCGATGGCTCCTTTCAGGCGCGTGTTCGACGCGATGCCGATGATGCGTACCTTGCCTGCCTGCACCAGCGGCATCACGGTTGCGGGTGTGGCCGCCATCACATCCACATGCCCGCCGGCGGCGGCGATCACGCCGTCGCTCGATGCCGTGAACACCACGATTTTTAATTTCTTGATGTCGGCCTGCACCGAACGCCCCACCAGCGCGGCGGTAATATGAAACGCATTGCCGCGCGCGGCGGAGAGCGCGATGCTTACCGATTCCGGGTCGGCTTTTAACTTTGCGGTCAGATCGCGCGCGGTTTTCAGTGGCGAATTCGCCGCGACCACGAATGCGATGGGTTCTGAAATCAAGTTCACGATTGGCGTGAATTCAAAGTAGTTCAACTTGATCTGGCCCTGAATCGCGGCGGTCAGCGGCGTGGTGGTTTGCACCATCAGCTTGTGCGCGTCGCCGTTGTATTGGCCGAGATAGTTCATCGCGATGCCGTAGTTGCCGCCGGGCTTGTTGCTGGTGTTGATCGCCTGTTCCACCAGCTTGTTCGACTGGAATAACTGTTACACCGTGCGCGCCGAGGCATCAACGCCGCTGCCGGGGCCGGTGGGCACGATGAGCTCGATCACTTTGTCGGGTTTCCATTCCGCTGCTCGCACGGCGGTTGCCGTTGTTGTGGCGAGGGTCAGCATCGCTATCGCCTGTATCAGGTTCTGCACAAATGTCGGCACGCAAATTCTCCAAATCGTTGGGCGTCGCACGCAAGGGAACAGCAGTTTACATGGCGGCTGTCAGACGTGTTTGGGCATGTCCACGTTATGGTGGGAACACGGTATGATGCCTCAACCAAAACACGGTCGCTCCCGCGCAGAGCCTGTCCTCGAATGCTTCAGTCGGGGACGGGCTCTGCGCGGGAACGACGGATGTGAGTTTTCGATTCTTGTCATTCTGGATGGAGTGCAACATGCGATTGAAGAGCGGGCTGTTGAGTTTGTTGGCGGCGGCAGTGACGTCTTTTACGATGGGCAGTGCGTTTGGTGCCGCCACTGACAATTACCCCACGCGCTCCATCCGCTGGATCGTGCCGTACGTGCCCGGCGGCACCACTGACATCCTCGCGCGCATCATGGGGGCGCGGCTCGGCGAGCGGCTGGGACAAACGGTGGTGGTCGACAACCGCCCCGGCGCCGGCAACAACATCGGCACTGAAATCGCGGTGCGGGCCGTGCCCGACGGCCACACCTGGTTTCTGACCAATCCGGCCAACGCCATCAACGCCACGCTCTACCCCAACCTCAACT
>CANIID010000261.1 GCA_947467315.1 Betaproteobacteria bacterium | reverse complement strand
GGCTACCGGCGCGGCGACTTTGGCGATAGGGGAGGCGGGCCGCGCATTCCACCCCAGCAAATCAGGCCGCAGCGTGGTGACGACAAACAATAACGCAAGGCATACCGTCGTCGCCTGCGCAAAGAACAACCAGAATTTTCGCATCATTTTTTATACGTCCCTGAAGCGGGGATTATTGCGCAAAACCGTTAGTTGTGGGGTTGTAAGAGCGTCTGCAAGTGAGCGCTCCGGAACGCGGTTGATAATGCAGTGGCGTTTCAATGTAAGTATATGTTTATAAACAATTAAATCATAAAATAATTCACTTTACCCTATGACTTCGTGTAAAATGCGCTGGCTTCGTGATCCTGCGTAGTCGCCCGCCGTGGCGACGCGCAATTTCAAACAATTTCTTCAGGATAACTCCCAGAATGGCTGAACAACAACCCGACAAAGGCCGGCGCTGTATGCTCGTGGCTGCGAGCGCAGTGGCTGGCGGTGCAGCGACCGTTGCCGCAGGCGTGCCGTTTGTGGCCAGCATGTTTCCGTCTGAACGCGCCAAGGCGGCCGGTGCGCCGGTGGAAGTGGATATCAGCCAGCTCGCGCCCGGCGAACGCATGACCGTGGAGTGGCGCGGCAAGCCGGTGTGGATCGTGCGCCGCACGCCTGAAATGCTCGATACGGTGAAAAAAGGCACGGACAAAGTGTCCGATCCCACGTCGCAAAAGACCCAGCAGCCGGCCTATGCCAAGAACGAGACGCGCTCGATCAAGCCGGAGATTCTGGTGTTGGAAGGCGTCTGCACGCATTTGGGTTGTTCGCCGGTGGAAAAATTCCAGGCCAAGGCCGAAGATTTCGCCGCCGACTGGAAAGGCGGTTTCTACTGCCCGTGCCATGGTTCGCTGTTTGATCTGGCAGGCCGCGTCTATAAAAACAAGCCCGCACCTGACAATCTGAAGGTGCCGCCGCATTCGTATCTTGCCGATAACAAGATACTGATCGGCGTCGACACCAAGGGAGCCTGAACGAAAAATGGCCGCTACCAAAAAAGAACCCGTAGTTGTTTCCGGCGCAGGCCCGTTGAATGCGCCGCTCGGCGGACTGCTGACCTGGGTGGATCAGCGTTTTCCACTGGTTTCCCAGTGGAAAGACCACATGTCCGAGTATTACGCGCCGAAGAATTTTAACTTCTGGTATTACTTCGGCTCGCTGGCATTGGTGATACTGGTGCTGCAAATCGTCACCGGTATTTTCCTCACCATGCACTACAAACCGTCCGCGGCGGAAGCGTTCGCCTCGGTGGAATACATCATGCGCGACGTGCCCGGCGGCTGGCTGATCCGCTACATGCACTCCACCGGCGCGTCGGCGTTTTTCTTGGTGATTTATCTGCACATGTTCCGCGGCCTGCTGTATGGCTCGTATCGCGCGCCGCGTGAGCTGATCTGGATCTTCGGCATGGTGATTTATCTCGCGCTGATGGCCGAAGCGTTTTTCGGTTACCTGCTGCCGTGGGGCCAGATGTCGTTTTGGGGCGCGCAGGTGATTATTAATCTGTTCGATGCGCTGCCGATTATCGGGCCGGATCTGTCCACCTGGGTGCGCGGCGATTTCGTGGTGGGGGACGCCACGCTGAACCGCTTCTTTGCGTTCCATGTGATCGCACTACCGCTGGCGATTCTGGGGCTGGTGGCCGCGCATATCCTCGCGCTGCACGAAGTGGGTTCCAACAACCCCGATGGCGTCGAGATCAAGGAGCACAAAAACGAAAAGGGCATTCCGGTCGATGGCATCCCGTTTTTCCCCTATTACGTGGTGAAAGACGCGCTCGGCGTGGCGGTGTTCGCGGCGGTGTTCTGCGCGATTCTGTTCTTCGCGCCGGAAATGGGCGGCTACTTCCTCGAATACAACAACTTCGTGCCGGCTGATCCGCTGAAAACGCCGTCTCATATCGCGCCGGTGTGGTACTTCACGCCGTATTACTCGATCTTGCGCGCGGTCACCGAGGACTTCATTTGGGTGCTGCGCGCCGGCGTGGTGGCCTACACGTTGCTGATCCTGTTTACCTCGCGCGGTTGCCTGTCGAAACTGCTGGCGGTGGCAATAGCGCCGGTGGTGCTGATCGCCATGGGCGTGATCGAAGCCAAGGTGTGGGGCGTGGTGCTGATGGGCGTGGCGTCGATGATTTTCTTCTTGATGCCGTGGCTGGATAAAAGTCCGGTGAAATCCATCCGCTACAAAGGCAAGCTGTCGCGCTGGGCGCTGACGATATTCACCGTGGTGTTTCTGGTGCTGGGTTACTACGGCACGCAGTCAGTAACGCCCGCAGGCACATTGATATCGCAGATCGGCTCGCTGATTTATTTCGCGTTCTTCCTGCTGATGCCGTGGTACACGCAGATGGAACAGACGCTCCCGGTGCCCGACCGGGTGACGACGTGAGGAGTGCCGCCATGATAAGAAAAATTCTATCTACCGTGTTGTTGGCGTCTGCGCTGGCGCCGTCATTGGTTTTGGCGGGCGGCGATCACATCAAGCTCGATCGCGCGCCGGTCAATTTGAATAACACCGAATCGCTGCAACGCGGCGCCGCGCTGTTCGTCAACTATTGTCTGAACTGCCACAGCGCGAATTACATGCGCTATAACCGATTGCAGGATATCGGCTTGGACAATAAAGAGATTCTCGATAATCTCGTGTTCACCGGCGGCAAAGTCGGCGATCTGATGAAGAACAGCATGGACGCCAACGAAGCCAAGGTGTGGTTTGGCGCGCAACCGCCCGATCTTACGGTGATTGCACGCTCGCGCGCGTCTGCCTCGGGCTCGGGCGCGGATTGGCTTTACACCTATCTGCGCACGTTCTATCGCGATGCATCGCGCCCGACCGGCTGGAACAATACGACCTACCCCAACGTTGGCATGCCGCACGCGTTGTGGGAGTTGCAGGGCGAGCAGGTGTTGAAGGCCGAAAAGGTTCGTGCTGATGGCTATGTAACCACCGTCGAAAAGCCCGAGCTTGCCAAACCCGGCAAGCTGTCCGCGCTGGAATACGACCGCGCGGTGGGCGACCTGGTGAATTATCTGGTGTACATGGGCGAGCCCGCCGCCAAAAGCCGCAAGACCATCGGCCTCATCGTGTTGGGATTTTTGTTTCTGCTGATCCCGTTGGTTTATGCACTGAAGGTGAATTTCTGGAAGGACGTTCACTAAACTTCGTGAGGCGTCAGGCGTGAGGGGTGCGGCGTAGCCCCCAACGTTTTTGCGTTTCACACACATCACGCCTCACGTTTCAAGAAGGTAATACCGTTATGATGACTCTCTACTCGGGCACCACCTGTCCCTTCAGCCAGCGTTGCCGCATCGTGCTCTACGAAAAAGGCATGGATTTCCAGATCGTTGATGTGGATCTGTTCAACAAGCCTGAAGACCTCGCGGTGATGAATCCGTACAACCAGGTGCCGGTGCTGGTGGAGCGCGATTTGATTCTGTATGAGTCGAACATCATCAACGAATACATCGACGACCGTTTTCCGCATCCGCAACTGATGCCGGCCGATCCGGTGATGCGCGCGCGGGCGCGGCTGTTCCTGTATCGCTTCGAGAATGAAATGTTCGGTCACGTGCATGCCATCGAAAAGGGCACGCAAAAGCAGGCCGAAAAAGGCCGCCAGGTGATCCGCGATGCGCTGACGCAGATTTCGCCGGTGTTCGCCAAACAAAAATTCATGCTGGGCGATGAGTTCACCATGCTCGACGTGGCGATAGCGCCGCTGCTGTGGCGGCTCGATCACTACGACATCCAGTTGCCGAAACAGGCCGCGCCGCTGATGAAATACGCCGAGCGCCTGTTCAGCCGTCCGGCGTATATCGACGCGCTCACCGCGTCGGAAAAAGTCATGCGCAAGTAGGTTTTGTGTGAGGCGTTAGGCGTGAGGGGTGAGGCGTAACCTCCCTCTACGCAGGGTTCCACACCTCACGCCTTACTCCTTACTCCTCACGGCCATGCCTGAACGCTCCACCAAGCCCTACCTGATCCGCGCGATCCACGAGTGGTGTACGGATAGCGGCTACACGCCTTATCTGTCGGTCAAGGTGGACGAGAACACGCGCGTACCGATGGAGTTCGTCAAGAACGGCGAGATCGTGCTCAATCTCGCCTACGACGCCACCCATAAGCTCACCATCGGCAACGACATGGTGCAGTTTTCCGCGCGATTCAGCGGCGTGTCGCGCGAGTGTTCCGTGCCGATGCCGGCGGTCGCGGGTATTTTCGCGCGAGAAAATGGGCAGGGACTTTTCTTCGCGCCGGAAGCCGAAACCAGCGCCGGCACGGTCGCCACACAAGCGATGCCGTCCGCGCCGAGTGAGCCAGAGCCGCCGCCCCCCGCGCCGCCGCCGCGACCCAAATTGCAGATCGTTAAATGAACGCCAGGTAGTCGGCGCTTCATTTAGATACACCACGCATTCAAGCCGCGCGCAGACGCCACGAATGCCATCGAGGAGGATGCAATGCCGAATAACCGAATGATGCGTGTAATCTGCGGAGGCCTATTGCTGCCGCTCGGGGTAAGCGCCCACGCCGCCGATGCACCCTTCCCCGCTAAACCGATACGCTTCGTCCTCGGCTATCCGCCGGGCGGCGCCAGCGACGCGGTGGCGCGTTTGCTGGTGGGGCCGATGACCGCGCGGCTCGGCCAGCAAATCGTGATCGACAACCGGCCCGGCGCGGGCGGCAACATCGCCGGCGAAATCGTCGCCCGCTCGGCGCCCGATGGGCATACCTGGTTTCTCGGCAACAACGGCATCCTCGCCACCAATCAGGCGCTGTATGCCAAGATGCCGTTCGATGCGCTGCGTGATTTTGCCACCGTGGTGCTACTCGCCACGCAACCCAGCGTGCTGGTGACGCATCCGTCGTTGCCGGTTCGCAACGTCAAGGATTTGGTGGCGTTGGCGAAGGCGCGGCCCGGTCAGTTGAATTACGCCTCGTCGGGCACCGGCACCGCCGGGCATCTGGCCGGCGAATTGTTCAAAGGGCTGACGGGCGTGAGCTATCAGCATATTCCCTACAAAGGCGGCGGGCCGGCGGTGATCGATCTGATGAGCGGGCACGTGCATTTCATGTTCGCCACCGCCGCGTCGGTGATTCCGCACGCGCGGTCCGGGCGACTGCGCGCACTGGCGGTGACCTCCGCGCAACGCTCACCCTCCGTGCCCGAATTGCCGACCGTCGCGGAAGGCATCGCCGGATTTGAAGCGCTGACCTGGCACGGCATCGTGGTGCCCGCCGCGACGCCCGCCGCAGTGGTCGCTAAAATAAACATCGAGATGAACGCGGCGTTGGCCACCAGCGAATTAAAAGAGCGACTCGCCACGCAGGGTGTCGAAGCGCGCGGCGGCAAGCCGGAAGAATTCGCCGCGTTTCTGCGCAGCGAAATTCCCAAGTGGAGCAAGGTGGTGCGGGATTCCGGCGCTAAGGCGGATTAAGCGACCCTATAGAAAATCATTTGAAAACATATGCTTACGTTTGGTCTGTGCTTGACGATAGCCTTGCCATAAAATATCGCCAGCCGCGCGTCAGGCGCGCCAACGAATCGATACCTGCGTTTTTGAACATTACTCAAAGAGGAGCCCCATCATGATGTCACCCGATGAAATCGCAAGCTTAGTGCCCGCGGAAACCGCCAAATTCCGTTCGCCGATTCCGACGCAGCCGGTGTCGAGTGACGAATTTGTGCCCGGCGCGCAATCGCCGAAGCAGCGCGAGTTCGAAGCGCGCGTGAAACAGCTCGGCAGCGAACTGGCGAAAAAACAGGGCGTGTCGCGCCGCGTGTTTTTCCAGGGCGCCGCCGGCATGGCCGCCGCGTTCGTGGCGATGAACGAAACCTTTGGCCCGATGTACGCAGTGAGCAAAGCCGAAGCCGCGACACCGGAGATGGCCAACGAGCGCGCCAATGCGCTCAAAGGCCAGTTCATCATGGACATGCACACGCACTATCTGCGTGATGACACGCGTTTGACCAATTTTGTGAACTCGCGCGAAGCGGTGGGCAAGGCATCGTGGAACCCGGCGCTGGTGGGCAAGCCGCAAACGCTGGATGATTTGAAGTTCGCGAATTACTTCAAAGAGATTTACATGGACAGCGACACCAAGGTAGCGCTGATTTCCGGCTCGGGCTCCGAAGACCCGCGCGACTGGTTTCTGACCAACGAAATGAAAGCCTCGACGCGCGCCGACGTGAACAAAAAGGCTGGCGCCAAGCGCATGTTCTCGCACGCGATCTTCATGCCGGGCACGCCGGGCTGGCTGGAAAAAGTGGATAAGGATTACGAAACGCTGAAGCCCGATTCGTTCAAGGGTTACACGGTGGGCGACAACACCAACAAGCATTTGTCGAAACATCCGTGGCATCTTGACGACGAGAAACTGCTGTATCCGTTTTACGAGCGGCTGGTGAAGTGGAGCAAAACCACACCGAGTCTCGCCAACGTGTGTATCCACAAGGGCCTGTTCCCGCCTTCGACCACCAAGAGTTTTCCCGACCTGTTGAAGCACGCCGACGTGCGCGACGTGGCCAAAGCGGCGAAAGATTTCCCGCAGCTTAACTTCGTGATCTATCACTCCGCTTTCCGTTACACCGGCGGCGCATGGAACGTGGGCTGGGAGCAGTTCGAGAAAACCGGCCGCATCGATTGGGTGACCGACCTCGCAGAAATTCCCGCCAAGTACGGCGTGAAAAATGTTTATGGCGATCTCGGCCAAATCTTTGCGCAAAGCACGGTCGCAGAGCCGCGCCTGTGCGCGGCCATGCTCGGCCAGCTCGTCAAGGGCCTGGGTTCCGATCACGTGGTATGGGGCAGTGATGCCATCTGGACCGGCGCGCCGCAGTGGCAGATTGAAGCGCTGCGCCGTCTGGAAATTCCCGAAGAGATGCAAAAGAAACACGGCTTCGCCCCGCTGGGTGCCGCCGATGGCCCGGTCAAAAAAGCGATCTTCGGCGAGAATTCCGCGCGCCTCTACAACTTCACCGCTGCGCAGCGCGCCGCGCTGGAAGGCGACGTGGTGGCGGTGGCTAAAGCCAATTACGATAAGTTCGGCGAAGGCCGCACCAACCTGCGTTATGGCTATATGCAAAAGCCGACGGCGTAAGTTTGGCCGTTGACGGTAG
>CANIID010000260.1 GCA_947467315.1 Betaproteobacteria bacterium | reverse complement strand
GTACGCCGCCGACTCCGCCGCGTGCAGCAAGCCCCAGCCGGTGGCGCCGATCTCATCCAGCGGTATTCCACCCAGCGCCGGCGGCAAGCCGACGGCTCGCCCGATTTCGTCATGCACCCACGCCATGCAGGTTTCGTCGGTGCCCATGTCGGGGCCGAAGATGTAGTCGTGCTCGTTACGCAGCGCGTGCGCGAAGGCGCGAATCAACGGTTCCTTTTGCGCGCGCGGCATGTGCGGATCACCCCTCAACACGGATTTGCCGCCGCCATGCGCAAGACCAGCCGCCGCGTTTTTCAACGTCATCGCGCGCGCGAGGCGAAAACATTCCGCCGTGGTGACATCGGGCGCCATGCGCAGCCCGCCAATGGCCGGGCCGCAGGCGACGTTATCCACCACCAGCGTGGCCTTGAGCCGCAGCGAGGGTTCATGCACGTGGATAATTTTTGCCGGGCCCAGGTCGTCTGAAAATTTGAATGCGTCATTCATCATCGCTGCTCCTCGTCATCCTCAAGCGCCATCAAGCCACCAGTATCACCGGACATCTCAACGCATCGACCAGCGTTGCCACGGTTGCGCGGTCGGCATCTCCCGCCATGCCTCCCCACAGCAACACGCTCGGCGCGTAGGTCTCGGCGGCATGCGACACTGCGGCGGCATCGCGGCGCTTCAACGTCAAAAACAAGGCGTGTGCATGGTGCGTTTTCAGCCGTTGCTGCAACTGCGCGCGTAAACCGGGTGGCCCGCCGGCGGCGTCTGTTACGGCGATCACCAACTTGCCGTGCATGTCGTGCGCCAGCGCCATGGCGGCGTCGAGCGCGCGTTGCGCGGCGGGCGTGCCGTCAAACACCACCATCACCGCCCGTCGTGCCGCGCCGGGCGCCGGCCCCATCGCGGAGAGGCTGGCGGACAGGCTCGCGGAAAATTTTCCGGCGTGACCAAACACCGCGACATCCAGGCCTTGCATCGCGTCGATGACGCTGCCCAGCGGCACACCACGCACCACCTGGAACGACCACTGCCGCCGCAGCGCGGACGCCGCCCGCGCCAGCACATCGCGCACCGCTTGCGCCTGACGTTCCAGTGCGCGCTGAAGTTCGTCCGCTTGCAGGCGCGTGGTCAGCGCGCTGGACCATGCCACTTCATGCGTGAAGGGCAACGCCGCCGTGCGAAAAAGATTGATATCTTCCACGAAAATACCCGTCAATTCGGCATCGAGTTCACGCGCAAGCGCCACCGCAGCATCGATGGCCATCGCACCCAGCGGCGAGGCATCGCAGCTAATAATCACCCGCGCGGTCGTGACGTTATCGTTTTCCATGGCGTCGATTTCAGTCCGCCTACTTTTTCATTCGATGATGACGCCGCAAGCGGTCGCCGGACGCAAAGCTCTGATGCAGCGCCGTCAATTCACGCAACCGTTTCGCCACGCGACCGTTGATGGTGAGCTCCGCGCCGCCGGCAACATGCGGTTCGCCCGCCGGGATGCCGGTCAACACCTCGATCGCCTGATCGACCGTGCTCACCGGGATCACATGAAATTTCCCCGCCATTGCGGCTTCGACGACATCCTGACGCAACATCAGATCTTCGACATTGGTGCTGGGAATCAGCACGCCCTGCGCGCCCGAGAGGCCGCGCCGCTGGCAGATATCGAAAAATCCTTCGATCTTGTCGTTGACCGCACCGATCGCCTGCACTTGCCCCAACTGGTTGACGGAGCCGGTCACCGCGAACGACTGCGCGATGGGCGCGTCGGCCAGCGACGACAGCAACGCACACAACTCCGCCAGCGAAGCGCTGTCGCCATCCACCTCGCCGTAGGTTTGCTCGAACACCAGACTTGCCGACATGGAGTGCGGCCTGCTGCTGGAATAATGCGCCGCCAGAAACGATGACAGGATCAGCACGCCTTTGGAGTGTATCGATCCGCCGAGTTCCACCTCGCGCTGCACGTCGATCAGTTGGCCTTCGCCGAGCCGGGTGGTGGCGGTGATGCGCGCCGGTTCGGCGAACGTGAAGCCGCCAACCTCAAACACGAACAGGCCGTTGACCTGGCCCACTTTCGCGCCGGCGGTGTCGATCATCACGGTGCCGCGCAATATGGATTCGTGCATGCGGTCGCGCACGCGGTCCGCGCGCTGCAATTGGGCGTCCACCGCCTGCTGCACCTCCATCGCCGACACCTGCCGCGCATTGCGGCCGCGGGCATAATGGTCCGCCTCTACCACCAGATCGACCATCGCCTGGATATTGCCCGACAGCTTGCGCGAATCTCCGGTCATGCGCGAACTGTGCTCGACCAGGCGCGCCACCGCCGAGCGATCCAGCGGCAACAGTTTTTCGCGGTGCTGCAAGGCGGCCAGCACGCGTGCAAATTGCTGCAGATTGCCGCGATCACGACCGATTTCATCCTCGAAATCCACCCCCACCTTGAATAGCCGCTTGAAATCCGGATCGTAGGCGTGCAACGCGTAGTACAGGGAGCGTTCACCGAACAGCACCACCTTGACGTCGAGCGGTATGGTCTCGGGCTCCAGCGACACCGTGCTTGCGAGGCTGTACATTTCGGCCAGCGATTCGATGCGGATGCAGCGCGTGGACAGCGCGCGCTTTAATCCTTCCCATGCGCCCGGTTGCGTCAGCACCTTGTGCGCGTCGAGCAACAGGTAGCCGCCCGACGCGCGATGCAAGGCGCCGGGCTTAAGCAGCGTGAAATCGGTGATCAGCGTGCCGAACTGCGCGCGCTGATCGATACGCCCGATGAGATTGGAGTATGTGGGATGTTCTTCAAACACCACGGGCGCGCCCTGCAAGCCGTTGTGATCCATGATCAGGTTCACCTGATAACGATGAAACGTCGGCGGCCCGGCCAGCATCGCTGGCAGATTGGCGGGCGCCTCGTTGGCATGCCAAAACTCGTCGGCGTTGTCGATGATGTCTTCCTGCACCGCATTGAGATACGCCAGCACTTTCGGGATGTCCTGATAGCGCGTCCGCAGCTCTTCCACGGAATGTCCGACGGCGATCAGCGTCATTTCGCGATTGAGCTGCTGGATTTCTTCCATGCGCTCCTTGCGCCACTGCATGGCCGTGCGGATGAGCTTTTCCAGCTTTTGCTGCAGCATGGGGATCGCAGTTTCGAAACGCTGCCGTTCCTCCAGCGGCAATTTCTCGTATTCCTCCGCCGCAATCACTTCGCCGTCTTTCAGCGGCGCCAGCGAGAAACCCGATGGCGTGCGCAGCAGCGTGACCGTGTGCGTTGCGGCCTCCGCTGAGAGTGCGGTGAAGGCTTTTTCATGGCGGCTGCTGAATTCGGCATCGATCTGTTCGCCGCGCGAACGGTATTCGTCGCTCTCGAAAATCGCCGGGATGGCGATGCGCAGATCATCGATCAGCCGCGCCATATCCGCGGCCAGCGCGCTGCCGCGGCCCGGCGGTAATTCAATGGCGAGCGGTTTATGCGGGCGGCTGAAGTTGTTCACGTACACCCAATCGTTAGGCTTGGATTCGCCCGCCGCGCGCGCCCGCAAGTAATGCCCGGCCATGGCGTGCTTGCCCGCGCCCGGCGGCCCCATCACAAACAGGTTGTAGCCATCGCGGCGTATGCCGGCGCCAAACTCCATTGACATTTGCGCGCGCCCCTGGCCGGCACATCCTGCTTTGTCGTCCAGTTCTGCTGTGGTTTCAAACGCAAACTCGGTCGGCAGGCAACGTCTGCACAGACTGTCGGGCGGCAGCGGTTTCATGGACTCGAACGATGGCATTACGCACCTCCATGGTGGAATGAACGCATTGCGAATCACGCCGGCCTGCGCGGGCTCGCGCCGATGCGCCTGACGACGAAGCGATTATGGAATCGCGGCCAGACGGGTAATTGATGTGGATCAAGCGAATTGCAGGCTGTGCGTCCGTCTCTCAAAGCTCACAGTGGCGGTGGCAGCGATGAGCGAGGAGCATGTAATTCCGTCTTCATTTTTTTCGGCACCAGCAACATGATGCGATGGTAGAGCTGGTTGAATTCCAGGCGCTGGTTATTGCCGAAGAGCGGATCGTCATTGGCGGCAAAGGCCCACGCGATAAGCGCCCAATCCTCTTCGTTCAGCACATTCTGCGCGCGCGCGAGCAAGCGCTCTTCCGTGGCGAAGTGCTCACGCGTGTCGACGGCGTAGCTGTCGACGGCTCCGCTAAACAGTTGCAAACCGCCGGGCGCGCCGCCTTGATACAACACCAGCGCGCGATGTAAACCGGACACTGCCGCAGCACTGCGCGCATGTTCGGTCTGTAACTGGTCCAGCACGGCGTCGAACTCGGCGGTGCGCAAGCGCATGCGCTTGAAGAGATACTCGTCTTCCTTGGGATGGTGGCAGCGCTCCGGAAAATTATCGATGTAGTAAAGCGCCGCGGCAAACAGGCCGAAATCCGCCACCGCGTGGCCTGCCGCGATCTTGTGCAACAAAGTCTGCAGCGTGTGCAATACCGTGCCCAGCGATTTGTGTTCCGCCTTAATGATGGCAATCGCCGTGTCGCTCGCGCTCACGATATCCCCTTGCTTCATGGATAGGCTCCTATGCGGAATCAACTATCGCGCGACAGGCAGCCGCCGGGCTTGATCCAAATCAATCCCAATGGCGATATAAAATATATAATAAAAACATATACTTACATAACACATGCATTGGGATACTCGCGCACTTGGAGGCCATTGATCTGGCGCAAGCGCTGGTCGGCACGACCGTGCTTTGATTGCAGCAAGCGGACACTACGTCCCGCGCGACACGTGCGACGACGTGGCCTGAATCGGGATGCTCGTTATTTTGCGGACGGTGTGACATGGCAGAACTATTCGGCTCCGATGCGTTTTCACCCAAGGAAATCGCCGAGCGTATTGAAACCGTCGGCGTCGCCAAGGCGCGTCTGCCGCTGCTGTCAATGGTCATGCTCGGCATTCTGGCCGGCGCGTTTATCGGGCTGGGCTCGCTTTACTATGTGATCGTGGTCAGTGACCCCACGCTGGGCTTTGCCGCCGCGCGCGTGGCGGGCGGCGTGTGTTTCTCGCTGGGCTTGCTGCTGGTGGTCGTCGCCGGCGCGGAACTGTTCACCGGCAACAACCTGCTGGTGATGGCCTGGGCCGACGGCAAACTCTCCACCTGGGAGGTGCTGCGCAACTGGATCGTGGTATGCGCCGGCAATTTCGTCGGGGCCGTCGGCCTGGCGGCCTTGGTGTTTCTATCCGGACATACCGAGATGAACGGCGGCGCCATCGGCAAGACCTATCTCGATATCGCGCTGGCCAAATGCACGCTGCCGTTCTCGACGGCGTTTTACCGCGGCGTGATGTGCAACGTGCTGGTGTGCATGGCGGTGTGGATGGCATTCGCCGGGCGCAGCGTGACGGATAAATTCATCGCGATCGTGTTCCCCATCTCGGCCTTCGTCGCGGCGGGGTTTGAGCACTCCATCGCCAATATGTATTTCATCCCGCTGGCGATGATGATAAAGGCGTCGAGCGCCGCGTTGCCCGCCGCTTACGACGCCATCGGCATCGCCGGACTAGTGCGCAATTTCGTGCCAGTGATCGCCGGCAACATCATCGGCGGCAGCGTACTGGTGGCGCTGGTGTATCACCTGATTTACCGGCGGCCCGCGGTTAAAGCGTAAGGCCCGTAGGATGGGTGCAACCCATCCTACAGTTGTTCTTCGGGTGGATAATAGGATTACCTTTTTACCGGCTCACTTGGCAGATAACCATGAATCACGATGGCCCCGAGTTATTTTTCCTCGAACAACCCGTCAGCACCGATGTGCTGCTGGAGAAATACGCCAAGCAGGATGAACGCAGCATTGATGACGTGCGCCGCCGCGTGGCGCGCGCGCTGGCCGCGGTGGAGAAAGACCCCGCGCGCTGGGAAGGCGAATTCTTTGAGGCGTTGAGCAGCGGCTTCATCCCCGGCGGACGCGTCAACTCCGCCGCCGGCACCGACCTGCAGGCAACGCTGATCAATTGTTTCGTGCAGCCGGTGGGCGACTCGGTGTCGCAAACGGTCGATGGCAAGCCCGGCATCTACGTAGCGCTGATGGAAGCGGCGGAAACCATGCGCCGCGGCGGCGGTGTCGGCTATGACTTCTCATCGATACGCCCCAAGGGCGCCTACGTGCGCGGCACGCATTCCAGCGCCAGCGGCCCGGTGTCGTACATGCGCGTATTCGACCGCAGTTGCGAGACGGTCGAATCCGCGGGATCGCGGCGCGGCGCGCAGATGGGCATTCTGCGCTGCGACCACCCCGATATCGAGGCCTTCATCCACGCCAAGGACGAAGGTGATCTGCGTAACTTCAACGTCAGCGTTGCGATAAGCGATACCTTCATGCGCGCGGTTGAAGCGGACAGCGCATGGGAACTCGTGCATCAGGCGGCGCCGGGCGCGCAATTCGCGCCCGATGCACGCCAGCGCGCCGACGGCACATGGGGCTACCGCAGCGTACCCGCGCGCGAGCTGTGGCAGCAGATCATGCAGTCCACCTATGACCACGCCGAGCCCGGCGTGATCTTCATCGACCGCATCACCGCCGATAACAATCTGTCGTATTGCGAGCAGATCGAGTCGACCAATCCGTGCGGCGAGCAACCGCTGCCCGCCTACGGTTGCTGTTGCCTCGGCAGCATCAACCTCACGCGCTGTGTCATTGAGCCGTTCACGCCGCAGGCACGCTTTGATTTCGCCGCTTTCGGCCGCGTGGTACGGCCGGCGGTGCGCATGCTCGACAACGTGCTCGACGTCACGGTGTGGCCGCTGCCCCAGCAGCAAGCGGAAGCGCGCGCCAAACGCCGCATCGGGCTGGGATTCACCGGCCTCGGCGACACGCTGATCATGCTCAATCTCAAATACGACACGCCCGAGGCGCGCAGTCTGGGCGCGAAGATCGCCGAGGCAATGCGCGACGAAGCCTATGCCGCGTCGCTAGCCATCGCCAAAGAGAAAAGCGCGTTCCCGCTGTTCGATGCGCAACAGATGCTCGCGCCGCCGCGCTTCGCATCGCGCTTGCCGGAAAACCTTAAAAGGGACATCGCGCGCCACGGGCTACGCAATAGCCACTTGTTGTCCATCGCCCCGACCGGCACCATTTCGCTGGCTTTCGCCGACAACGCCTCCAACGGCAT
>CANIID010000259.1 GCA_947467315.1 Betaproteobacteria bacterium | reverse complement strand
GTTCCATGAGCGCCTCTTTCGCTCTCCTGCGCGCTCTATCCTTCGCGCCGCTGCGCGCCCGTGCGCGCCGCAGCGTGCTGGCGATATTGGCCATTGCTGTGGGTGTGGCGTTGGGCCTCGCGGTGAATCTGGTGAACGATGCCGCACTGGCGGAAATGCAGCAGGCGTTTCGCACCCTGTCGGGGGAAGCCGATGTGCGTATCGAAGGCGTCAGCCGCACCATGGACGAAAACCTCTACGGCAAGCTCGGCTTGCTCGGCGACATCGAATCGATTGCGCCTATCATCGAATTCGATGCTGCCGTGGCAGGCCGGCGCGAAGCGCTTAAAATTATCGGGCTCGATCCATTTGCCTCGGCGCGCTTCACGCCGCATTTGATCGCGCGGCCCGACGACACCACGCACGATCCGCTGGCGAATTTTGGCGGCGCCCGCATCGCAGTCTCGCCTGCCGTGCTCGCATGGTTGCAGGCGGGCGATCAGCCTGAGAAACACCTCACCGTGGCCACGCCCAGCGGCCCGCTCAAGCTGGACATCGCCGGCGTGCTCGCCGGCGTCGAAAGTCAGCAGCGCGTGGCGGTGCTCGATATCGCCGTAACGCAGGAACTGTTCAATCTGCAAGGCCAGATCACGCGGCTGGATGTGCGTCTGCTGCCGGGTGTGGATCGCGCCGCATTCATCCGCGACCTCGCGCACACGCTGCCTGCGGGCGTGCATGCGGTGGCACCCGAGGTGCGCGAGCAACAGGCCGCCACGATGTCGCGCGCCTATCGCGTCAATCTCACGATGCTGGCGATGATCGCGCTGTTTTCCGGCGCGCTGCTGGTGTTCTCCACGCAAATGTTAAGCGTGGCGGAGCGCGTCAGCGAGCTGGCGTTTCTGCGCGTGATCGGCGTGACCGCGCGCGGCACCGTGGGCCTGATGCTGTTTGAAGCGGTACTGCTCGGCGCTGCCGGCGCGGTGTTGGGCGCGGCACTGGGCTATGCGCTCGCGTGGGGCGCGCTGCATGTTTTGGGCGGAGACCTGGGCGCCGGCTTTTTTCATGGCACGCGGCCTGCGCTCGCGTTTGCGCCATGGACGACGTTGCTATTCGTGCTGTTGGGCGGCGGCGCGGCGATGCTCGGCGCATGGATACCCGCGCTCGCGGCGGCGCGCGCGCATCCGGCGCAGGCATTGAAGACCGGCGCGCTGCATGACACCACGGGCACCGGCCCGTCCGTGGTGATTGGTGGCGGCTTGTGCGCGGCCAGCGCGCTGCTGACGCTTGCCCCCGCCATCAACGGCATCCCGATGTTCGGTTACCTTGCCATCAGCGGCATGCTGATCGGCGCCATATTGCTGACGCCGGCGATAGCAGCCGCGGTGTTCCGCCGCGCCGAACGATTCATCCAATCGCTTCCGTCCGCGCCTGCCACAGTACAACTCGCCATCACGCGGCTCGCCAATGCGCCCGCGCAAGCCGGCATCAGTTTGGCCGCCGTGCTCGCGGCGGTGAGCCTTGCGGGCGCGATGGCGATCATGGTGACCTCGTTCCGGCACTCGGTCGAAGACTGGCTTGAACAAGTGCTGCCCTCGCCTGCTTACTTGCGGCAGAAGACGGCGGAGCAAAGCAAGTCACAGGGTTATTTCGACGCCGCGGCACAAGCCGCGATCCGCGCCACGCCCGGCGTGCTGCGCGCGGAATTCGTGCGCACCGAAGCGCTGACGCTGGATCCGGCGCGGCCCGCAGTGGCGCTGGTGATCCGTGAATTTGGCCTCGGCGCCGCCGACCAGCCCGACAAGCGCCTGCCCTTGGTTAAACGCTATCCGGTATCCACCGACGCCGCACCATCGGTATGGGTATCGGAATCCTTTCTCGATCTGTATCAAAGCCGCCTGCGCCCTGCCGGCGACGGCAGCTTGACCTTCGATTTACCGTTGCCTATCAATCCGAACGGCACCGCCGCATTGCGCGTGCAGGTGGCCGGCGTGTGGCGCGACTATGCACGCCAGCACGGTTCCATCGTCATGCTGTTGCCGGACTATGCGCGCGCCACTGGCGACGCACGCGCCCACGACGCCGCGCTGTGGATGCGCGAAGGCGTCACCGCGGTCGCGCTGCTGCCGGTGCTCAAGGCGCGCCTGCCGGCGCGGCCGCTCGACCTCACCGAGACCACGGCGGTGCGCGCCGCGACGCTGACTATTTTTGACCGCACCTTTGCCGTCACCTACGCGCTGGAAGCGGTGGCGGTTCTGATCGGACTGGCGGGTATGGTGGCGGCCTTCACCGGCTTGATCGTGGCGCGCAAAAAAGAGTTCGGCATGCTGCGTCATTTAGGTCTGACACGACGCGAACTGACGCGCATGCTCACCGCCGAAGGCGCGGCGCTGGCTGCGCTGGGCGCCCTGCTGGGCCTGGTGCTCGGCGTGATACTTGCCGCGATACTGGTGTTCGTAATCAACCCGCAGTCGTTTGGCTGGAGCATGGATTTCCACATACCCACGCGGCAAATGGCGGCCTTCTCCGCCACGCTCATCGCGGCGGCCGCGTTCTCGGCCTGGCTGACCGCGCGCCGCGTGATGGGCACGCAAGACGTGGTGCTGTCGGTGCGCGAGGATTGGTGAGGCTCATGCAGCGGCGTAATTTCATACAACGCGCGCTGCTGCTGGCCGGCGGCGGTATGTCGCTTGCGCCCGCGCACGGCGCAACCGTCACCTATGCACCGGTAACCCCCGGCGTTGCGCTGCAATTTCCGCGCGACCACGGTGCGCATCCCGATCATCGCATTGAATGGTGGTACGTCACCGGCTGGCTGGATCGCGCCGATCACGTGGAAGGCGCACCGTCATGCGGCTTTCAGGTGACGTTTTTCCGCGTGCGCACGCCTTTGCCGGCCGGCACCAGCCGCTTCATCGCGCACCATTTGATGTTCGCCCATGTGGCCGTGAGCGATGCGCGCATCGGCCACATCCTGCACGAAGAACGCGCCGCGCGCGCGGGCTTCGGGCTGGCGGAAACCAGTGCAGCCGACACCGATGTGCTGATCCGCGACTGGCGCTTGCGCCGCGAGGCATCGGCGACGTATCAAACCTTGGTGCAGGCAAAAGAATTTTCCCTGCGCCTGTCGTTGCAACCCACGCAACCGCTTCTGCTGCAAGGCCACGCGGGCTTCAGCCAAAAAGGCCCGTCACTCGAAAACGCCAGTTACTACTACAGCGAACCGCATCTCAAAGTCAGCGGCGAACTCACCGTGCGCGGCAAACGCGAAAAAGTAACCGGCACGGCATGGCTCGATCACGAATGGTCCAGCAGCCTGATGCCGCCCGGCGCGAGCGGCTGGGATTGGCTGGGCCTGAACCTCGACGACGGCGGCGCGCTGATGGCGTTTCAGTTGCGTGCGAGCAACGCGTCAGCACCCGCCGTGTGGTCCAGTGCAAAATGGCGGCACGCCGATGGCAGCGTATGGCAACCGGCACGCAACGCGATGTCGTTTGCGCCTACGCGCCACTGGACATCCCCTCAAGGCGGGCGCTATCCCGTCCAAACCCGCATCACCCTCGGCGAACGTACGCTATTCCTGCGCCCCCTGTTCGACGCACAGGAACTCCACGCACAAACCATGGGCAACACCTATTGGGAAGGCGCTGTCACCGCGTTCGACGGCGAAGGCGCAAACGCAAAACGCATCGGGCGCGGGTATTGGGAGTTGACGGGTTACGGCACACCGCTGCGGATATAACGATGCAAGCGATAGTGGGAAATTAATAGTAACTATATGTTTATAAACGATATTTAATACAACGCCCACTGCCGGGACGATTGAGCATGCGCCCGTTTTCAACGAGAACAACACCGGTAGTACCGTTGTAGCGTGCGCTGTGCGCACGCTACTATATTCTCGGCTCCTCGTAAGCGCCGGCTGAATAGCCACCACTCCCGAGATTAAGCCAAGCCCTTTTGCACCACCGCCGCCACCACCTCATTCAGCCCCACTCCGCGCGTCGCCGCCGCCTCACGCAATGCATTGACCAAATCGAGCGGCAGCTTGCAAGCAAACGGCACCAGCCCCGCCGCCTGATCGGCCTTGCGCTGCTCGCGCCGATCCACGTTTGCACCACCCTGCCCCGAGCGGCTGGCTGCCGCGTCGCCTTTCATGGCGCCCATGGATTTCAACATTTTGCTCTTGGCGATATCTGCTATTTTCATACTCATGATGTGCTCCGTTTTTGATGCGTCGTTCTCCGCGGGATGCAAGCCATCATGCAGGCCGGGAGAGTGCATGGAGTATTCGGGGAAGTGCCCTTCAACGCAACCGATATTCGGGATTAACTTGCAGTAGTGATTAAGGAATTGGGAGATACCACCAAGCCACGCAGACCGCCAGTGCTGACTTAAACCGCCGTGGTAACGTTCTTGTTGTGAACCCAAACACCCTCTTTGCCGACGAAGTAGGTACGGAAATCCTCCACTTCGATGTTGTGGACCGGCGCGGTGAAGAGGTTCGGATCATCTGGCTTTAGTTCATAGGGGTAGCCGTATTCTTCGATGAATTCCTCATAGGGAACATCTTCGCGATAGCGAACATTATTTTCGAAATCCCACTCAGTCCCCAATTCACCAGGAAGGTTACTCATATGGCAGATCCAGCCAACATTCGGGGTACTGGTCTTGATAACAAATTGGCGAATTGTTGACAGCATGCTTCGGCCATCGATCAGCTCCTGTTGATCTTCAAACAGATTCAGATCGATAGCCTGGGTCCAACCTCGCCCCGCCACCGAGAACGGGTGATTGGCTGTGGTGGTCAGCTTGCTAAATTGGTTCCGTTCTTTTTCAAAGCGATGCCACAAGTTAATTATCTGGGTCGGAGCGTGAACGAACGTCTGCGTAACCCGCTTGCAGTCTATCTGCCCGCTACCATCTTCCTGTCTGGACAGCACCCCATCGCCTACCTTGATTTTTTCGATGGGCACCAAACCCTCCTTGGTATGCACCAAGGTGCCCTTTGCAAAACAAGGGTCGCCCTCGAAGAGTGGCTCCAAGTACCGGGGTCGATTTGATTGTGCATTTTCCATCTTCACGCTCTATACCCCCAACGCCTTGCGGGAAAGCGTATGCCTCCGGTAGCTTTGGGGCTGCGATGCGGCTGTCCGTATGGCCACTACACATGTGCGACACGATCGATGGCACCAATCTGCTTCGCGGATTCAAGAACAACGGCGGGAGCAAGCTGCTCCGCTTCAAGTGTGCCCTTGTCCCGCGCTACAGATTTTAAAACTGAAATTCCGCGTTAACGCCGATCATGTAATTACGCCCCGGCGCCGGCTCGTAGTAACGGTTATTCGCCTCCGCCACAATCACCGAGCCGATGTAGCCTTTGTTGCCGACGTTATCGATGCGCACAAACTCCGTGAGCTTCCAGCCCTTGCCGCGTTGCTGCATGCCGGCGCGCAGGTTATAGATGGTGTAGGCGCCGGCGAATTCGGCGTTCTGGTCGTTCACCCATACTTTGCCGCTGTGGCGCGCTTCGATGCCGGCGTGAAAGCCGTTCGACGGATGACGCCACACCAGTTCCGCGAACAGATTGTTGCCCGCGATACCGGGCAGTTTGCTACCGGCGAGCACCGGCACCGCCACCGAGGGCGTGCCGGTGAGCGTGGTGAAGCCTTGGGTGAAGCGCGCGTTGAGCAGCGTGTAGGACAGCGCCGCTTCAAAGCCATGCACGAATTTCTGTCCCCAGCCCAGTTCGAGGCCTTCGCGGCGCGTGCCGGGCGCGTTCTTGAAGGTTGAACGGCCGCCGGCGTTGGTATCAACGACGATTTCATTGGTGACATCCACGCGAAACAGCGCGATGTTGGCGCGACCGTTGTCGCCGATCAGGGTTTTCAGGCCGATCTCGCGGTGCAGGCTATTGGCGGGCTGTAGCGCGAAGTTCAGCCCCGTGCCGCCGGCGGGCCGGTAGGCCAGTTCCGCGAAAGTCGGCGTCTCGAAGCCTTTGCCGATATTCGCGTAGGCATTCAGCACCGGCGTGATTTTGTAGGTGGCGCCGAACGCGGGCGTGGTGCGCGCGTAATCCACCGCGCCACTGTCATTGCCATTGGTCAACGTAAAATAATCCGCGGAACTGAACTGCACATGGCTGCGCCGCAGGCCCGCCATCAGATTCAAATCCTTGATGACCTGCCATTCGGCTTGTGCATAGAAATCGGTGTTGGTGACGATATTGTCTTCGTCGCGCCGCAGATCACCGGTAACGCCCAGGTTATTGAGAAACCCGCGGCGGCGTTCTTTCATGCGGTCGTAATCCACGCCCGCACTCAGCGTGAACGGCCCGCCCGCGAGCTTCGTTTCATGCGTCAGACGTACCGCCGCCCCACCAAAGCCGCGATCCAGATCGACCACGCCGCCGGAATGGGTGCGCACGCCGGGGCTGCCAACGACAAACGCATTCTGCGTCGCGACGGGAATCGCCAGATGCTGCGTCACCTGCCGGTCGCCCAGGTAAACGCGGGCATTCAGCTTGGTGCCGGCTGAAAACGCTACGTCGTAGGTCAGCCCGGCTTGTCCCTGCGAAATGCTCTTGCGCGTGTTGAAGTTATAGGCGTGGGCTGGCGTGGCGCCAGCAAAGTTACCGCCGGCCTGCTTGGGGTTCTGCGCCACCTGCACGGCAGTCAGTCCCAGCGGGTCTTCGGTCTCGGGTTGATCCAGCGCATTAAGCACTAGGGTGAACACGCCCGCGCTGCCAAGGTCATACTTGAATTTCGCGTTGAAATGATCGCGCCGCGCCGAGCTGTGATCGCGATAACCGTTGGTCTCGAAACGCGAGACATCGATCACCACGTTCAACGGCCCGTGCTGACCGCCGTATTGCGTGCCGAGCTTAAACGTATCGTAGCTGCCGTACAACGCGGAGAGCGACAGCGTCGGCTCCTTCGGCCCGTCTGCCGTAAAAATCTGCACCACGCCGCCTGCGGAGTTGCCATACAGGCTGGCAAACGGCCCGCGCAGCACCTCGACACTTTTTGCCGACGACAGATTAAACGTCGCGGCCTGCCCCTGCCCGTCCGGCATGGTGGCGGGAATGCCATCGGCGATCAGCCGAAGCCCGCGCACGCCAAACGTGGAGCGCGCGCCGAAGCCGCGCGACGAAATCTGCAAATCCTGCGCGTAGTTCTGCCGGTTCTGCACCACGATCCCGGGCACGC
>CANIID010000258.1 GCA_947467315.1 Betaproteobacteria bacterium | reverse complement strand
GGTCAGTTGTATCGTCATTGCTTTCTCCATCATCAAACCGCCATCGCGGTGAGATTTTTTAATCGCGCCACCACTTGCTTCACCGCTTGCAAAAAATCATCCACTTCGTTCGCCGTATTCGCAACGCCCAGCGAAAACCGTACCGCGCCGCGGGCAATTTCCGGCGCTACGCCCATCGCCAGCAGTGTGGCAGAAGGCTCGGGATTCGCGCTCGAACAGGCCGCACCCGCGGCCACGCCGAAACCCAATTTGTCGAGCTCGATAATCAGTGTTTCGCCGTCGATGCCTTTGAACGCGAAGTAGCTGGTGTTGGGCACCCGCGCTGAAGCGGCTCCGAATAGCACCGCGCCCAAGCGCACCAAGCCCTGCTCGACACGCCCACGCAGCTTTTCAATTCGCGGCGCGAGTTCGGCAATGCGACCCGCAGCCAACTCAGCAGCGGCACCAAACCCCACAATCGCCGGCACGTTCTCGGTGCCCGAACGCATGCCGTGCTCATGCCCGCCACCGGCGATCAAGGGCGTCAACTCAATCCGTTTATCCACGATCAACGCGCCCGCCCCCTTAGGGCCGTAAATTTTGTGCGCGGAAAGTGTCATCGCATGCACGTTCAACGCTTCGAAATCGACAGCGATTTTACCCAGCGCCTGCACGGCGTCGGTGTGCATCCAGGCTTTAGCGGCGCGTGCGCGTTGTGCAATCGCGGCTACATCCTGAACGACGCCGGTTTCGTTGTTGGCGAGCATCACCGACACGATGCCGGTCTTGGTCTGCAGCGCTGCGTCTACATCGTTCAAATCCACTTTGCCGTCGCGTGTCACGCTAAGCTTGCGCACCGCCCAACCTTTCCGCGCCAACGCCTCGGCGGGCTTGGACACGCACGGATGTTCAATCGCACTCACCGCAATCTGCGATGGCTTCAGAATCTCCGCCGCGCCTTTGATAAACAGATTGTTCGCCTCGGTGCCGCCCGAGGTAAACACCACCTGCGGCGGACGCACGTTCACCAGCGCCGCCACCTGCTCGCGCGCCTGATCGATGGCGCGCCGCGCGGTGATGCCCAGATCGTGCCGGCTTGATGCGTTGCCGTACTGCTCGCGCAGGAACGGCAGCATCGCCTCCAGCACACGCTCGTCGAGCGGCGTGGTGGCGTTATGGTCGAAGTAAACGAATGCCATCGCGCGAGACAAATATTCAGGCCGTGACGGCGGCGCGCTTGGCAACGCTGGGCCGCATGTCATGCATCGTCACCACGCCGGATTCCTTGGCGCGCTGGTTATCCACCAACTGCTGCAAGGTCATCGACCCGAGATATTCAAAAATACGCTGATTGAGCGAGGCCCACAGATCGTGCGTGATGCACTTTTGGTCGTCGTGGCAGTTTTCCTTGCCGCCGCATTGCGTGGCGTCGAGCGGCTCGTCCACCGCGAGAATAATTTCAGCGACGGACACTTCGCGCATGTCGCGGCCCAACAGGTAGCCGCCGCCGGGCCCGCGCACGCTTTCCACAATCTGCTTGCGGCGCAATTTGCCGAACAGTTGCTCGAGGTACGACAACGAAATTTTCTGCCGCGCGCTGATTTCGGCCAACGTCACCGGGCCACCGCCGTGACGCAGCCCCAGATCGACCATCGCCGTTACCGCAAACCGTCCTTTGGTTGTGAGCCGCATAGGGTCACCTATAAAATATCGTTTAAAAACATATACTTATTAAAATACGCATTGCCGACTAATCTACTCAACTTTACCGATCCCGAGTGATTTAGTCAACTATGGCTTAGGCGAGTTCCGCACGCCCGCAATCACACCCAATTGCTCGCGCAGTTGATCAATCTCCGCGACCAGCGCGTCGATGCGTTTATCGGTCTCGCCGCTATGGCTGATCAGCTCATTGATCGCGCCGGTCAGCGGGTCGTTTTCATCACGACCCACGGCGTAAGCGGCAAAGCGGCCGTTCGACTCTTGCGCTTCCACCACACGCGCCGGGATGCCCACCGCCGTCGCGCCCGGCGGCACGGCTTTCACCACCACGGCGTTGGAACCGATCTTCGCGTGATCGCCGATGAGAATAGGCCCCAGCACTTTCGCGCCCGCGCCGATCACCACGCCCGCGCCCAGCGTGGGATGGCGCTTGCCCTTGTTCCACGACGTGCCGCCGAGCGTGACGCCGTGATACAGCGTGCAATCGTCGCCGATTTCCGCCGTCTCACCGATCACCACACCCATGCCGTGATCGATAAAAAACCGGCGACCGATGGTGGCGCCGGGATGAATCTCAATGCCGGTCAACCAGCGCGCGCAGTGCGACACATACCGGCCCAGCCATTTGAACCCGGCACCCCACAGGCAGTGCGCTACGCGGTGCATCAGCAGCGCATGAAAGCCGGGATAGCAGGTGATTACCTCCCACGTGTTGCGCGCAGCCGGGTCGCGCTCGAACACCACGGCAATTTCTTCTTTTATGCGTGAAAACATGAAGTTAACGTGGACTGGCGACGATGAAAGGCAGAATAGTATACTAAATCCATAGGGTATTGCCGACATCCATAAAATACCCTTTCATAAACATAGGGTTACTATCTTTTCTTCGGCGTACGCAAGGTACGCACCACGCCGCGCAGGATTTTCACTTCGTCGTGCTCCAGTTGCATGCGCGCAAACATGCGCCGCACACGCTGCATAAAGCGCTTGGGTTCCACGGGGTTCAAGAAACCGCACGCCATCAATTCGCGTTCGAGATGCGCGTAAAACAGCTCGATCTCCTCGTGCGTTGCCAGCACGCGCGGTTTATCCACCGTCGGCTTGATGGTTTCCTGCACCGCGTGCTGGCGCAACTCATAGGCGAACACCTGCACCGCCGCCGCGAGATTGAGCGAGCTATGGCTGGCGTCGGTGAGTATCGTCGCCACCATCTGGCAGCGCTTGACCTGATCGGTGGTAAGGCCGCGCACTTCGCTGCCGAACACCAGCGCCACCGGCTGCGACTGCGCCACCTCGACCAGGCGCGCCGCCGCTTCGCGCGCCGTCACGGCGGGAACGGCAATTTCACGGCTGCGCGCGGTGCAGGCCACCGCCAGCACCACGCCGGACAGCGCGGTATCCAGATCGGCGCACACGATGGCATTTTCCAACACATCGACGGCATTGGTCGCCATCCAGTCGGCCTGCTTGTCGGGAAATTGATGCGGGCTCACCAGATAAAGCTGCGACAAGCCCATGGTTTTCATGGCGCGCGCCGCCGAGCCGATATTGCCCGGATGCCGCGTGTCACACAGCACGACACGGATGTTATTAAGCGAGTCACTCATATCACGTACAATACAGCCCCCGTTCCTTTACGCTTCACGTTTCACTTTTCACGGCACTGAAACCATGCACCCCATGCTCAACACCGCGATCAAGGCCGCCCGCAGCGCCGGCAACCTGATCAATCGCGCCGCGCGCAACCTGGATATCGTCGCCGTGCGCGAAAAGGCCGCCAACGATTTTGTCACCGAGGTGGACAAAGACGCCGAGCAGATCATCATCCGCACGCTGCTGGAAGCGTACCCCAAGCATTCGATTTTAGCAGAGGAGTCCGGCGAGACTAACACCGCCGCCAAGTCGGAGTATCAATGGATTATCGATCCGCTCGACGGCACCACCAATTTCCTGCACGGCTTTCCGCAGTATGCGGTGTCGATTGCGCTGTCGCACAAGGGCGTGATCACGCAAGCGGTGATTTACGATCCCGGCAATAACGATTTGTTCACCGCCACCCGCGGCGCCGGCGCCTACCTGAACGATTCGCGCCTGCGCGTGAGCAAGCGGCTGCAACTCAAATCCGCGCTGGTCGGCACCGGCTTTCCGTTCAAGGAACACAAACACCTCGACGCCTATATGGCGATGCTGCGCGACATCATGCAAAACACCGCCGGTGTGCGCCGTGCGGGTTCGGCGGCGTTGGACCTCGCTTATGTCGCCGCCGGGCGGCTGGATACCTTCTGGGAAATCGGCCTCGCCCCGTGGGATATCGCCGCCGGCTCGCTGCTGATTACCGAAGCCGGCGGCGTGGTAGCCGACCTGCAAGGCAACGATAAATACCTGACCTCCGGCAACATCATCGGCGGCAACCTCACGCTGTTAAGCCAAATGGTCAAACAACTGTCGCCGCATCTGACGCCGGCGTTGAAGGCGATGTAGCAGCGCTCAGGGCTTTACCGCGTTTGCAATCTCCTGCCGTATCGCCGCCGCCAGCGGCGGATTAGATTTTTCCACGGCGCGCGCAATACTTTCCGCCTCGGGTGCGCGCCCCAGCTTGATGTAACTGCGCGCCAGCCCCGCCCACGCGGGCGTTAAGCCTGCATCCATATCGAGCGCCTGGCGATACGCGCGCACCGCCGGCTCATAGCGTTGCAAATCGCTGTTGGCATCCCCCAGTATCAGCAACGTGGCCGGCGAATCACGCAGCACCAGCAACGCGTTGTTGACCGTCGCAATCGCGCGCTGCGGGTCGCCCACCGTGCGATACGCCTGCGCCAGCAGATTCCAGCCGTCCGCCATATCGGGTTCCAGGCGCACCATTTCGCGAAAACACTGAATCGCGCGCGCGTGCTGTTTTTGTTGCGTATACGCGTAGCCGGCAACCATCCACCACGCGGCGCTGGAACGATCTTTTTCGAGATTCGCTTCCGCAAACTTCGCGAGTTCCACCCACTCGCCCTTATGCTCGAGTTCCGCCACGCGCTGTCGGTTGGCGCTGGGCTCTTTTTCGAAATGACCGAGCAACGTGGCCAGCGTGCCGTCAGGAATCACCGCCAGCAGCAGTTGCGCAGGCGTGGTGCAGGACGACAGCGCAGGCAACCCCAACAGGCAAGCCAGCAGCGCGCGCCTTTGCCCGCGGTGGTGCGTCACGCGATGCGCCGCTCGCCGGCCTGCGCCAGCGCCGCTTCAAGCGCTCGTGACAACTCACGAACCGAACTATTTTTATCCATTAAATCAATTATTTGCGACGATCTCGCCACAGCATCGGCAGGCAACACACGCGCTGCGCAATTGGCAAACTTCGCTTGCAGCCGCTCATACGGAATCGGAATTTCCGAGGTTCTGCCGAGCGGGCGATCCACTTTCGCATTCAGCGTGCGGCCATCGGTGAGCGTCAGTTTGAGTTCGGCATCGAACGGGTCAGCGGGATCGAACATCTTACCGGTGTAGATTTCGGAGCGCACACGTGGCAATACGCTTTGCACCACTGAGTCGCGATACGCGCTGCTTTCAAAATCTTCCAATACGACTTGCCCGGTCAGCAGCGCTTTCACCGCACAATACTGCACGCTGAACTTGGCATCGAGATCGCTCAATGGATCAGGACGGTTGGTGTACGACAAGCCGAACGCCGGTGTCCAGGTTTCGATTTTCGCAATCGATTTCGCATCAAACACGCCATGCTCGCGCGTGAGTGTCAGCGCCGCCTCAATGGCCGCATGCGTGCTGTAACAGCACGGATATTGTTTATAACTCGCGCCGGGGCTGACCACATCAAACGGCGCCCCCCAACTTTCGACGACACGATCGGGATGGGAATGGCCCTCGCCGTTAAACAATTTAAAAAATCCCTGCTTGTGCTCAAACGCGTCGCTGTTCGCGGTAAAGCCCTTACGCGCCAGCAACACCGCCATCAGCCCGCCACGCGCGCACTCGCCCACGTGCAGCGGCTTGGTCATGGTGCCGAAGTTGGCTTTGATGCCCGCCGCAAGCGAAGTGGCTATCGCCAGTGCGGTTTCGGTTTGTGCGGCGTTCAAGCCCAACAACTTGGCGCAAGCAGCAGCGACGGCGAATATGCCCAGCGTGGAGGTTGGGTGCCAGCCTTTCTCCGAGTGATACAAATCAACATTCACGCCGCGCCCGATGCGGCAGCCGGCTTCGTAACCCACCGCGTGTGCGAGCAGCAAATCACGTCCGCTGCTGTTGAAGGCATCGCCCGCCGCCAGCAGCGCGGGCACCATCACCGCCGAAATGTGGCCGGCGAAATGCGCGGCGGTGTTGTCGAAATCCAGTGTGTGCGCGGCGGTGCCGTTGATGTGCGCCGCATCGAGACAGGGCACGCGCTGGTTTGTGCCGAATATCAAACTCGGTCCGCTGCTTGGCATCAACACTTCCCGCAGCACATTCGGCGCAGGCTCGCGCGAGCCCGCCAGCGTCACACCGACGGTATCCATCACCGCCACCTTGCACCAGTAAATCGCCTCGGGCGGCAAGTCTTCGTAGCGCGTGCCGGTGATTTTGTCCGCGAGAAATTTTGCGATGCCCATGCTTCTCTCTCCTGATTCTACTTTTGCACTATTCCGGTTTCAGCCCTGCGGCGTTGACCACCTTGATCCACTTTGCCACCTCGGATTTGATGTACGCATCGTGCTGCTCCGGCGTGCCGCCTGCGGGGTCGGCGCCGTTGTCGATCATCGCTTTGCGCACTGCGGCGTCTTGCACCGCCTTGGCTAAGGCACCGTTGATGCTGTCCACCACGGCCTTGGGCATGCCGCCCGGCCCCACCAGACCGAAGCCGCTGTTCACCACGAAACCAGCCAACCCCGCCTCCTGCACGGTGGGCGTGTCTTGCAGCATCGCGGAGCGCCGCGCGCCGGTTTGCGCCAGCAGCTTCAGTCGGCCGCTGCGCACGTGCTGCAACGCCCCCGACACCGTCGGAAATGAAAACGCCATTTCACCCGAAATCAAATCCACCAGCGAAGGGCCGCTGCTTTTGTACGGCACATGCACGGTGTTCACCTTCGCCAACAGATTGAACAATACGCCCGCCAAGTGCGACACCGAGCCCTGCCCCGCGCTGCTGTAATTGAGTGCGCCGGGACGCGCGCGCGCCAGCGCAACCACTTCTTTGACATCGCGAGCCGGCAACGACGGATGCACCACCAGCCCCGCAGGCACATCGGCGACGAGTCCCAGCGCGGAGAAATCCGTCGCCGGATTGAATGGCAGCGTTTTGGTCAGCGCCGGATTCATCATGAAACCGGCAGCGACCAGCATGATGGTGTAGCCGTCCGCCGGGCTCTTGACCGTGATGCCCGCGCCCAGCGCGCCGCCCGCGCCGGGCCGGTAATCAACTACCAGCGGCTGGCCCAGCGTCGCGCCCATACGCGGCTGCACGATGCGAAAAAAGATATCCGCGTTGCTGCCGGGCGAGCCGCCGATCACCACGCG
>CANIID010000257.1 GCA_947467315.1 Betaproteobacteria bacterium | reverse complement strand
TAGACCGCATCGACTGCAACCACCGAGGCCGCCGCCGATGCGAACAAACACAGCGCACGCGCCATCAGATACGGCGCGGCATAGCGTCCGTCTTCGTCGCGGTTGGTGATGGCCCCCAGGTCCGCCGCGAGGTCTTCACCGCCCCACAGCATGCCGTGGAGGCGCGGTAGCGGCGGGTTGTCGTAACCTCCGATCCCGCCGAGGCCGAACATCGCGGCGCCGGTTTCCGTGACGATCGGCAGGATGCGAATGTCGCCCGCCGGTAAGCCCTCGCGCGCTTCGAGCGCCGCGAGGTAATGCGAGACGAGTCTCACGTCGTCACCGTTGCGACACTTCGGCAGCATCACACCGAACGGGCGCGCCTTGACCACCGCCGCCAAGTCGAGCAGCGTCGCGCCGGTATCCAGCGCGTTGATGCGCACGAACAGTTTCATGCGCGCGCCGGCGGCCAGCGTCGCGGCGCACAGCTCGCGCGCGGCGGCTTTGCGTTGCGGCGCCACCGCGTCTTCCATATCCAAAATCAGCGCGTCCGCCTCGGACGCCAGCCCTTTGGCGATTTTGCGTTCGTCGTCGCCGGGCACAAAAAGTAGGGAGCGCATCATGTGATCCGTGAGTTAAAAATTACCCATGCCAAGGAAGCCGTCAATCGGAAAATCCTTCATGATTTTTTTGCCGACGAGGTCTTTTAACGTTTCGGTGGTGCCGCCGCCGAGCGTGCCGTAACGCGCGCCGCGATAAAAGCGCGACACCGGAAATTCGTCGGTGAAACCATAACCGCCGTGCACCTGAATCGCATCGCTGGTCACCCGCAGCGACATTTCGTTCACGGTGATTTTCGCCACCGCCGCCAGGTACGGGTCAGGAAACGGATTCGCCGATGCCGCTGCGCGATACAGCACCGAGCGGCTGGCTTCGATGTCGCGGTACATTTCCGCCAGCTTGTGACGCATCGCCTGAAACTCGCCGATCGGTCGTCCGAAGGCGCTGCGGTCGCGGGCGTATTTAACGGCTTCCTCGAACGCGCCTTCGGCCAGGCCCAACGACACGCTGGGGTTCAGGCAGCGCTGCGTGTTGAATGCGCTGATCATCTTGCGAAAGCCGCCTTCCTTGAGTATCAGGTTTTCCAGCGGCAGCTCGCAGTTATCAAAGCGAATCTCCGCCAGATTTTCGCCACCCATGGTGTGGTAACGCGCAGTGCATTCGAAACCGGGCGTGCCGCGTTCGATCAGCACGCAACCGATGCCGGCTATCCCCGGCAGTTTGTTCACGCGGGTGAAGACCACGAAAGCCTGCGCTTCGTCAACGCGGCTGATCAGCGTTTTGACGCCGTTCAGGATGATCTTGTCACCTTTGATCTCCGTGTTCGTGCGGTAGTTGCCGACGTCGGTACCCGCATGCGGTTCGGTCATGCAGATGGCGAGGATGACCTCCGAGGTACACACCCCCGGCAACAAGCGGCGCTTGATGCTCTCGGGCGCGTACGTGGCGATGATGCGCGCCTGTGTGCCGACTTCGCCCATCAGGTCCATCGCGGTGACGTAACAGCCCTTGGAGACTTCTTCGAGCACCAGCGCGGTATCGAGTACCGGCAGACCGAGGCCGCCGTACTCCTCCGGAATCGCCATGCCGAGCACGCCGATTTTCGCCAGCTCACGGAAGTTGTCCCAGGGGAAGGTGCCGTCCATGTATTTCAAAGCGTTCGGCTTGAATACTTCCTGCGTGAGCTCGCGCACGGTGTTGACCATGCTGCGTTGCTCTTGTGTCAGTTCAAAGTTCATCATCAAAAAGCTCCTGTGATATTACGCAATTGAGTTAAGCCCTCAATCGACCGGGCCGCTCAAAGACGCTGGTCGGATGTTTCAACAGATGCTGGTAACGGCTACGCACCAGATTTTCGAGCGCGCCCACATGGGTTTCCATCTCGGCGGCGGCGGCCGTGCCGTCGCGGCGGCGGCAGGCGTCTAGTATACGTTGGTGCGCCTGCACCACGTGCGTTTGATTGCCCACCGAATAGCGGATGCCGTGATGCTCGCCGGCGGCAAGGATGCTGATGGTGTTCCAGAAAACTTCCAGCACCATGTTGCCGCCCGCGCGCGCGATGACGCTGTGAAACATGCGATTCTCTTCGAGAAACGCCACCTGATCGCGCGGCGCGTCAAGCGCCTTCATGCGCGCAATCGACGCTTCCAGTTCCGCAAAGTCTTCCACTGTCCCGTTGACGGCGGCCTCGTAGGCAAGAGCGGGCTCGATGGCCTCGCGCGCCTTCAACACCGTGGCGAAAGGCACTTCGTGCAGTCGCAGGTACACCGACAGCCCATGCGCCAGCAGGTCGATGCTCGGCTCACGCACGATGATGCCGCCGCCGGGGCCGGGGCGGCGTTCGAGCACGCCCTGTGACTCCAGCAGCTTGAGGCCCTCGCGCAGCGTTGGCCGGCTCACATTGAACTGCGGCAGCAGTTCGGCTTCGGTGGCGAAGCTGCTGCCGGGCTTTAACTTGGCAGCAATGATGCGATCCAGCAACTGTTGCGCGACGTGCTCCGCCTTGCTGCGATGTGTGCTCACTGGGTTGTTCACTTCGGGCCTGCGCCTGCACCCGTGCTCGCACCAAAACGCGGGGGCCGTTTTTCCGCGAACGCGGCGAGGCCTTCCGCATAATCCGCCGAAGTCAGAACATCGCGCAGCGCGCCGGCTTCGAGCTTCAATCCTTCGGCGAGCGTGGTTTCGAGACCGCCGTAAATCAGCCGCTTGGCGATGCGTGCACCGGACGGCGAACGCGATGCCAGCACCGTGGCGATGCGCGTCACATGCGCGTCGAGCTGGTCTGTGGCGAGCGCCGCGTTGATAAGCCCGATTTCTGCGGCACGCTTGCCGGTGATGGGCTCGCCGGTGAGGATGAGTTCCAGCGCGCGCATGGCGCCGACGGTGCGCGGCATGCGTTGCGTGCCGCCCGCGCCGGGTATCGCGCCGATGCGCGCCTCGGTCAGGCCGATTGGTGCGTCCTCCGCGGCGTAGCGCAAATCGCAGGCCAATGCGATTTCGCAGCCGCCGCCCAATGCCAAACCGTTGATGGCGCATATCGTCGGCATGGGTGCCGCGCCCAGCGCATCGACCGCCGCATTGATCGCGCGATTGTGTTTGACGCGTGCCGCTTCGTCCATGGTGCGGCGCTCTTTCAGATCTGCCCCCGCGCAAAATGCGCGCCCCGTGCCGCGAATCAGGATCACGCGCGCAGTGCTGGCAGCCGCTTCGGTAATCGCCGCGAGCAGTGTATCCGTCATGTCCACGCCAAGCGCATTGAGGCGGTCGGGGCGATTTAGACGTATGTCTACGATGCCCTCTGCGCTCTTTTCCACGACGATGCCGGAATCTGTCTGCATAATTTGATCTTTACTTGAGTTGAAGCCGATCACGGAAATCGGGATGCGCGATGGCGCGCAGGCGTTCGGCGCGCTCGCCGAACGAACGCCCGCGCAAATCAGCGATGCCGTACTCGGTGGCCACGATATCAATATCGGCGCGCGTGGTGGTGACGGGCCGGCCTTCGAGCGACGCGACGATGCGCGAGTGTTTGCCGTCCGGTGTGGTGGACGGCAGGGCCATGATCGAGCGCCCTCCCGGTGAGGCCACCGCGCCGCGCACAAAATCGGCCTGCCCGCCGACCGCACCCAGATAGCGCCCCGCCGCAATCTCGGAATTCACGTTGCCGGTCAGATCCACCTCGACACCGGAGTTGACCGAATACAGATTCGGCAATCGCGCCAGCACTTGGTGATTGTGCGTGTAATCGGAGGAACGCATCTCGATCATGTCGTTGCCGTCGGCAAAATTCATCAGGCGGCGCGTGCCGAACAACCCGCCGGTGACCATGCGGCGCGCAGGTGTGATGACACCTTTCTCCACCAGATCGACGATGATGTCGGAAATAACGCCGCTGTGTACGCCAAGGTTTTTGTGGTGCTCAAGCGCGCGGCATACGGCCACCGGCAGGGCGCCGACGCCCAACTGAATGGTCGCGCCATCGGGGATCAGCCCCGCGACATGCGCGGCGACACGCATGTCAATATCCGTCGGCTCCGGGTCGGCGATCAGCACTTCGTCCGCGTCGCATTCGGTGAGCACGTCAATGTCTTCGGCGGCGACCAGCGCATCCTGCGAGGTGATGGGTAAACGCTCATCGATCTCGGCGATCACGCAACGCGCGGCCTGCACCATGGCGGGCAGAAAATCCACCATCACACCCGCCGTGTAGAACCCCGGCCTGGTATGCGGTCGCAGGCGCAGCAACAGCACGTCGACGCGTATCGCGCGCGAACGCAGCAGCGACGGCACAGCGGACACATGCGCCGGGACGATATCAAGCAGGTTCGCGGCGGTAAGCGTGCGCGCAGCGCCCGCGCCGTTAAGGCCGCGAAAGCGAAAGCGGTCAGCGTGTTCGGGTTTGAGCGTCTTGCTCGACAGCATGCCGACGAACAATTCCAGCGGCGGCAGCGCATGGCGCTGCGCGACCAGGCGCTGGGTCAGCCCCAGCGGCTCGCCGGTGCCTTGCAGCCATGTCACCACGTCGCCGTCACGCATGTGCGGCGAAAAATCGAAAGTGCTGCTGAGAACGGGACGGACAGGCATGCCGCCGATGCTATCGCCGCCAACTTGAATCTGTCAAATGATCTAGATCATTTGACAGGCTGACGAAGCACGATCTACACTCAAATGAACGGCAAAAGGCCATCAAGGAAAACCATGAACGCGCAATATGACCGGTCGCGACGTCCGATGCTCGCCCGCGCCTTGGCGCTATGCATTGCCGCCGCAGGCACGGCTATGGCACAGACGCCGGACGCCAGCCGCTTCCCCGCCAAGCCGATCCGGCTGATCGTGCCTTTTCCGCCGAGCGGCAGCAACGACATCCTGGGGCGCTTCATTGCACAAAAAATGACCGAGCGGCTGTCGCAGCAAATGGTGGTGGACAACCGGCCCGGCGCGGACGGCATCATCGGCACCGAGGTGGCCTCGCGTGCCCCGGCGGACGGCCACACGCTGCTGGTCGTGTCCACGACCTACACCATGAACCCGGCGATTCACAAGCTGCCTTACGATCCGGTCAAGTCGCTCATGCCCATCGCGCAGATCGCGTCGGGCGCGAACGTGATCGCCACGCATCCGGCGTTTCCGGCGAAAACCGCGAAAGACCTGATCGCGCTGGCAAAAGCCAAGCCGGGGCATATCCGCTATGCGACCTCGGGCATCGGCGGGTTTAATCATTTTGGCGGCGAGCTGTTTAATTCCATGGCCGGGGTCAAGCTCGGGCACATCCCCTACAAGGGTGGCGGACCATCGATGATCGACGTGATGTCCGGCCAGGTCGAGGTGCTCTTCGGCACGCTGATACAAACGCTGCCGCACGTGCGCACGGGCAAGTTGAAAGCGATAGGCGTCGGCTCGCTGAAGCGCGTCGCGGTGGTACCCGACGTGCCCACCCTATCCGAAAGCGGCCTGCCGGGTTACGAATGCACGGTGTGGTGGGGAGTTCTTGGCCCGGCGGGGATTCCCGGCCCCATCGTCACGCGGCTCAATAGCGAAATCAACGCTATCCTCGGCGAGCCGGAAATGGCCAAGCGCCTGCAGACCGAGGCGGCCGATCCCGTGATCGGCCCGCCGGAGGCGTTCGGCAAACTCATTGCCAGTGAAATGGTCAAGTGGGCGCGCATCGCGAAGCAGGCCGCCATACGCGCTGAATAACACCGGACGAAAGCACCGACACAATTATGGCCGCAACCCAACACAAACCCGCCGCACCCGAACAAACCCTCGACGCCTTCATCGCACTATCGCAATCGCTGCGCTGGGATCACGTGCCCGAAGCCACGCGCGCGAATGTGCGGCGCGAGCTGCTGGATTATCTCGGCGCCGCCATCGCGGGCCGCGCGGCGGCGGGCATGCCGCCATGGTTGAAAGTTCTAATAGATGCCGGCGGGCGGCCCGACGCGCGGGTGCTGGGCGGGCCGCGCGTGCCCGCCGCCACGGCGGCACTGTGCAACGGTTACTTCGGCCACGTGCTTGAATTCGACGACACGCATGACGACGCGGCCCTGCACGCCGGCTCGGCGGCGATACCGGCGGCGTTCGCCGTGGCGGGCCTGCGCGGCTCGGTGAGCGGCAAGGAATTTTGCGAAGCAATTCTGCTCGGCATCGAACTCACCTGCCGGCTGGGTGTGGCAACGCGATTGAATCTGATCGAGGGCGGCTGGATTTACACTGCGCTGATGGGACATTTTGGCGCGACACTGGCTGCCGCGCGTCTGATCGATCCGCGCGCGGACGCACTGCGCAACGCGCTCGGCATCGTCTACTGCATGGCCAGCGGCAACCATCAATCCACGCGAGAAGGCGCGCCGACCAAGCACGTGCAGCCGGGTTTCGCGGCATCGCATGCGGTGACGGCGGCGCTGATGGGCAGCGCCGGCCTGCCCGGTGTGAAACACCCGCTCACGGGTGAAGATGGCCTGAGCCGGGTCTATCTGCACGACCGTTTCGAGCCGGAACGCGCGGTGCGCGGGCTGGGCACGGCATGGGAATTCGACCGCCTTTCCATCAAACCATACCCGAGTTGCCGCTTTACCCATCCGGCGATCAGTGCGGCGCTGGAATTGCGCGCCAAGCTCGGCGGCGACGTTGAAAAAATCGAGCACGTTGAACTGCTGATCGGGCGGCAGGAGCTGGATGTGGTCGGCCGCGACGTTGCCGAAAAGCGCGCGCCGCAAACACGCGTCAATGCGCAATTCAGCGTTTATTGGTGCGTGGCGAATGTGCTGGCTTATGACGAAGTAACGCCGATACAGCTTGCCGAGGAAATTCCGCCGTCGCCCAGGCTGGCCGCATGGATCGCGAAAATCAGCGCCGCGCCATATCTCGATACCAATGCCGACCAGTGCGTCATCGGCGGCTGCACCATCCGGGCGCATGGCTCTTTCGGTGTAAGTGAAGTGACGCAGACGAGCGCCAAGGGCCACCCCGACAATCCGCTTACCGACGACGAACTGCTCGCCAAGTTCAAGGCCAACCTGCGCTACGCGAAAGTCAGCGACGAGCGTGCTGCTGAACTTGCGGATGCCATTTTGAATATCGATAGTTTGTCGGATGTGCAGCCGCTGGCGGATGCGATTGCGGGCGCGGTGGGTTGACGCCACCCAGTTGAAATTTACGTTCGCACAACAGCATCCCTGTCGCTCCCGCCTGCGCGGGAACGACGGCGAATTAT
>CANIID010000256.1 GCA_947467315.1 Betaproteobacteria bacterium | reverse complement strand
AGCGTGGTGACGCTCGACAGAAAACGAATCAAATCGCGCAGGCCGTTAATCATGTCGCCGGTGTGCGCCTGCATCACGGTTTTGCCGTTTTGCTCGACGGTGATGCGCACATCCTGCGGCTCGCGGATTTCGTCTTTGCTGACGATCCACGGACCGACGCCGCAAAACGTGTCGAAGCCCTTGCGGATGTTGCGCGTGTTGTGGCGGCCACCGACGCCCCACGGATCGCGGATGCTGATGTCCCAGCACAGGGTGTAGCCGAACACATAATCCAGCGCTTGTTCCGCTGAAACATTGCGCGCAGTTTTGCCGATGACGGCGCACAGCTCGCATTCAAAATCCACGTGTTTGGAAATTTTCGGCAGTATGACGGTGCCGCCGGGGCCGATGATGGAAGACGCCGGTTTCAGGAACACCTCGGCCATTAAATCGTCGGCGCTTAACTGCGTGCGATCATACGCGCCCACCCGCACCTTCATTTCGGCTTGATGCGCGCGGTAATTCGCGGCCGCCGCCCATATGGCAGGCGGGTTGATGATCGGCGCGCGCAGCTTGGCCGAAGCCAGCGCCAGTGGTTTGCCAGTGCGCGCGGCGGCCAATCCCGCCGCCGCACCCGGCTGATTGGCGAGCGCATCGACGATCTCGGCCATGCTCGCACCGGCGCGCACCACACCGGTGGCCGTCAGCGCATCGCCCAGCGGATAGATTGAATCGCCTTCGATCAGGCCGGCCTCACCGGTGTTGTAGCGGCAGATTTTCATGGTGTGTATTTCCCTGCGTGAGTGATTGATTAGTCGAGCGGTTCAATCTTCGCGGCCTTCACCAGCCGCCCGGCAACTTCTATATCGCGCTTGATCTGCGCGGCGAATTGTTCCGGCGTGTTGCCGATCAGTTCAAAGCCGTCGCTGGCGGCCTTGCTGCGTGCTTCGGGCGCGGCCATGCCCTTGACGATGCTGGCGTGCAGGCTCGACAGTATCGCGGGTGGCAGTTTGGCGGGCGCGAATAGCGCGGTCCATGTCGGTGGCGGCTCGAAACCCGGCAGCGTCTCGGAAGCAGCAGGCACGCCCGGCAGCGCGTCGATGCGCTTGCTGCCGGCGATGGCCAGCGGGCGCAGGCGTCCGCTGCGGATAAAAGAGGTGAGCGATGACACGATGGAAATCGTCGACGGCACGTCGCCGGAAACCACGTCCTGCACCAGGCGCGCGTTGTTATACGGCACGTGCAGCAGCGAAATGCCCGCCATCGCCGAAAGATTCATACCGGCAAAGTGCGCCTGCGTGCCGATGCCGGACGAGGTATAGGCAATTTTGCCGGGGCTGGCCTTGGCGTGAGCAATATACTCAGCCAGCGTTTTCGCCGACATCGACGGATGCACGGCGATCACCAGCGTGGTGCGCCACAGCGCGCTGATGGGCGTGAAATCCTGCAAGGCATCGACGTGGCCGGTGCGCGACAGATAACGCCGCGTGACGAATACGTTTTGCGACGCGGCGAGCAGCGTATAGCCGTCGGGCGCGGTGCGCATCGCGGCTTCGACGGCGAGCAGGCCGCCCGCACCGCCGCGATTGTCGATGATCCAGGTTTGCTCGGTGGCGGCCGACATATACCGGGCCAGATGGCGAAAGAACACATCGCCGCCATTTCCGGCGGTGTATTCGGAGATGATGCGGATGGGTTTGGACGGATAGGTTTGTGCGTTAGCGGTGCCGTTGACGGCAATGAGGGCGGGAACGAGCGTGATGGCGTAAAGTCCCGGACGCATCGTGCGTTACCTCGCCAGCGCCTTAAACGGAAACGCATCCCCCGATGCCGCCAGCCGCGCGTTGTCGCGTTTGGCGATGCCCCAGTGGTCGGTGCGTCCGGGCGGCCACTGCCAGTCATCCGGCTGGCCGGTGAGATAGTTGTCGTCCACGCGCTGAATTTCGGAGGTGTATTCCACGCACGCGCCGAACGGCGCGATGAAATACGCGAAAGCATTGTTGCCGGGGCCATGACGGCCAGGCCCCCACACCGTTTCAATGCCTGCATCCATCACGCGGCCGATGCCGCGCATCATGGAATCGAGATCGGGCATTTCAAACGCGATGTGATTCAGCGACAGTTGCTTCGCATCGGCATAAGCCACCGCATGGTGCAGGTTGTCGCAACGCAAAAAATTCATCACGCGCGTGCGGTCGGATAATTTAAAGCCGAAGATATCGGTCAGCGTGCGCGTGCCGCCTTCGCGGTCACGCGAGTTGAACACCACGTGCGCGAGTTGCAGCGGGTGTTGCGGCTGTGAGGGCAGTGTCGCGGTGGCGTCTTTTTCAGTGACAAAGCGATACGGCTCGCCTTCCGGCCCGGTGACGTAAAAGCCTGCGCCGCGCCCCGGTTCATCGAACTCGGCGACCCAGGCGCCGTGCGGCAGGCCGGCTTTTTCGACGGCGCCGAACAGCGTTTCGACTTCCGCTTTCGTGCCGGAGAAGGTGGCTGAAGCAAAGGCGTTGCTGGAGGCTCCCTTGACCGCAACGACGTAAGCGTGATTTCCCGTGCCGCGCAGGTAGCTCACGCCGTTGCGCGTGCCAACATCGATCAAGCCCCACGGTGATTTGAAAAACGCTGCCGCAGCGGCGCTGTTAGGGGTTTCCAGTTCGACGCTGCGCAGATGCATGACTACGCCTTCGCCCGTGCCACCGGATTGCGCAGTACGCCGATATCGTCCTGAATCACCTCGCACACCATGCCGTCCTGCAAATCGGGAATGGTGGCGTTGTCCACGCCCAGCCACAGCACGTCGCCGGGCCACAACGTGGTGTATTGGGTGATTTTGGCGATGTAGTGTTGCGCGGAGAAAATCATTTTGTCGGTGGTGTAGCTCGACACTTCCTTGCCGTCGAGATTGACTTTGACGGTAAGCGCGAGCGGATCGAGTCCGGTGGCGATGAACGGGCCCATCGGTTTCCAGTTGTCGCAATTCTTCGCGCGCCATAACGTACGGTCGCTGGCCTGCCAGCCGCGGTCGCTCACGTCGTTGCCCAGCGTGTAACCGAGGATGCACGACAGCGCGTTGGCTTCGGTGAGGTTCTTCGCTTTTTTGCCCACCACCGCGACGAGTTCGCCTTCGTATTGCACCGGGCCCGGCGAATCGGCGGGAATCAATATGGTTTCGCCGGTAGCGCACAGCGCGCTGGGCGAGCGGTAACCGATGTCAGCTTTGGCCGGCGGCTTGGTGTTGGTGCCTTTGCGTTTGTTGCCCCACTCGATATGCGCGACGTAGTTGATGCCCGCACAGTAAAAATTCGCGGGCCGGCACGGCAGCAGGGTTTTCAACGCCGACAGCGCGTGTTTTTTGCTGGTGGTTTTGTAGCTGTCGAATATCGAGCCGTCGAGTTCGACCACTTGATCGCCTTCGACGATGCCGTAAAACGTTTTTCCGTGTTGCTCAAAGTGTCCGAATTTCATCAGGGTTTCCTTATAATAAGTAATTGTTTTTATTGACGTTTTTGTGATTTTGCCAGGCGCATCCATTTGTCCGCGTCGGCGCGTATCACGGTAACGAATTGTTCCGGCGTGTTGCCCACTGCATCGACGCCAAGGTCGGTGAAGTTCTGCCTGATGTCCGGTGTCTGCATGGTTTTCACAAAGCCCCCATGCAATTTGTCGACGATGGCGCGCGGCAGTTTGGCGGGCGCGACCAGTCCGTACCACACCGTGACTTCGTAACCCGGCACGCCGGCTTCGGCGACGGTGGGCAAATCCGGCACCAGCGCCGAGCGTTGCGCGCTGGTTACCGCAATCGCGCGCAGCCGTCCGCCGCGCACGTGCGACATGGTTTGCACGAAACCGGCGAAGGTGGTTTGAACTTGCCCTGCGATCAAATCGGTAATGCCCACCGCGCCCTTGTACGGCACCAGCAGAATGTTCACACCCGCCATGGTGTTGAATAGTTCCGCCGTGCCTTGAATGGCGCTGCCCGGTCCGGCGGTGGCGCTGGCGAGTTGCCCCGGTTTGGCCTTGGCCAGCGCAATCAACTCCTTGACACTGCGCGCTTCCACCGCGGGGTGCAGCACCAGCACATAGGGCGACGACACGGCCAGCGTTATCGGGGTGAAATCGCGCTGGATGTCGTACGGCAGATTCGGCGTGGCGCTCGGCTGCATGGAAAAACTCGACGACACAAAAAACAGCGTGTGTCCGTCGGGCACCGCACGCGCGGTGATTTCCGCCGCGAGGATGCCGGCGGCACCGGCGCGATTGTCCACCACGAATTGCTGGCCCCACGCTTCGGTGAGTTTTTTGCTCATGATGCGCGCCACCACGTCGCTGGTGCCGCCGGGCGTGAAGCCGACCAGCATGCGCACGGGGCGCGTGGGGTAGTTCACCTCCGCCGCGTGGGTGTTTGCGCAAACCAGGAACACGCCGGTCAGCAGCGCGCGCGGGATGGTGAAAGTGCGTAGATTGAATTGCAGCATGGGGAGCATTCGCAGGGGATGGGCCGGTTCGCGGGCAGTATAACCGAGGAAAATATCACTGCCCGCGTGAATCCGATTGAACGCGCGCGCCGGGCAGACTACGATACGGGGACTATTCGGGAGGTACCTATGCGAACCGATTGCTACCGCCGTGGGTTGTTGCAGATGGCCGGGCTGGCTGCCGGGCTGACCGCCGTTCTGACAACAGCCGCGCCGTCGCTGGCGCAGGATTTTCCCTCGCGCTCGATACGCGTGGTGCTGCCGTTCGCGCCCGGCGGCGGCACGGATATTCTGGCGCGCGTGTTGTCGCAGCGCTTGCAGGAAAGCATGGGGCAGAACGTGGTGGTGGATAACCGCGCCGGCGCGGGCGGCAACATCGGCGCCGAAATCGTGACGCGCAGCGTGCCGGACGGCTACACGCTGCTGTTCACCACGGCGGCGATCGCGGCCAATGTCACACTGTTTCCGAAATTGGCGTTTGATCCGCGCAAGGATTTGATCGCGGTGTCGCAGATCGGCTCCGCGCCGTCGCTGTTGTCCGTACATCCGTCGGTGCCGGTCAAAAGCGCGAAGGATCTGGTGGCGTTGTCCAAAACCACCCGCGGCGGATTGAACTTCGGTTCCAACGGCTCAGGCACCGCCAGCCATCTGGCGGGCATCATGTTCCAGCAAATCACCGGTGCGGCGTTGACGCATATCCCGTACAAGGGCGCGGCGCCCGCGGTGAATGCGCTGATCGGCGGCGAAACGGAAATGGCGTTTCCCGGCGTGAACAGCGCCGCGCCGTTTTTGCGCGCGGCAAAAATTCGCGGTATCGCGGTGACTTCAAAAATCCGCTCGTCCGCGCTGCCTGACGTGCCAACGCTGGATTCGCTGTATCCCGGTTTTGATCTTACCAACTGGTTTGTGCTGTTCGTGCCTGCCGCGACACCCGCCGCCATCGTGTCGCGGCTGCATGCAGAAACCATCAAGGGCATGCAACATCCCGACATGAAAGCGTTCATGGCGCGCGAAGGCGCCGATCCGGTCGGCAGCACGCCGGCGGAAGCTGCCGCGTTTTTTACGCGCGAGGTTGAAAAGCTCGGCAGGATCATCAAGACCGCCGGCGTGAGAGCGGAATAGATTTGGTGCGTCGAACGGATATTTTTCGCGTAGTGGTTTCCGCGTGCCTGCTGATGACAACAAGCTGGGCGCACGCGCAAACGTATCCGGCCAAGGCGGTGCGCATCGTCGTCGGATTTACGCCGGGGGGCGTGGCGGATGCCGTCGCGCGTCAGTTGGCGCGCAAACTGACCGAACCGCTGGGGCAGCAGGTGGTGGTTGAATATCGCGGCGGCGCCAGTGGCGCCATCGCCAACGAAATGGTTGCGCGGCTGCCGCCGGACGGCTACACGCTGCTGATTATCGGCGCGAGCGCGGCGGCTTTGCCCGCTCTGCGCAGCAACATGCCGTACGATCTGGAGCGCGATTTTGCGCCGGTCTCGCTGGTGGCCAATGCGCCCTTCGTGCTGGTGGTGCATCCCTCGGTGCCGGCGCGCAACGCTGCGGAACTGATTGCGCTGGCGCGCGCGGCCCGGCAGGGTGAGTTACGGCACGGTGGGCACCGGCAGCACGCCACACCTGATGGCCGAACTGTTCAGGCTGATGGCCAAGGTGGATATCGTTCACATCCCCTACAAGGGCGGCGCCGAGAACGCCGTGGCCAACGCATCGGGACAGGTGGAGATGAGTTTTCTCAGCGTGCCGTCGTTGCAGCCGCTGCTGGCCGGCGGCAGGGTGCGGCCGCTCGCGATTTCAAGCGCGAAGCGCGTGCCGTTTCTGCCCGCGTTGCCGACGCTCGCGGAATCCGCGCTGCCGGGCTATGACTTCGCCAACTGGAACGGCGTGGTGGCGCCGGCCGGGTTGCCCAAAGACATCGTCACGCGGCTCAATATGCTGATCGTGAAAGCGGGCGAAGCGCCCGACGTCAAAGAATCCTTCAGCGTGCAGGGGCTGGTGCCGCTCACCAGCACGCCGGAGCAATTCGCGGCATTCATCCGCAATGAAGTCGCGAAGAGCGCACAACTGATCAAGCGCGTCGGCATCAAGGCGGAATAGCCGCTTCGATACGTTGAGTTAAAAAACGAATAGAATGTTTTTGATGTTTATCCCAACAGGAGAAAAATAATGTCAGTCAGACGCGTAGTAGTCGGCCACAACAAAGAAGGCAAATCCATTTTGATCGAAGACGGCCCCGCGCCCGCGATGCGCACCAATCCGCTGCGGCCGGGCCACGTATCGAACGATCTTTGGAAGACCGGCCCGCTGCCTTATCCACTGCACGCGGTACACGAAGACCCGACGCTGGGTCCGCGCCAGATTCATCCACCCAAGGGCGGCACCATTTTTCGCATCGCCGAAATCGCGCCGGAGTCCGAAGACATCCGCAACATGACGCCGGAGAAAGCGCGCGAGGTGTTCAAGATGATGGGCAACGAAGCGGCATCATCCTTCGGTCGCGGCGGTCGTCACCCGATGATGCATCGCACGCAAACCATCGACTACGCGGTGTGCATCGAAGGCGAAATCACCATGTTGCTGGACGAGGGCGAAGTGACGCTAAAGGCGGGTGACGTGTTGATTCAGCTCGGCACCAATCATGCCTGGAGCAATCGTTCGGGCAAGGTGGCGAAGATGCTGTATGTGCTCATTGATGGCGAGTTTGATGAGGGGATGAAGGGGTGGTTTGGGGAGGGCGGGCACTGATTTCGCGCGTAGGTCGGAACGCGCAGCGGTTCCGACATGTCAGTTTCACCACTGACGCATAGTGTCGGAACCGCTGCGCGTT
>CANIID010000255.1 GCA_947467315.1 Betaproteobacteria bacterium | reverse complement strand
TTGATCGACGTGCTTTATTTCGCGGCCTGCTTCGCCGTGGGCGCGCCGATCCACGGCTCGTCGGCGATGTCGAACAGGCATTGCTCAAAGCCCTTGAACTTGTCCGAGCGCTTCGAGCGGTAGTTCACTTCGGTGGCTTCTTCGGGCAATTCGGAATAGGCAACGGCGCCATTCGCCAGGCACTTGTTCGCGGTGCCTTCGAGGTCTTCAACATACACGCCGAAATGATGCGGCCCGGTAAAGTTAAGTCCGCGGTCAATCTGATCCTGCTTGAAATACAACACCGAGATATTGATGGCGCCATCGGTCAGCACCACGCCGCGCGCACGCGGATTATCGAGCCGGCGGATTTCCGTCCAGCCGAACACTTTTTTGTAGAACTCCGCCTGCTTCTCCGGATCCTGACTGGCGATGGCGAGATGTTGAATGCGACCTGGGGTGCTACTCATAGTGGTGCTCCTGGCTGAATTTCATGAACGGGCAATATAGCGCCCGGCCCACACTGGGTCAATCACGCCACTAAACGCGTCCACTATCCATCAGGATCGTTTGCCCGGTAACACTATCGCTGCGGCAAAACGTAATCAACTGTTCGGCCACATCGTCTTTGCTCACCGTTCGGCGCAGCAGCGTGCGGTTGGCCGCGCCCGCCGCGTAATCCGGCGACCAGTTGGCGCTCATGCGCGTGCCTTCCATAAAGCCCGGCGCAATCGAGTTCACTGTCACTGCCGGTGCCAGCGCCACCGCCATGCACTTGGTGAGATGAATCATGCCGGCCTTGGAAACCGCGTAGGCAATGCTACTGCCGCGCGGCACGAGGCCCGCTCCCGATGAGATATTGATGATGCGGCCCTGACCTTGCGCCTGCATCAACGGCGCGACGGCCTTGATGCAGTTAAACGCGCCGGTGAGATTGGTATTGAGAATCTGATTCCACAGCTCGTGCGTGAGGCCATCGAGATCGGCAAAGGGCACCTCCTTATTGAAGGCGGCATCGTTCACCAGAATATCGATACGACCAAACTCCGCCTTGGCCAGCTCGACCATCCACATCACCGCGGCGGGGTCGGCGACATCGGCACGCAGCGCTATCGCGCGCACACCCAGCCCCACGAGCTCTTCAACCACGCTTTGCGCTGCGGCTTCCGATTCGGCGTAACTCACCACCACGTTGACGCCGTTGAGCGCCAACGCACGGCAGATGCGCCGCCCCAATCCGCCGCTGCCCCCGGTGACAATTGCTGCACAACCTTTGAGTTCCATCGCGTCATTCCTTAGTTGCGGATTATGAATTGATGATCGCTTACTCTGCGCGGATGCCTGCCTTGCGGATGATCTCTGCCCACTTGGGTATCCACGTGCGCATTTCCTCGCCAAGCTTTTCCGGCGTGCTGCCGATGGGCTCAAAGCCCTCCACCAGCAGGCGTGCCTTCACCTCGGGCAAGTGAACGGTTTTGACGATTTCCGCATGCAGGCGCGAAATAATCTCACGCGGCGTGCCGGCAGGGGCAAGCACACCCAGCCAGTTCACCACGGTAAATCCCGGCAAGCCGGATTCCGCAATCGTGGGCATGTTCGGCAATGCCACGGATTTATTGGCCACCGCCAGCGCGCGCAGCCGCCCGGTCCTGACGTGAGGCAGCGCCACCGGCAAACCGATCAACATCACCTGCACCTGCCCCGCCACCAAATCCACCACGCCCGGATGCGCCCCCTTATACGGAATATGCGCGACATCGATGGCCGCCATCGATTTCAACAACTCCATCGACAGGTGGCTGGCGGAGCCCATGCCCGACGAGGCATAACTTAACTGCCCCGGCCGCTGGCGTGCGATGTCGAGCAGCTCGCGCACCGATTTTGCCGGCAGCGCCGGATGTACGACCATGATGTTAGTGACCGAGGTGGCCATGGTGACCGGCGCAAAGTCGCGCAACACGTCATACGGCAGTTTGCGGAACAGCGTTGGATTGACGGTGAGTATGCCGGACGAGGCCGTGAGCAGCGTGTAGCCATCCGGCGCAGCCTTAGCCACCATCTCCGCACCGATGTTGCCCGCGGCGCCGGCGCGATTGTCGATCACCATCTGCTGTCCCCACACTTCCGACAGACGCGCGCCGACCGAGCGCGCGAGGATGTCGGTGGGCCCGCCCGAGGCGAACGGCACCACCATACGTATCGATTTTGCCGGATAGTTTTGTGCGGCTTCTGGCGCCGCCGACAGACCCAACATCAACGGCACAACGGCCCGCAGGAAACGCTGGTGGTTCGCCGCCAATTTCGTTCACACCTCGACTTACGCGCCGCGTCGGACCCGGCCCGTGCGGGGGTCACGCGTGTTACGCGTGTTGCGTACGCCTGGCGCCCCACGCTCCACGGGCGCTTTGCGCCCAGCGGGTTCCACACGTGCCGCACGTACCACCGGCGCCGCACCCACAGGCGGACGCGCTTTTTTATCCGTCGCCACCGGCGCGGGCGGCAAGCCGGTGTGCTGCGTGCGAAGTTTTTGATATTTCGCGTATTTATCTGGCCTGCGCGCGCCTTCGGGCTGTTTGCCCGTGCCCAGCGGCTGATAGGCGGGCACCAGATGGCGCTTGCTGTTGCCGATCAAATCCTCGCGGCCCATGCGATTTAGCGCGTCGCGCAGCAGCGGCCAGTTTTCGGCGTCGTGATAGCGTAAAAACGCCTTGTGCAAGCGGCGCACTTTGAGACCCTTGGGAATAATTACGTCTTCGCTGTCGCGCGTGACCTTGCGCAGCGGGTTTTTGCCGGAGTGATACATCGCCGTGGCGGTGGCCATCGGCGACGGCAGAAACGCCTGCACCTGATCGGCGCGAAAGCCGTTTTGCTTCAACCACACTGCGAGTTCGAGCATGTCTTCGTCGGTGGTGCCCGGATGCGCGGCGATGAAATACGGAATCAGGTATTGCTCCTTGTCCGCTTCCATCGAGTATTTGTCGAACAGCGCCTTGAACTTGTGATACGTGCCCACGCCGGGCTTCATCATCTTCGACAGCGGGCCTTCGGCCAGCGCTTCGGGCGCGATTTTTAGATAGCCGCCGACGTGGTGCTGTGCGAGCTCTTTCACATACTCCGGCGATTCGGCGGCGAGGTCATATCGCACCCCGGACGCGATCAGCACTTTTTTCACACCCGGCAACGCGCGGGCGCGCTGATACAAATCGATCAGCGGCGAATGGTCGGTATTTAAATTCGGACAGATACCGGGAAACACGCACGACGGCCGCCGGCACGCGGACTCTATGGTTTTGCTTTTGCACGCCAGGCGATACATGTTCGCCGTCGGCCCGCCGAGATCGGAAATCACGCCGGTAAAGCCCGGCACCGTGTCGCGGATGGTTTCGATCTCACTGATGATCGAATCGGTCGAACGGTTTTGAATGATGCGGCCTTCGTGTTCGGTGATCGAACAAAAGGTGCAGCCGCCGAAACAGCCGCGCTGTATCGTCACCGAAAAGCGGATCATTTCGTAAGCAGGAATTTTCGCCTTACCGTAACTCGGATGCGGCGTGCGCGCATACGGCAGCTCGTACACCCCGTCCATTTCGCTCATGGTCAACGGGATCGGCGGCGGATTAATCCACACATCGCGCTGGCCGTGGCGCTGCACCAATGCGCGCGCGTTGCCGGGGTTGGCCTCGACGTGCAGGATGCGTGACGCGTGCGCGTAGAGCACGGGGTCACCCGCGACCGCATCGAACGAGGGCATGCGAATCACGCTGCGCGCGCGATCGACGTTTTTGACTTCGCGGATGAAGCGCACCACCTGCGCGCCGCTGCTGGTGGTTGTGGCGGCTTGTGACATCTTCTGCGCTTCGCTGGCATACGGATCCACCGGCGGATTCAGCGCCCCCGGCAAATCAATACGCGTGGAATCAATCTCAATCCAGCCCTCCGGCACCGCGCGCACAAACGAAGTGCCGCGGATATCGGTAATCTCGGAGGGCTTCTTGCCCGCGGCCAAGCGATGCGCGATATCGACAATCGCGCGTTCGGCATTGCCGTACACCAGCATGTCGGCCTTGGCGTCGATCAGCACCGAGCGGCGCACTTTCTCCGACCAGTAATCAAAATGCGCGATGCGCCGCAGGCTCGCCTCGATGCCGCCGATGATGATCGGCACATCGCCAAACGCTTCACGCGCGCGCTGGCTGTAGACGATCACCGAGCGGTCAGGCCGCTTGCCGCCTTCGGCCTCCGGCGTATAGGCGTCGTCGCTGCGCAACCGCCGGTCGGCGGTGTAGCGATTGACCATTGAATCCATGTTGCCGGCGGTCACGCCGAAAAACAGTTTCGGCCGGCCCAGCACTTTGAACGCATCGGCGCTTTGCCAATCGGGTTGCGCGATGATGCCAACTCTGAAACCCTGCGCTTCGAGCAAACGTCCAACAATCGCCATGCCGAAACTCGGATGATCGACATAGGCATCGCCGGTGACGATGATGATGTCGCACTCGTCCCAACCCAGCACGTCCATTTCCGCTCGCGACATCGGCAGGTACGGGGCCGTGCCCAAACGCGCCGCCCAGTACTTGCGGTGGCTGAAAATGTCTTTCACGCCTTCGTTGGCGAGGGGCGGTGCGCGATGTGGCGTGTTCTGTGCGGCTTTCATAGCCCGGATCATACCACGCCGCACCAGTGCCATTTATATAAGTATTTGTTTTTATTGATATTTTTATTGCGCGGCGACAGCCATTTCCGCCTAAACAGGGTTAATCCACGTTGCCGGTGAACGGTTTGTCGCCTTTGGGGCGGGCCTTCGGCGCGGCTTTGGTCGCTTTGGTGGCCTTGGCAGTGGAGTCGCCCGCGCCGGGTGACGCGTCATCCTCGTCAACGGGGCCAAGATTTTCGCGGTAGCGCGCCGTGACCGCGTCCATATCCCTTGCCAGATCAAGCAACACGTCGCGCTCCGTGTCGTAGATCGCGCTCCATCCCGCAGCGGACAATTGCTCGAGATGCCGCCACACGGCACGCACGAGTTTTTCGGCATCGACATTTGGAGAGTCCCACGGCAACGATATTTCAATGGCCTCGTCGAATACATGGAAGCTCGTCTGCGCCTCATCGTCATCAAAGTAAGCGAACAGGTAAGGCACCACCCGCGCGGGCTTGCTAAACCATTTGGCAATCAGCCCGAGCAACCCGGTCTTGGGTGCCTCCGGCTCTTTCAAGCACAGCCGTTCATCAAGCCCCATCAGCAAATCTTTGGTGCGCCACTTCGGCGCCGAACGGTCGCTGTCAGGCAACGAGGGGGCCCAATATTTGTCGTGATTCCAAGCCTCACGCAGCACATCGCGATCCGCAGAATAGCTCGGTTTGAATACGCAAAATTCATAACTCATCGTTCACTCCACTTTGATCCCCGAATTGCGTATCACCTTGCCCCACTTGTCGAGTTCGGCGCGGATGATTTTGCCGTATTCCTCCGGCGTGCCGCCGAGCACGTCGCCGTCGGTATCGGTAAAGCGTTTTCGCACCGCCGCGATTTGCAGCACCTTGTTGGTGGCTGCGTTCAGTTTCAAAATCGCATCGCGCGGTGTCGCCGCCGGCAAGAGCAGCCCGCGATAACTCGCGCCGTCGATCATCGGCCAGCCGCTTTCCGCGAAGGTTGGCACCTGCGGCATCATCGGGCTGCGTTTCGCGCTGGCAATCGCCAGCGGACGCAGCTTGCCGGTATCGGCCAGCCCTTTCACCGCGAACAGCCCGCCGGCGGCAATGGGCACTTCGCCCGCCGTGGCGGCATATATCGCCAGCCCCGTGCTTTTGTACGGCACATGCGCCAGATTAATTTTCGCCTCGTAATTCATCATCTCGGTGAGGATATGCGGCAGCGTGCTGTTGCCACCCGACGCGTAATTCAACTTGCCCGGCTGCGCGCGCGCCATCGCCACCAGCTCCTTGACGCTTTTCGCCGGAAACGACGGATGCACCACCAGCATGGAACTGCTCGATACCGTCACCGCCACCACCGGCGCGAAATCACGCAGGGCATCGTACGGCACCTTGGGCAGCAGGTACGGATTGAAGATCAGCGCCGGGTCCGCAACATACATCGTGTAACCGTCGGGCTTGCTGTTGGCGACGAGTTGCGTGGCGATCATCGTACCGCCGCCCGGCCGGTTGTCGATGATGACCGGCTGGCCGAGTGCCTCGGAAAGCTCATTGGATATCGCGCGGATCATGCCATCGGCACCGCCGCCCGCAGCGTAACCGACCACGGCACGTATCGGTTGTGCGGGATATTGTTGCGCCATCGCCGGCGTGCACACGCACAGCGCCGCATAAAAATACACACGCTGAAATTCCACGCGCCTGAAACTTTTTTGCATACCGTTCACTCCTCTTGTTAGTGCATTAACTTTAGCATGCACGCGCAAGCCGCAATGCCGCGCGCTTTCTGCTAACGTAGGTTCATGCGGTGTGAAGGCGCACCGGATGTTCAATGCGGCGGCTGAGGAACCTCATGCAACAATATTTACGCAAATATTTGTTTTTATTGGTATTTTTTCATTCCCTGTGCGGCGCACTCGCGCACGCGCAAAGCTATCCCACAAAACCCGTGCGCGCCATCGTGCCCTATCCGCCCGGCGGCGGCACCGACATCATGTCGCGCGCGATTTGCGCCAAACTTTCCGAAGCGTGGGGCATGCAGGTGGTGGTGGACAATCGCGGCGGCGGCGGCACCCTCATCGGCACCGAAATCGCATCGCGCGCGCCCGCTGACGGTTACACGCTGTTGATTACCTCGCCGAGTTTTGTCATCAACCCCACCACGCGCGCCAAGCTGCCGTACGACACGGTGAAGGATTTTCAACCCATCACGCAATTTGCCAGCCAGCCCTATGTGCTGGCGCTGCATCCCAAGGTGGCTGCGCGCGACGTGAAAGAATTCATCGCGCTTGCCAAGGCCAAACCGGATGCGCTGAACTTCGGCTCCACCGGCATCGGTAGCGGCTCGCATCTCGCGGGCGAGTTATTCAAATACATGACGGGCACGCAGCTCACGCACGTTGCCTACAAGGGCATGGGCCCCGCCATCGCCGATCTGCTGGGCGGCCAAACGCAATTTGTTTTTGCCGCGATATTGCCGGTGTCGCCGCACGTGCGCTCGGGCCGGCTGCGCGCGCTGGCGGTGAGCACGGACAAGCGCGCCGCGTCCATGCCGGAGCTGCCGACCATCAGTGAGGCCGGCGTGCCCGGCTACAGTTCAAACTCATGGAGCGGCCTGTTCGCGCCGGCGGGAACGCCCCGCGCGATCATCGAAAAACTCAACACTGACGTGGTAAAAATTCTGCATCAATCCGACAC
>CANIID010000254.1 GCA_947467315.1 Betaproteobacteria bacterium | reverse complement strand
GGAAACGCCTGTACCTATGCGGGCGTGGAAGCGCGCGATGCCTACCCGGCGCGCGCGGTTGCTCCCAACGCGCCGGTGTATCGCGTGAGGTGCGGGGAAACGTGGTTTCACATCGACGGCGCCGACGGCCGTGTGATCGAAAAACTCGATGCGTCGCGCCGTGTTTACCGCTGGGCATTTCAGGCGCTGCATACCCTGGATTTTCCGTGGCTGGCACAGCGCGAGTCGTTGCGCACCCTGTTGATCCTCGTATTGTGCGGCGGCGGACTGGTGTTTAGCCTGACGGGAGTAGTCATCGGCTGGCGGCGGCTGAAACAGACCGCGCGTTAGCCGGTGCGGTTGCGCTAAACTCGCCCTGATGAACCATCAACTCAGTTTATACAAAGACGAGCTTGCACCGCAGGCAGCCCTTCATCTGCCGCCGGGCAATGGCATACGCGCGATTTACGTGATCCATGGCGGCCTGCGTGTGCGCGCGGGCAATTTCAGCGGCGTGCTGGGCGGCAACAGCGCTTTTCACGCTGCGGGCGAGGTGCAATTGTCGGCGGGACATCTCGTGACGTGGGTTTTGCGCTGGGAACTCACCCGCGCCGGCACGCCCGATGCCTTGGCAAGCGGTGCAGGCATTACCAGCACGAAGTTGCTCACCGCGGCCATGCAACTCGATACGACCAACGAGTATCTGTTGCGCTGCGACCGCGTGGATTTCCCGCCCGATGGCGAGGCGCTCACGCACACGCACAAGGGCGGCGGCATCCGCTGCCTGCTGGCGGGCGGCATCGACATCCACACCAACAACACCGTGGATCGTTACGCGCCGCTGGAGCCGTGGTACGAAGCGGGGCCGGACGCGGTGTACGCCAAGGCCGCGCCGACGATGGCATCGGGTTTTGCGCGGGTGATGATTCTGCCGCGCGAGCTGCTGGGCAAATCGTCGATCACTTATGTCAAACCTGAAGACATCGATAAGCCGAAAAACCAGAAGTATCAGGTGTTCATCGATACACCCATCCATCTGCCGGAGTAACCGTATGAAACGCATTCTGCTTACGGGCATGCTGATGGCGGCCGCGCAGGTCGGCGCGCAACAATACCCCACAAAAACCATCCGCATCGTCGTGCCGTTCGCGCCGGGCGGCAACGTGGATATCAACGCGCGCGCGGTAGCGCCGGGCCTCACTGAACTACTCGGCCAGCCGGTGGTGGTGGACAACCGCGCCGGCGCGGGCGGCATGATCGGCGGCGAGATGGTGGCGAAGGCTGCGCCCGACGGTTACACGTTGCTGATGGCGTCGAACTCGGTCTACAGCGTAGCGCCGCATGTGTTCGCCAAGCCGCTGTATAACCCGCTGCGCGATTTCGCCGCGATCTCCGGCATCAGCAACGTGCCGTTTGTGCTGATCTCGCATCCGTCCGTGCCGGCGAAAACTGTTCGTGAATTTGTCGCGCTGGTGAAATCCAAACCGGGGCAGATGACCATGGCCACCGCCGGCACCGGCACGTCTAACCAGTTGGTCGGCGAGTTGATCCAAATGAGCGCGGGCATCCGCATGACCGGCGTGCCGTACAAAGGCAGCGGCCCGGCGCTGATTGATCTGCTCGGCGGGCAAGTCGATTCGCACGTCGATCAGCTTACCGCGTCGATGGGCTACATTCGCTCCGGCAAAATACGCGCACTCGCGGTGACCACCGACAAACGCGCGCCGTTGCTGCCGGATGTGCCGACACTCGCCGAGCAGGGCTTGAAAGGTTTTGACGCGACCACCATTACCGGGCTGCTCGCGCCCGCCGCAACACCGAAAGACATCATCGACCGGCTGCATGGCGCAATTGTGAAGGTGGCCGCGCAGCAATCGATACGCGATCGCTTCGGCGCGCTGGGCGCGACCACGCTCGGCAATTCGCCTGCGGAGTTCGCCGAGTACATCAAACAGGATTACGCGAAAATGCAAAAAGTGGTTAAGGATGCCAATATCACCGCGAATTAGAAATAAAAAACATCGTTTAAAAACATATAGTTATGGAATTTAAGCCCACAGCCGCCGCGCCGTTGTGCGCAGGCCCCGACCCGCATCCGCGCAAGCCGTCATTCCAATTGCCGCCGGGCGCGACCGACACGCACTTTCACATTTTCGGGCCGATGGCGCAGTACGGTTTTGCGGAACAGCGTATTTACACGCCGCCGGATGCGTTGCTCGCCGACTGGCAGCGCCTGGCCAATACGCTCGGCGTGGAACGCGGGGTGATCGTGCAGCCGTCGGTGTACGGCACCGACAACAGCGTGACGCTGGCGAATCTGAAAGCCATGAACGGCCTCATGAACGCAAAGTGGCGCGGCGTGGTGGTGGTGGAAGACAGCATCACCGATAAAGAACTCGAAGCCATGCATGCGCTCGGCGTGCGCGGCATCCGTTTCAACGTGGTCGATGTCGCCAGCGAAAAAGGCGTGCTGCCGATGCATCTGGTGCGCGGCCTGGCCGAGCGTATCGCGCCGCTGGGCTGGCATGTGCAGTTTTTGATGCACGTCGATGATTACCCCGATCTGGAAAAACGTTTCGACGGCTTTCCGACCGACATCGTGGTGGATCACTTTGGTTATATGAAAGCATCTAAAGGGCCGACCGATCGTAACTTTCAGGCGTTCCTGCGGCTGCTTAAAGGCGGACGCTGCTGGTGTAAATTCACCGGCGCGTATCGAATTTCTTCACACGACATGCCGTATCCGGATGTGACGCCGCTCGCCCACGCCATCACCGACGCCAATCCCGACCGCGTGGTGTGGGGCACGGATTGGCCGCACCCCAAGCACGAAGGCGCAATGCCGAACGACGGCGAGATGTGCAACCGGTTGCTCGATTGGGTGCCGGATGCGGCGAATCGCGACAAGGTGCTGGCGCACAATCCAGCGCGGCTTTACGGCTTTTAGCGACTCAATGTGAGCGCTGGCTTACTTGAATTAAGATATTGTTTTTAAAGGAATATTTATCATGCCGCAAACCTTGTTTGAAAAGATTTGGTCGCAGCACGTAATCGTCGACAAAGGCACGGAAACGCTGCTCTACATCGATCGCAACCTGATCCACGAGGGCGCGTTTCATGCGTTCGGCGCGCTGGCGAAAGAAGGCCGCAAGGTGCGCAAGCCGCGCCAAAGCCTCGCCACCGCCGATCATTACGTGCCGACGCGCGACCGGGAAAAAGGCCTCGCGAATGTCGTCGATGCCGATGCGCGAGAAATGATTCGCCTGTTCGACGTGAACGGCGCCGAGCACGGCATCCGCTGCTTCGGCATGAACGATCCGCAGCAGGGCATCGTGCATGTCATCGGCCCCGAAACCGGCTTCACGCAGCCGGGCATCACGCTCACCTGTGGCGACTCGCACACCTCCACCCACGGCGCGCTGGGCGCGTATGCGTTCGGCGTCGGCGCGTCGCAATTGAAGCAAGCGCTCGCCACGCAATGCCTGTGGCAGAAAAAGCCGAAAACGCTGCGCATCACGGTTGATGGCAAACTCGGCGCAGGTGTTACCGGCAAGGATGTCATTCTCGCCATCATCGCGAAAATCGGCACGGCGGGCGGTACCGGGCACGTGATCGAATACGCCGGCAGCGTGTTCCGCGCGATGCCGATGGAAGGTCGCTTGACCGTGTGCAATATGTCGATTGAAGCTGGCGCGCGTTCGGGCATGATCGCGCCGGACGACGTGACGTATCAGTATTTGGCGGGCCGCGAGTACGCGCCGAAGGGTGCGCAGTGGGACGCCGCGCTCGCGATGTGGCGCGCGTTGCCCACCGATGACGGCGCTACGTTTGACCGCGAAGTGTCGTTGGACGGCAATGCCATCGAACCCACGCTCACCTGGGGCACCACGCCCGAAGAAGCGCTGCCGGTAAGCGCGGTGGTTCCCGACCCCGCATCGTTCAGCGATGCCAACAGGCGCGCGCACGCCGAATCCGCGCTGCGCTACATGGATTTAAAGCCCGGCACCCAACTCACGGATATTAAAATCGATCGCGTGTTCATCGGCACCTGCACCAACGGCCGCATCGACGATTTGCGTGCCGCCGCTGCCGTGCTGAAAGGCCGTAAAGTCACCGTGCAGGGCTGGGTGTCGCCCGGCTCCACGCTGGTGAAGCGTGAAGCCGAAGCGGAAGGGCTGCATCGCATTTTCGAGGAAGCCGGATTGGAGTGGCGCGCCTCGGGTTGCTCTGGCTGCGCGGCGATGAACGGCGACTCCGTGCCCGCCGGCATGCGTTCGGCGTCAACCTCCAATCGCAACTTTGAAGGCCGTCAGGGCAAAGGTGCGCGTACGCATCTGATGAGCCCGGCGATGGTGGCTGCTGCCGCGATCACGGGCCGCGTAACCGATGTGCGCACGCTGACAGGAGGGCGCTGAGATGAAACCATTCACCCAACTTACTACTGTCGCCGCGCCTTTCGACATGGCGAATATCGACACCGACAAAATCATCCCCGCGCGTTTCCTGCGCAAGCTGCGCACTGCGGAAAAGGGTTACGACCCGTGGTTGTTTTTCGACATGCGCTTCGATGCGGATGGCAAAGAGAAACCGGACTTCATCCTCAACCAGGCGCCCTGGCGCAACACCGGCATCATCGTTGCCGCTGAGAACTTCGGCTGCGGTTCCTCGCGCGAAGGCGCGGTCTATGCCATGGTGGATTGGGGCATACGCGCGGCCATCGCGCCGTCGTTCGGCGACATCCACTACGCCAATGAAATCCAGAACGGCATGCTGCCCGCGATACTCGCCGAAGCGCATTGCGCCGTGTTACGCGCGCAACTCAAAGCCAAACCGGGTTCCAGCATTACCATTGATCTGGAAACGCAAACCATCACCGGCCCGGATGGCAAGACGTATCGCTTCGACATCGAGCCGGTGTACAAAGAGCGCTTGCTCAAAGGGTTGGACGACGTGGGGTTGGTGTTGCAGGAACTGCCGGCGATCGAGGCGTTTGAGAAACGGCATTTTGCGAAGATGCCGTGGTTGGCGTGAGGTAAGCGCGATCCGCGGCGGAAGACACGCTGACCTATAACCATGAATATCGAGCGATGATCGCTCGATATTCATGGTATTATGCGGCGCATGATAGCCCGTTCCGCATGGTTGGCGCGCATCCGCGCCGCACTTGCCCGCAGCCGCGTGGTGGCGCTGGTTGGGCCGCGCCAAAGCGGCAAGACCACGATCGCCCGCGCGCTGATCGGGCGCCCTGCGGGTACGGGGGATAAAAACTACTTCGACCTCGAAGACCCACGCAGCATTTCCCGGCTTGAAGAGCCGATGACCGCACTGGAGAATCTGCGCGGACTTGTCGTGATTGACGAAGTACAGCTTCGCCCCGATTTGTTTCCGGTGTTGCGGGTGTTGGCCGACCGGCGGCCTCTGCCGGCACGGTTCTTGGTCTTGGGCAGCGCGTCGCCCCCGTTGTTGCGGCAGGCGTCTGAATCACTGACCGGGCGCATTGAAATCATGGAGATCGCCGGCTTTTCTCTTGCTGAAATCGGGGCACGCGAGATCAATCGCCATTGGCAACGCGGTGGCTATCCCTTGAGCTACCTTGCACGCACTCATATCGCGAGCGCGATGTGGCGGGCGCAGTTTGTGCGTTCGTTTCTCGAACGTGATTTGCCGCAATTGGGTGTCAACATCCCCGCGGTGGCGTTGCGCCGCTTTTGGACGATGCTTGCGAATTACCATGGGCAAATCTGGAATGCGGCTGATCCCGCTCGCTCGCTCGGCGTGGCAGAATCAACCGTGCGCCGCTATCTTGATTTGCTGACGGGCGTTTATATGGTGCGCCAGCTTGCGCCGTGGCACGAAAATCTCGGCAAGCGACAGGTGAAAGCGCCGAAAATTTACATCCGCGATTCCGGTCTGTTGCATCATCTGCTGGGCATTACCACGCCCAATGATCTGGATGCCCACCCGAAGGCCGGTGCGTCATGGGAAGGCTACGCCCTCGAAGAAACCATCGCCGCCGTGCAGCCTGACGAGGCGTATTTCTGGTCTACTTATCAGGGCGCGGAGCTCGATTTGCTGATGTTCAAAAATGGTCTGCGGCTTGGTGTTGAATTCAAGCGCGCGGATGCGCCGCGCATGACCCCTTCGATGCGGGTTGCGCTGGAAGACTTGCGCCTGGATCACCTGACTGTGCTGTACCCCGGCTCTCAGCAATATTCGCTTGCCGAGCGCGTAACCGTCACACCGCTTTCGGCGGTGGCGGAGCACAAGCAGGTTACGGCGCTGTTTGCGCCGGTACGGGAACGAGGGCGAAAGCGCTAATCGGCACCATGAATATCGAGCAGAATACGTGCGATATTCATGGTCACTCAAGGCGTGTGTTACTGAATCAACAAATTCACCAACACCTGCTGATAGATTTTCTGTAGTGGCTCCACCTCATCGACGCCCACGCATTCATTCAGCTTGTGGATCGTCGCATTGGTCGGTCCGAACTCCACCACCTGCGGGCAGATGTCGGCGATGAAGCGCCCGTCCGATGTGCCGCCAGTAGTCGATAACTCAGTGTCCACGCCGGTGACCGATTTGATCGCCTTGGCTATTGCATCCACCAGATCGCCGCGCGCGGTGAGGAACGGACGGCCATCCACGCGCCACTCCAGATCGTAATGCACGCCGTGACGGTCGAGGATGTTGACCACGCGTGTTTGCAACGACTCCGTGCTGCTGGCGGTGGAATGCCGAAAGTTAAAGCGCACGTGTGCCGCTCCCGGAATCACATTGTTAGCACCCGTGCCGGAATTAAAATTGGAAATCTGCCACGTCGTGGGCGGAAAATATTCGTTGCCGTTGTCCCACTTCGTTTGCGCCAGTTCGGCGATGGCCGAAGCGACCTCGTGTATGGGGTTGCGCGCCATGTCGGGGTAGGCCACATGCCCCTGGATGCCGTTCACCGTGAGGATGCCGGTCAATGACCCGCGGCGGCCATTCTTAATCATGTCGCCGAGTTTTTTGACCGAGGTGGGCTCGCCGACGATGCAGTAGTCGAGCTTCTCGCCGCGCGCGGCCAGCGCTTCGACCACGCGCACCGTGCCGTCAATGGCCGGGCCTTCTTCATCCGAGGTGAACATCACCGCCAGCGAGCCGGGGTGATCGGGATGCGCCTTGACGAATTCACGGATCGCCACCACAAACGCGGCGAGGGAGGTTTTCATGTCCGACGCCCCACGCCCATAGAGCCAGCCATCGCGGATGGTCGGCGTGAACGGATCGCTTTTCCATTGATCGAGCGGGCCGGTGGGTACCACGTCGGTATGGCCGGCAAAACAAATCAACGGCTTGGTTGTGCCGCGCCGCGCCCACAGGTTATCCACGCCGCCCATGCTGATT
>CANIID010000253.1 GCA_947467315.1 Betaproteobacteria bacterium | reverse complement strand
TATACTTACAATACTACGCCGTGACGTGCCGCGCCTGCCGCATACGCGCTCTGGCGGTGGCGTTTTGCGCATCGCGCGGACGCACGCCCGCATCCATGAACGCCAGCCGCCCGCGCGCACCGCTCGCCTCGTAATCGGTGAGCACCGCCGCGGTCGCCACGGTTACCTCAACGCCGCACACCTGCGTCAGGTGGACATGCATGAATTCACACAGCCGTTCAAACGCGAACTCGTGCGTCTTGTGCGTCTGCGCGTAGAGCCAATCGGCGAAGCGCATGAAGTTGTCGAACGGCGCGGCGCCCAGCAACAGCGGCAACGCCTGATGAAAACGACCGGAGTTGCCGACCAAATCCCAGAACCGCGCAAAACGCGAAATACGCTGCATGTCGTTGAACGGAATGCAGTCGGTAGCCAGCACGTTGTACGGCGGATCGGGATTGAAACGCAGTTGATGCGCATCAGTATGGCGCTCTATCGGTGCGCCGCGCAGGCGCTTGAGTATGCCGACCTGAATCTCGTGCGGCTGCAAGGCGTGCAGCCGGTCAAAGCCTCGGCCGAAGCTCGCGAGGTCTTCGCCGGGCAGGCCCGCGATCAGGTCCACGTGGATCAGCGCCGGCGATTCTTCGCGCAGCCAGCGAATATTTTTTTCCGCCTGCGTGTCGTCCTGCCGCCGTGAGATCAACGTCTGCACCTCCGGGTTAAACGTCTGGATGCCGATCTCAAAATGCAGCGCACCCTGCGGAAACTTCACGATGGTTTCCTTCAGCTTATCCGGCAGATGATCCGGGATCAGCTCGAAGTGCATGAACAGATTGTCGTCCATGCGCGCCAGAAAAAATTCCAGGATGCGTTCGCTCACCGCTACTTTTAAGTTGAACGTGCGATCGACAAAGCGAAAGTTACGCGCGCCACGGTTGTAGAGCGTTTCGATCTCGGCCATGAACGCATCCAGCTCGAACGGCCATGCGGTTTTGTCCAGCGCCGACAGGCAAAACTCGCATTTGAACGGGCAGCCGCGCGAGGCCTCGACGTAGATGAAGCGCTTGGCGATATCTTCATCGGTGTAGTGCGCGTAGGGCAGCGTGATTTCCGCCAGCGGCGGCTGCACGCCCTTGATTACCTTATGCACCTTTTGATCGGCTACTTCGCCACGCATTATTTCAGCAGCCAGCTTGGGGAATGTCACATCCCCCCAGCCGGTAATCACGTAATCCGCCAGCGCGCAAATGCGCTGTTCGTTGGTCTCGTAACTCACCTCCGGGCCGCCGAGGATCACCACCACGTGCGGCGCCACCTTTTTGAGCAACGCCACCACCCGCGTGCTTTCATCCACGTTCCAGATATACACGCCGATGCCGATGATGCGGGGTTGCAGTGCCAGTAAATCCTCGACGATTTCAAAGGCGCGTTGCCCCAGCACAAACTCGACGATGCGCGTGCGCGATTGCAGCTCGCCCATGTTGGCGGCGAGATAACGCAGACCCAACGCCGCGTGTACGTAACGGGCGTTGATAGTGGTGAGTACAATGTCGGATGCGGCGGCGGATGTGTAAGGCATCGCGGTAGTTTATCGTTATTCGCCATGCTACGCTGTGGCTTCTCATGCCTAAACGCATCCTACGCGTAATCTTCTCACCGTTCGGCTCGCTCGGCGATCTGCATCCCTACATGGCGCTGGCGCACGAGTTGCAACGGCGCGGCCATCAAGCCGTGATCGCCACCTTTGAGGCGCATCGTGATGCGGTGACCAGCGCCGGCATCGAATTTGCCGCCGTACGCCCCAACACGGATACTTTTGGCAGCCTGCCCAGCGTCGTGCAGCGGCTGTTCACCGACCGCAGCGGCGTTGAGTTTCTGGTGCGCGACATGTTCATGGCGCACATCGCGGCCAGCTACGAAGACTTGAATCGCGTCGCCGCCGGCTGCGATCTGATTGTCACGCACCCCCTCGGCTATGCCGGCCCGCTGGTGGCGCAAAAGCGCGGGCTGCCGTGGGCCTCATCAGTGCTGGCGCCGATGTCGATAGGCTCGTGCATCGCACCGCCGATTCTGGGCGGCGCGCCGTGGTTGCGCCATGTGCGCGTGCTGGGGGTTACGCCTTACCGCTGGATGTTCGCACTCGCCAAGCGCGCCATCGCGCATTGGGAAAAACCCCTGCGCGCACTGCGCGAGCAATTGCATCTGCCGCCCGCGCCCTCCGCGATTTTCGAGGGACAATATTCACCGCAACTGAACCTGGCGCTGTTTTCACCCCTGCTCGCCGAGCCGCAGGCCGATTGGCCCGCGAACACCGTGCTGTGCGGCTTTCCGCGTTACGACGGCCCGCCCGTGACGCCGGCGGTGCAGGCGCGGCTGCAACATTTTCTCGCTGCCGGCGAGCCGCCGCTGGTGTTTGCGCTGGGCTCATCCGCCGTGATGATCGCGGGTGACTTCTGGCATCACGCCATCGCCGCCGCGCAGGCGCTGCGGCGGCGCGCGATTTTGCTCACCGGTGATGCGCCGTCGTTGCCCGACGACTTACCGCCCACGGTGCAGGCGTACGAGTATCTGCCGTACTCGGCGGTATTCCCGCATGCGTGTGCGGTGATTCATCAGGCAGGCATCGGCAAACTGGCGCAAGTGCTCGCCGCAGGCCGTCCGCAATTGATCGTGCCGGTCGCGTTCGATCAACCCGACAATGCCGCGCGCGCGGTAGCGCTGGGTCTCGCGCGTACATTGCCGTTCAAAAAAGTCACGCCAGATCGGCTCACGCACGAACTGGCGCTGCTACTCAAAGACAATCGTTACGCGCAGCGCGCCGCGTCCGTAGCCGCCACCATCCAAGCGGAAGATGCACTGTGCGTGGCGTGCGACACATTGGAAGCCTTGCTGCGCTAACGCATGGATCACCGTAACATTATGTTTTATAAAGATATTATTTTAACCTCTTAACCATCAGGAGCCGCCATGAACAAGATCAAACAAAAACTCGCTGCCGGCGAAGTCGTCACCCTGTTCAATCCGGATTTCACCTCGCCGCGTCTGGTGGAATACCTCGGCGGCCTCGGACTCGATGTGGTGTGGATCGACGCCGAGCGCATGAGCTACGATTTCGAGCGCATCGAAGAGATGACGCGCGCGGCAAAGATTGCGGGCATTGCCTCGGTGGCGCGCCCGTGGATGAACGATCCGGGATTAATCACGCGCTACTTCGATTGCGGCGTCGACGGCATCATGATCCCGCATGTTGAAGACGGCGCCACTGCACGCAAGATGGTGGATATCGTGCGTTACGCGCGGCCGAAAGATCACGCCGATAAAATCGTCATCATCATGGTCGAAACGCCGGCGGCCATTGATAACATCGACGAGATTGCCGCCGTGGAGGGCGTTGACGTGATCAACATCGGCGTCAACGACGTGGCGCTGGCGCTGGGCTTCCCCGGCCAACCGGAGCATCCTGAAGTCACCGCGCTGCTGGAAAAAGCCATCGCGCGTGTAGTCAAAGGCGGCAAAACCGCCGGCCTCAATGTGCTGGTCAATTGGGAGCAACGCATGCCGTGGCTGCTGTCGCAGGGTGTGCGCTGGTTGAATGTGCGCACCAACAATATTATTGCGCGCGGGGCGAAGCAGTACACGGATTTACTTAAACAGCACAGCCCCCGGCTTTGAAAGGGACGACCATTTACTTCGCCAACCCCAGATCCGTCATCACCGCATTGGTCTGGTTGTAATCGTTCTCAAGATATTTGCCGAACTCGCGGCTGCGCAGGAAATTGCCGTCCCAGAATTGCGCATCCAGACTTTTTTTCCACTCGTCGGTCGCCGCCACCTTCGCGAAAGCGTCTTCCCAATACGCCACCTGCGCCGCGCTCAAGCCTTTGGCGCCGACGATGCCGCGCCAGTTCGACACCACGATGTCCATGCCCTGCTCGCGCAGCGTCGGCACACTGGCAATCGCGCCACCCAAACGCCGTGGCGCACCCAGCGCGATGATGCGCACATGGCCTGTTCGTACTTGCGATATAGCTGACGACACCGCCGATGCCACCATATTGAGGTGCCCGCCGGCCACCGCCGTCGCGCCTTCCGTGTTCGACTTGAACACCACCACTTTGAGTTTTTTCGCATCGGCGCCTGCCGCTTTGGCGAACAGCGCGTACGTCAGATGATTGGTGCCGCCCAGATTACTGACACCCACCGACCACGCTTCCGGATTTTTCTTCAGAATCTCTGCGAGATCGCGCGCGCTCTTCACCGGCGAATCGGCCTTCACCGTAAACGCGGTGTATTCGTTCAGCAATAGCGCGACCGGCGTAAAGTCGCTGTAATGCTGCGTTGTAATGCCGAGTATGTGATTGACGATCAAGGTCGGATTGCCGAGATCAAAATAATGCGCGTCACCCGCGTGCTGATTAAGATAGGTGCGCACCAGCGTCTGATTGCCGCCCACTTTGTTCAACACGTTAACCGGCGTCGGCAGCAGTTTCTGCTCCTGCAGGATGCGTTGCAGGTGTCGCGCCAGCGTGTCGGCGCTGCCACCGGCGCCGGAGCCGACCAGCAGCTCCACCGGCTTTTCCGGCTTCCACGCTTGCGCTTGCGCCCTCGTTGCGAGCGGCGCGGTCAGCGAAACAACCATCATCGCCATCGCGCCTTGCCGCCACCATCGATTGCGTGTTGTCATCGCAGCGCCCCTCACAAATAACACTTTAAAAACAAATACTTATAAACTATCCGTCGTGCGGCATCGCGCCGGATTTAATCAACGCGCGCATCTGATCCGCCTGGCCTTTGATAAAGCGGTCGAAATGCTCCGCCGTGCCGCCCTCGATATCCAACCCCAACTGATCAAAGCGCTGCTTTACATCCGGCGCTTGCAGCACGCGGTTCACTTCGCGATTCAGCTTCTCGATAATGGCGCGCGGCACTTTGCCTGTCGTCATCAGCCCCATCCACAGCAGATTGTCCGCGCCGGTGATGCCCTGTTCCGCGAGCGTCGGCACATTCGGGATAACCGCCTGGCGCTTCGGCCCCGCAACACCCAGCACCTTCACGCGCCCTGAGCGGATAAACGGCTCCGCCGATGCCACCGTGGTGAAAAGTCCGTCGATCTGCCCGCCGACGGCATCGGTCAATGCGGGCGCCGAACCTTTGTACGGCACATGCGTGATAGCCACCCCCGTCACGGCCTTCAGCGTCTCCAGCGCCGCGTGCGGATTGCTGCCGGCGCCCGACGAGCCCCACGTCACCTTACCGGGATTCCCCTTCGCGTACGCGATGAGCTCTTTCATGTCGTTGGGCGTGAACTTCGCGTTGGCAACGGCAATCACCGGCGCGGAGCCGATGTAGATCACCGGCGCGAAGTCGGCAAAGCCGTACGACGGCCTGGATTTCAACAGGATGTTGTTAATGCTCGGACCCGGATTGGTAACCATCAGGGTGTAGCCGTCGGGCGTCGCGCGCGCCACCGCTTCCGCGCCAACGCCGCCCGCCGCGCCGGGACGATTATCCGCGATGAACTGCTGCCCCCAAGCCTCGGTGAGTTTCGCGCTCAGCAGCCGCGCCACGATGTCGGTTGACGCGCCCGCCGAAAACGGCACCACCAGCCGCACCGGTTTGTTGGGGTAGTTGCCCGCGTCGGGCTGCGCCCACGCCCGCGCAGATGCGATGCACGCAATCACAAGCAGCCCCATATACCATCGACACAATCGACACCATCGGCGGCCCGCGAATTTCACAACGCCAGCTTCACGCCGGTTTGCCGAATCACTTTAGCCCATTTCGTGCGCTCGGTTTGAATCAGCGCGGCGAATTCCTCGGGCGTGTTGCCGACAATGTAGCCGGCGCTAACACTGGTCAGGCGCTCGCTCAGTTCCGCGCCTTTTAACGCTTCGACGATGGCGCCGTGCAGGCGCGTGATCAACGGGCGCGGCGTGCCGGCGGGCGCTGCCGGGCCATACCAGGCAGACGAATCGAACCCCGGCACGCCGGCTTCGATAAACGTCGGCACATCCGGCGCTTGCGGGCGGCGCTGCTTGCCACTGACCGCCAGCGCGCGCAGCTTGCCCGCTTTGACATTGGGCAAAAACGGCGACAGGGTGTCGAACATCAGCGGCAGTTGTCCACCCACCAGGTCCGCGTACGGCCCGCCCGCGCCATAGGGAATATGCCGCATGTTGGTGTCCGTCAATGTCTTGAATAACTCCGCCGACAGATGATGAAAACCGCCGTTGCCCTGACTGCCGAAGGTCAGCTCGCCGGGTTTTGATTTCGCCAACGCGATGAGTTCTTTCACGGTTTTAGCGGGCAATCCCGGATTCACCACCAGCGCGCACGGAATCAATTCAATCATGCTGATCGGAATGAAATCACGGTCGATGTCGAACGGCAGCTTGTCATACAACGTCGGCACCGCGCCGAAGGTGGTGGCCGTGCCGAGCAACAGCGTGTAGCCATCGGGCGCGGCCTTGCCCGCCAACTGCGTGCCGATGATGCCGCTCGCACCCGGACGGTTTTCGATAATCATTTGCTGGCCCAGCGGGCGCGCAAGCCCCGCCGCCAGCACGCGCGCATTGGCGTCCGGCCCGCTGCCTGGGGGGAACGGCACAATCAAACGAATCGGTTTGTTGGGATAATCCGCAGCAGCTTCGGCTGCGTGTGCGGCGAACGGAACACACCAAGACGCGGTGAAAAGGATCGCACTACGAATCGCGTTACGACTGGCGCATTGCATACGGTTCTCCATTGGGTTGAACATGCAACACATGCAGCACAGGATGCTATTCAATAACCGTCGCCATGGCAATTTTATTCCCTGCGCTCGCACGGTGCGGCGCCCGCTTGACACCCGCCGCGACTACCCTTTACCGTCCGCCATCCATTTCAACCCCTATATTCAGACGGGCCATCCGATGAAACCAGCAACCAAATCGATCTTCCCGTTAGTGGCCGCAGTGTTTTTCGTTTGCTCCCTGGCGCAGGCGCAGACGCAAAACACGCCCATCACCCGCCCCATCCGTCTGGTGGTGCCGTATGTGCCGGGCGGGCTCACCGACACGCTGTCGCGCATGGTGGGGCCGTACATCAGCGAAGAATTCGGCCAGCAGGTGGTGATCGATAATCGCGGCGGCGGCAACAGCACCATCGGCACGCAAATCGTCGCGCGCGCGACACCCGACGGCCACACCATCGGCATGATCGACGCGGCGTTTCTCATCAACCCGAGCCTGCTGAACAAGGTGCCTTACGACACACCGAAAGATTTCACCCCCATCGGGCTGATCGCCATCGCGCCGCTGATCCTGGTGGTGCATCCCAGCGTGCCGGCAAAGAACGTCAAGGAGTTGATCACGCTGGCGAAGGCGCAGCCGGGCAAACTCACCTTCGGCTCGGCGGGCAACGGCTCGGCCGTTCATCTGGCCGGCGAACAACTGCGCAGCGCGGGCGCTGTCAACATTCTGCACATCCCGTACAAGGG
>CANIID010000252.1 GCA_947467315.1 Betaproteobacteria bacterium | reverse complement strand
TACGTGTTGTCGGTGCATCCGTCGATGCAGGTTGCCAATGCCAAACAACTGGTGGCGCTCGCCAAAACGCGGCCCGGCCAACTGACGTTTTCATCACCCGGCAGCGGCACGCCGAATCATCTGTCAGGCGAACTGTTCAAAATGCTCACCGGCATCGACATGCAGCACGTGCCCTACAAAGGCAGCGCGCAGGCCATCGCCGATGTGATGGGCGGCCAGATCGCGATGAGCTTCGAGAACATCGTCGTCGCCAGCCCCATCGTGAAATCCGGGCGCATCAAGGCGTTGGCCGTCACCAGTGCCACGCGTGCAAGCGCGTTACCCGCAGTGCAGACGATTGCAGAATCCGGCGTGCCGGGTTTTGCAGCCGTCGGCTGGTTCGGCGTGGTGGCGCCTGCTGCGACACAGAAAGACATCGTCGCCCGCTTGAACAGTGAATTGGTGCGCATACTCGCCGCAACCGACGTGAAGGAACGCATCTCCAGCCTCGGCGCGGAAGTGGTGAGCACCACAACCGACGGCATGGATCAATTCAATCGCACGCAAATCGCGCTGTGGGCCAAGGTGGTGAAAGCCTCTGGCGCACGCGCAGAATAATTCCTCTTGGCACATTCCAATGTCGCGTACAGCTACAAAACCCACTCCCGTCGTTCCCGCGCAGGCGGGAACCCATAACACAGTGGCAATCTCAATAAAATCTCAGTAAAACAAATACTTACATAGACCACTCAGGAGCAACGTTCATGGCCTTACTGCCCTTCAACATCCCCGGCTTCAATCCCAAAGTCACACCGCCTACGGTGAAATTTCCCGCCGGCGCCACCGATTGCCACGCACATGTGTTCGGCCCGCAAAGCCAGTTTCCGTACACGCCAGGCGCGGCCTACATCGCACCCGACGCCGCGCCGCACGACTACGCGCGCATGCTCACCGCCATCGGTTGCCAGCGCGCGGTGCTGGTGCAGCCGAGCGTCTACGGCACGGACAATTCATGCATGGTGGCGGCGATGACATCCGGCGTATTTAATTTTCGCGGCATCGCGGTGGTGGAACCGAATGTCACTGACAAGGAACTGCAAACCCTGCACGACGCCGGCGTGCGCGGTATCCGCATCAACCTCGCCTCCGAAACCGAAGGCCTCAAACTTTCCGACGGAGAACGCCTGGCGCCACGCCTGAAAGCCATGGGCTGGCATCTGCAATTTTTTCTCGATCTGGAAAAAATGCCCGAAGCCGAAGCGCAACTCGCGAGTTTGAAAATCAACATCGTCATCGATCACTTCGCCAAGTGTCAGGCCGCTAACGGCGTCGATGGCAAAGCATTTCAGGCGCTGCTGCGGCTGATGAATCGCGACAACGTGTGGGCCAAAATCATGGGCGCGTATTTTTTGTCGAAACAAAAGCCGCACTACCCCGACGTCACACCGCTGGCCAAAGCCATGATCGCCGCAACGCCGGATCGCATCGTATGGGGCAGCGACTGGCCGCACCCCGGCGCGCGCGCCAACATGCCGGATGATGGCGATCTGGCGAATCAGTTTGGGGAGTGGGTGCCGGACGAGGCGATGCGAAAGAAAATTCTGGTGGATAACCCCGCGCGGCTTTATGGGTTTTAGCGTTACAACGCGGGGGTTCATGATTACGCTGGCGGCGGCAAGCGCCAGCGTCGCGTGCGCTCAGACGTATCCGAACAAGCCCATCCGCATGGTCACATCGTCCGCCGGCGCCTCAACCGATTTCACCGCGCGTCTGATCGCGCAAAGTCTTACAGGCGAACTGGGCCAGCAGGTGGTGGTGGACAATCGTGGCGGCAGCGTAAGCACATCGGTCGGGATTGTGGCCAAGGCGCCACCGGACGGCTATACCGTGCTGATCTACGCCGGCAGTCTGTGGATCGCGCCGATGCTGCAACAGGTGCCCTATGACCCCATCAAGGATTTTTCGCCGATCACGCTGGCGGCGAGCTCGCCGTATATTCTGGTGGTGCATCCCACCGTGCTGGTGACCTCGGTCAAGGAGTTAATCGCACTGGCCAAGGCCAAGCCGGGCGAGTTGAATTACGGTTCCAGCGGCCTGGGTACCGCCAACCATCTCGCGGCGGAATTATTCAATGCCATGGCCGGCGTCAACGTCGTGCATGTCCCATACAAAGGCGCTGGGCCGGCAATCAACGCGCTGATTGGGGGCCAACTGCAAGTGATGTTCCCCAGTGCCGGTTCGGTGACCTCTCACATCAAGTCAGGCAGATTGCGGGCCTTGGGCGTCACCAGCGCCGAGCCGTCTGCGCTCGCGCCCGGATTGCCGACGGTAGCGGCCTCGGGCGTGCCGGGGTATGAATCCGTATTGATGATTGGTGTGTTTTCCCCCTCGGGTGTTCCTGCGGCACTTATCAATCGACTGAATCAGGAAATCGTGAAAGCACTGCGAAAATCCGATATCCGGGAAAGACTTTTCAACGCCGGCGTCGAAGCCGTCGGCGGTACACCCGCGCAACTTGCGGCCTCGGTCAAATCCGAAATGGCCCGATTAAGCAAAGTGATCAAGGATGCGGGCATCCGCGCCGAGTGAAGAAGGTTCCCGCTTGGTTGCGATCGTGGTTGCGGTCGCTTGACGCTGCGTAATACGCGGTGCGAACATCGCCGTAGGTTAAATCAAACAGCTTAAGGGGAATCACATGGGTACTGTCACACTCGCGCAGGCTTCCATCATTGTCGACAAGGCGCTCGAGCGCGGACGCGAACTCAAGATGAAACCCGTCACCGTGGTGGTGCTCGACGTAGGCGGCCACCTCACGGCCATGAAGCGTGAAGATCGTTCAAGCCTGCTGCGCCCGGAAATCGCCTTCGGCAAGGCCTGGGGCGTGCTCGGCATGGGCTTCGGCAGCCGCGAAATGTTCCGCAAAGTCTCCGCGCCGATCAACACGGTTTCAGCCTGGGTCGCCGCTTCCGGCGGACGGATGATTCCGGCGCCTGCCGGCGGCGTGCTCATCCGCGACGCGGCCGGCGAAATTATTGGCGCGGTGGGTGTCACGGGTGACACCGCCGACAATGATGAAAGCTGCGCTGTTCACGGCATCGTCAGCGCGGGCCTGGTGCCGGATACTGGGGAAGATGGGTGGAAGGTGTAGCCGTATTTAGCGGTCGGTCGCAGCAAGCGTAGCCCGGATGCAACGAATTGAAATCCGGGGTTCAGCAACTGAGGCCGTCCCTGCAATACGCTGCGCTTCTTGCAGGCTACAACCCCTCGCCGCCTTTACGCTTTGCCTTGCGATCCAGCGACCGCAAAAACGCCAGCTTCTCCCGTATCTTCGCCTCCAGCCCAAACTCGGTAGGCTCGTACAACTTGGGCGGCGTCATGCCGTCGGGGAAATAGCTCTCGCCTGCGGCGTACGCGCCCGCCTCGTCGTGCGCGTAGCGATAGTTCGCGCCGTAGCCCAAATCCTTCATCAACTTGGTCGGCGCGTTGCGTAGATGCTCCGGCACCGGGCGCGATTTGTCTTCGCGGATCAGGGCGCGGGCGGCGTTGTAGGCGGTGTAGGCCGCGTTGCTTTTTGGCGCGACGGCGAGATAGATCACCACTTCGGCCAACGCCAGTTCGCCTTCGGGTGAACCCAGGCGCTCATACGTTTCGCACGCATCGAGCGCCATGCGCAACGCGCGCGGATCGGCCAGCCCAATATCCTCGCTCGCCATGCGCACGATGCGCCGTCCGAGATACAGCGGGTCGGCGCCGCCATCGAGCATGCGCACCATCCAGTAGAGCGCGGCGTCGGGTGAAGAGCCGCGCACGGATTTATGCAGCGCGGAGATTTGGTCGTAAAACTGATCGCCGCCTTTGTCGAAGCGCCTGAGACTCTGCGTGAGCGTGGCCTTGACGAAGTCGTCGTCGATGTCGCTGCGACCGGTTTCTTCAGCCGCATCGGCGAGTTGTTCAATCAGGTTCAGCAGGCGGCGTGCGTCGCCGTCGGCGTAGCCCACGATGGCATTGCGGGCGTCATCTAAGATTTCCTTTATAAACATATAGTTACTGAATGCTCGCCGAGAGAGATCAACCAGCTCGCCATCACTCAGGGGTTGCAGCACGTAGACCGACGCGCGCGACAGCAGCGCGTTGTTCAGTTCAAACGAGGGGTTCTCGGTGGTGGCGCCAATGAACGTGATCAAACCACGTTCGACGTACGGCAGAAACGCATCCTGCTGCGCCTTGTTGAAACGATGCACTTCATCGACAAACAACAGGGTGTGCCGCCCGTTTTGTTGCAGCGTGAGTTCGGCGCGCGTGAGGGCTTCGCGGATTTCTTTCACGCCGGAAAACACCGCACTGATGGCGATGAACTCGGCATCGAAGGCATCCGCCATCAGGCGCGCGAGCGTGGTTTTGCCCACGCCCGGCGGCCCCCACAAAATCATCGAATGCGGCTTTTTGGATTCAAACGCAAGCCGCAGCGGCTTGCCCGCGCCCAGCAGATGCGCTTGCCCGACGACGTCGTTCAGCGTGCGCGGACGCAGTTGCTCGGCGAGAGGCGCGCGCGGTTCGCGCTTGCCGAAGAGATCAGTCACCGCGCATTCACCAGCTATTCACGTATCACGTCCGCGCCCTTCGGCGGTGTAAACGTAAATGCATCCGCTGCGAGCTTGGGATTGCGCTCGATATCGGCAAATTTAATCACGGTGACCTGTCCGAACTGATCGCGCAATTCCATCGCCTCCAGCCCTGCCTTGCTGAAACCCAAGCGCACACGCTCAAACGCCGTGTCTTTGGATTTGGGAATGGCTTCGAGCCAATCGAGGCCTTCCTGATTGCCGATGTTATTCAGCGTGTAGCTCTTTTCGATTTCGTTGCTGCCCGCGAGCAATGCCGCCGGGCTCGCACCCAGCGCTTTGTCGAGCTTGCGCTCGGTGACCTGATTCAAATCCTTGTCGTAAATCCATAATTTGCTGCCGTCACCGACGATGACTTGTTCAAACGGTTTGTTGTACTCCCAGCGAAATTTACCGGGGCGCGAAAACTGCATGGTGCCGGTCGACTCTTGCAGTTTTTTCATATTCTTGTCGAGCACCATTTGCGCGAAGCGGCCCTTCGCGGTGGTGGTCTGGGTGAGCATCGCCTTGAGTGCCTCGGTGGTGGCGCCGAAGGCCAGCATGGGTGCGGAGAGGAGCAGCAACAACACATATTTTCGCATTCGAGATTCGCAATCTAAAAAGTCTTACGGGTTCGATCAATGTCGGCGACACGACCGCCGCGCACGGTGACGATGGTAATAAACGGATTGCTTGTGGTGGGATAGTAATACAACGATTTCACCACATAGTTACGGAAATTTTCGACGCTTTCAAAATCGGGCTTGCCTGCACGCAACAACACCTCGCCTTCGGACATGCCGCGCTGCAAATAGATAAACGTGGCGAAATCCATGCCGCGCACGGGGTTTTCCTGCGGCACTACCGCACCGGGCGGTGGCGGTGGCGGTGCGATGGCGACTTGCGGCGCCGCAGGTGCTACGGGCTTCGGCGGCTCTACCAGCTTGCCTTCTGCATCGACGGACGCGGCCGCCGGGCGGCCATCTACCAGCTTCGCGGGTCGATTGGCGGGTGGCTTTTCGCCGTACTGCGTGACGCCGCGCTCGTCTACCCACCGGTAGATTTCCGCCGCCGGCGCAACGGCTGCCATGCCGGTCAACGCGATCAAAATGAGTCTTAACATGGTTAAACCTCGCCACACTCGTTCATTGCCCGATTGGACAGCGTATGAGCCAGTAGGTTTAACGCACGCCGGCGTCCGAGGCTGACAATTTAACGCCCGTCGGAGTCCGGGGCCGAAACTTTAACGCCCATCGGCATCAGCCGCCGATGGCGGCGCCAGCACCTCGCGGTTGCCGTTCGAGCCCATGGTGGAAACCAGCCCGGAGCGTTCCATTTGCTCGATCAGCCGCGCAGCGCGGTTGTAACCGATGCGCAGATGGCGTTGCACCAGCGAAATCGAGGGCCGCCTCGTTTTGATAACGATGGCGACGGCCTGATCGTAGAGCTCATCTGCCTCACCGTTGCCGTTGGCGCCATTGCCCCCCTCAAGCGCGTCGCCGGACTCGCCCTCGCTCGCACCGCCATTGAGGATGTCGTCGATGTATTGCGGCTGCGCGAGACTCTTGAGGTAATCCACGACTTTGTGTACTTCGTGATCCGACACAAACGCACCATGCACGCGCTGCGTCAGGCCGGTGCCGGGCGGCAGATACAACATGTCGCCCTGGCCCAGCAGCGCCTCGGCACCCATCTGATCGAGAATCGTGCGTGAATCGACCTTGGCCGCCACCTGGAACGCCACGCGTGAGGGAATGTTGGCCTTGATCAACCCGGTGATCACGTCCACCGACGGGCGCTGCGTGGCCAGCACGAGATGGATGCCCGCCGCGCGCGCCTTTTGTGCGATGCGCGCGATCAGCTCTTCGACTTTTTTGCCGACCACCATCAGCAGGTCGGCCAACTCGTCGATCACCACCACGATCAGCGGCATTTCGTGCAGCGGCTCGGCACCAGCCTCGGCGGGCACAAACGGATTCAGTAGCGGCGCTTTGGCTTTTTCGGCGTCGCGCACTTTCTGATTGAAGCCGGCCAGATTGCGCACGCCGAGCGCGGACATCAGCTTATAGCGGCGCTCCATCTCGCCCACGCACCAGTTCAACGCGTGCGCGGCCTGCCGCATGTCGGTGACCACCGGCGCCAGCAAATGCGGTATGCCTTCGTAGACCGATAGCTCCAGCATCTTGGGATCGATCAATATCAGGCGCACCTGCGTTGGCGGTGCTTTGTAAAGCAGCGAGAGAATCATGGCATTGATCGCAACCGATTTGCCTGACCCCGTGGTGCCCGCCACCAGCAAATGCGGCATGCGCGCGAGATCAGCCACCACCGGATTGCCGGCGATATCCTTGCCCATCGCCAGCGTCAGCGGCGACGCCATATCGGCATACACCTGCGAACTCAGTATCTCGGTGAGCTTGACCACCTGGCGTTTCGGATTGGGAATCTCCAGCCCCATGCAGCTTTTGCCGGGGATGGTTTCGACGACGCGAATGCTGATCACCGACAGCGCGCGCGCGAGATCGCGCACCAAGTTGATGATCTGGCTGCCTTTGACACCCACGGCGGGTTCGATTTCGTAGCGCGTCACTACCGGGCCGGGATAGGCGGCGACCACTTTGACTTCAACACCGAAATCGTTGAGTTTTTTCTCGATCAGGCGCGAGGTGAATTCGAGTGTTTCCGGCGACAGCGTTTCCAGATGTCGCTCGGCTTCGTCGAGCAAATGCAGCGGCGGCAGCAGAGAATCGGGCATGTTTTCAAACAGCGGCGCCTGCTTTTCACGCTCCACGCGCGGCGACTTGGCGATCTCAACGCGCGGCGGCTCGATGCGCACCGGCTCGTGAATCTCGAATTTGCGACGCGTTTCTTGGACGACTTCTTC
>CANIID010000251.1 GCA_947467315.1 Betaproteobacteria bacterium | reverse complement strand
GCCTTGCATGATGGCGTGCAGCGTCGGGATGGCCGAGCACAGGATATGCACCTGTCCGCTACCCAGATCAGTGGCGGCAAGAATGCTGCTTTTGTACGGCACATGCAGCATATCGACACCCGTCATGCTCTTGAACATTTCCGTACACAGGTGCGGCGTTGATCCCTGCCCGCCGGAGGCATACAGCACCTGCCCCGGCCGTGCCTTGGCATAAGCGATCAATTCGGGAATGGTTTTCACCGGTAACTGCGGCGCCGCCACGATCACAAACGGCGTCGAACCCACGCGCGACACCGGCAGAAACTCCTTGTCCATGAGATGTCTTTGATACAACACCGTTGCCATCAATTGCGTGAGCGTCACCATGCCGAGGGTGTAGCCGTCGGGCATCGCCTTGGCAACAATTTCCGCCGCCATCAGCCCGGCGACCCCCGCGCGATTGTCCACCACGATTTGCTTGCCCAGCACTTCCGTGAGTTTGCCGCTGATGATGCGCGCCACCACGTCGGAGCCGGAACCGGCGGCGGTCGGCGTCAGCAGGCGTATGGGGCGCACGGGATAGGCGCCGGGCGAAGCGGATTGGGCCATGGCCGCTGATGACGCCACGGCGGCAAGCGCCGCGCCCATCGTCAGCCAGTTCAAGCGAGAAATCATGTAAACCCTTTTCAAAAGTTTTGCTTTATGGCGTCGGCTTGATGTCCGCGTCCTTCAGCACCTTGCTCCAGCGCACGGTTTCGCGTTGCAAAAACGCACCGAATTCGGTCGGCGAGGTATGCGCGGCTTCCGCGCCCACGCCGATCAGTCGCTCCTGCATTTCGGGGATTTTAAGCGCCTTAGCGATTTCCTGATTGATACGCTCGACGATTTCTTTCGGTGTGTTAAGCGGCGCGAGCAAACCGTACCAGCCGGTCAGCTCATACCCCGGTACGGTTTCGACTATCGGCCTCACGCCCGGCGCGAGCTTGGTCGGCGTACGCGTGGTCACACCCAGCACGCGCACCTTGCCGCTTTGTATGAACGACGACGCCGTCGGCGCCGCGGCACAGGTGCTGTGCATCTGCCCGCCCATCATGTCGGTCAACGCGATCACGCTGCCTTTGTACGGCACGTGGCCGAGATCGGCACCGGTCATGGACTTAAACAGTTCCATGCACAAATGCGGTGTGGTGCCCTGCCCGCCGGAACCATACAGCACCTGCCCCGGACGCGCTTTGCTGTAGGCAATTAACTCCGCGATGGATTTGATCGGCAGACTCGCGCTCACCGCGATCACAAACGGCGTGGAAGCCACCTGCCCCACCGGCGCGAATTCCTTCGACATCAGAAAGCGCTGATACAGCGTGGTGCTGATGAGTTGCGTCATGGTCGCCATCCACAGCGTGTGCCCGTCGGGCGCGGCACGCGCCACCAGTTCCGCGCCGATCAGGCCGGAAGCACCCGCGCGATTGTCCACCACGATTTGCTGGCCGAGTGATTCGGTCAAGCGCGCCGCGAGCAAACGCGCAATCACGTCGGGGCCGGAGCCGACGGTGGTGGCGGTAATCATGCGGATGGGACGTGAGGGGAATTTTTGCGCAAGTGCATTGAAGCTCATCGCGCAGCACAGGATGAATACCCACAAACCCATCATCCGGTTCACCGAGAATCTACCCTCACCGTCGTTCCCGCGCAGGCGGGAACCCATAACCCAATCGCCATAGGAGACACCGTATGGGTTCCCGCCTGCGCGGGAACGACGGCGGGCGTATGCGACGCAGGGCACAAACCAATCAATCATAAAATAATATCGTTTAAAAACATATAGTTACAAACCATCACTCACGCCCGATATTGGCGTCCTTGATGACGCGCGCCCACTTGCTGATTTCACTGTCGATCTGATCGCGCAGGCCTTGCGGCGCGCTGCCGCCCGGATCCACACCATCCTTCGAACTCTGCGCGCGCAACGCAGGCTGTTGCAGCGCTGCGACCGATGCGGTGCTCAGCATCTTCACCACCGCATCCGGCGTGCGCAGCGGCGCGAGCAGACCGAACAGGCCCATCGATTCCAGTTGCGGCATGCCAAGCTCGGCGGTGGTCGGCACATAGGGCAACACTGAGGCGCGTTTTTTCGTGGTGACCGCGAGTATCTTGAGCTTGCCCGCGTTGACCAGCGGCACATACACCGGCACGTTATCGAAGGCGAGCGTGATGCGGCCCGACACCAGCTCCGGCAAAAACGCAGTCGAGCCTTTGTACGCCACGTGCAACACATCCACGCCAGCGGATTTCTTAAACAGCTCGCACGTCAGATGCAGCAGCCCGCCCACACCCGATGAGGCGCACGTCAATTTACCGGGCTGCGCCTTGGCTTCTTTCACCAGCGCTTGCAATGTATCGCCCGTGAACACCGGCGTGACAAAAAAGCCGTTGGGTATCTGCGCCACGGTGGAGATCGGCGCAAAGTCGCGGCGCAGATCGTAATTCAGCGTACCTGCTCCGTAAGTCATCTGAATGGCGAGCGACGCGGTGGAACTGAACAGCAGCAAATAACCATCCGCCGGCGCTTTGGCCACCGCGAGTGCTGCGATGTTGCCGCCGTCGCCGGGGCGATTGTCCACCAGCACTTTCTGATTCAGACGCGGCACCAACGCGTCGGCGAACTGGCGCGCCATCCGGTCACCGGCGGAACCAGCCGATAACGAATTCACCAGACGGATCGGACGCGCGGGATAAACTTCGTTCGCAGTTTGTGCAAACGCGGCGCTTACCGCGAGTACGCCAACCACAGTGACGGCGGCAAGCGCCGCATCGAACTTACGCATCCCGTCCACCCTCACCCCCGCCCGCGTATTGCGCCATCGCCATCCCCATCATAAAATAGTGTTTAAAAACAGAAACTTAAGTAACTACCCCGCCTTCTTTGCCGCACCGCCCGCCGCTATCGCCGCATTCACGCGCGGCATCACCTCATTCGCCATCAATTCCATCGAGCGCTTTGCCAATTTCGGATCGACCCAATCCATGCCGGCGTAAACAATCTCGCCGAAGTCGCCGGTTTGTTCACGGAGCCTGAGTATCTGATCGACCACGCTATTCACCGTGCCATAGATCACCAGATTGTCGAGCACGCGATCTTCAGTGATCGCGGAATCGGGTTCGGACGGGTCGTTCTTGAAAATGACCTGGCGTTTGGCCTTCATCATTTTGTAGGTGAGTTGTTTCCAGTAATAACGGTACGGGCTGCGCGGATCATCGCGACCGTAACGCTTCGCCGTTGCCTCGTCGTCGGCGACGAAGATGGTGCGGGCGATGCGCCAATCGGCGGGGTCGGCGGTCTGGCCCGCGTTCTTTTTGCCTTCGCTGTAATTCGCCCAGTGACTCGGCAGCCATTTCGAAAACAAAAAATTCGCCGACAGCGGATGAAAATCGCGCTGTCCCATCTGGATCACGCCCTTGGAGAAGGGTGCTACGACCGTGCCGACGATTTCCGGACGCGGCTTTTGATAGGGTTTGTACAGATGCCCACGCCCGATGTTGGCGTCCTGCATTTTTTCTACCGACACCTTGAAGCGGTTGTTCGGGAAATCGATGTTGTACGGCGGATCACGCTCCCAGATCGCCAGTATCACCTCGATGCTTTCGGCGAACATCTTGTTGCGGTCCTGATCGAGATTGCCCAGCGCCTCGGCATCGCACGGCAGCGCCCCCGCACTGATACCAAAAATAAACCGCCCCCGGGCCAAGTGATCGAACATCGCCGCGTGCGAGGCAAAGATCACCGGATGCTGTTGCGACAGATTGCAGGTGCCGGTACCGAGCTTGATGGTTTTAGTGTCACTGATCAGCGTGGCGAGAAACAGCAGGCTGCTCGTGACGTTTTCGGTTTTCTCGGTCAGATGCTCGCCGACAAACGCATCATAAAAGCCCAGCTTGTCGGCGAGGATGATGGCCTCGCGATCTTCATGAAGCGTGTCGGTGCAACTGCGCTCCTCCGGATGCATCGGCATGGTGAAGTAACCTAAACGCATGTGTTTCTCCTGAATAGAACGGCTGAGTTATTTACGCAAACGGTGCGCGTCCGCACCATCGGGTATACGCGTGATTTCCACCAGAAAATCGATCATCACGCGCAATTTGCGCGGCACATGGCGCGTCGGCGGATACACCACGCTGATCGGCTGGCCTTCCACCGCGTATGGCTTTAACACTTCAATCAGACTGCCATCCGCCAGATCATGGCGCACGGTCCACCAGTTTGATTGCGCCACGCCCAGCCCCAACAGCGCGGCCTCGCGTACCGCGTCGCCGCCGGTCAACACCAGCGGCCCGCGCACGGCGATTTCGATGCGTTTGCCTTTCACGCTATACGGCCACACCGGAAACAAGGCACTGGCGATACAACAGTGTTGCGTCAGATCCTCCGGCGTTTTCGGTTCGCCATGCGCCTTGAAATACGCCGGGGATGCACAGGTGACGCGCTGCCCGCGATTCAACACCCGCGCCACATAGCGCGGATTGTTGATCTCGCCCACCTGCACCGCGAGGTCAAGCCCGCGTTCGATCAAATCCACCTGCCGGTCATCGAGGCTGACGTTAAGCACAATGTCGGGATAGCGCTCGGTGAACTCCGCCGCGCGCGGCAGAAACGTCAGCCGCCCAAACAACGCCGGGAATGAAACCTTCAACTGCCCCTTCGGCGCTTCTCCGGCGCTTTTGAGCGACGCTTCGGCGTCTTCAATGTCATTGAGGATTTGCAGGCAGCGCGCGTAGTAATCGCGACCGTCATCGTTTAACGCGAGCTTGCGCGTGGAGCGCACCAGCAACTGGATGCCCAGCTCTTCTTCCAGGCGCGCCACCGCTTTCGCCACGGCAGAAACCGACACGCCGAGTTGCGACGCGGCCGACGTAAAGCTGCCGCTATCGGCGACCTTTACAAAAGCCAGCATACCCAGAAGCTTGTTCACAATACAGAATGGAAAGAATGGAAAAATGCATTCTACGATCTTGTCTGTTTACTACGCAATCGCCGTTTGATTTGGAGACTTGAGTTATCATCGCCCGAGCATAACAGCATCTGTTTATTTCCCTGCCACACCCATCCCGTTCCCGCTATTTCAGGAGATTTTTTCTATGGTTCCGGATTTAATGAAGCAGTCCCCGCTCGGCACGTATCTCGAGCACTGCAAAAAAGGCGAGCTCGCCTACCAGATTTGCACCGACGACAACAAAGCCTTCTTCTACCCGCGCGTCGCCGCCCCCGGCAGCGGCAGCACCAATATCGAATGGCGCGTATCGAAAGGCTTAGGCACGGTGTATGCCACCACCGCCACGCATTACAAAGGCGAAGCGCCGCTGAACATCGCGCTGATTGACTTGGACGAAGGCTTTCGCATGATGAGCCGCGTGGAAGGCATCGACGCGATGAACGTCAAAATCGGCATGCGCGTCAAAGTCAAAATTCTGCCGGGTGACGACAAGCAGTTGCCCTATCCCGTGTTCACGCCGCTGGAGGCCAAATAATGAGCACCCTTAAACGTGGCAGTGTGGCCGTAGTCGGCGCCGCCGAATCTGATCTCGGACAAGTCGCGCCGCACACCAATCCGATGGACCTGATCGCGCAGGCCACGCTGGCCGCGCTCGACGACTGCGGCCTGAAACTGAAAGACATCGACGGCGTATTTTGCGCCATGTCGCAGGCCCGCGTGGCGCCGATGGCGGTGGCCGAATACCTCGGCATCAAGCCCGATTACTTCGATGGCACCATCATCGGCGGCTCGTCGTTCATGACCCACATCGCGCACGCGCAGGCCGCGCTCGAAGCGGGCTTGTGCAAAGTCGCGCTGATTTGCTACGGCAGCACGCAGCGCTCGGTCAGCCGCGCCGCCGCCGCGCGTCCCGAATACAACTATTACGAAACACCGTATCGTCCGTTCAATCCGCCGACGGCCTATGCCATGGCGGCCTCGCGCCATATGCATCAATACGGCACGACACGTGAGCAGCTCGCGGAAGTGGCCGTGTCGGCGCGCAAATGGGCGCTGATGAACCCGAAGGCTTGGGAAAAAGAACCGCTGACGATTGAGCAAGTGATCAACGCGCGCATGGTCAGCTACCCGTTCACGGTGCGCGATTGCTGTCTCGTTACCGACGGCGGCGGCGCGATCATCCTCACGCTGGCCGACAAAGCCAAAACGCTGAAGAAAAAACCCGTCTACGTGCTCGGCACCGGCGAGTCGATCAGCCATGCTAATATTTCCAGCATGGCGGATTTGACCGTGACTGCCGCGGCAATTTCCGGCCCCAAAGCCTTCAAGATGGCGGGCATGAAACCGAGCGACATGAACATGCTGTCGCTGTATGACGCCTTCACCATCACGCCGATCCTGTTTCTGGAAGACCTGGGCTACTGCCCCAAAGGCGAAGGCGGCCGCTTCGTGCAAGGCGGCACCATCGCCCCCGGCGGCAAGCTCGCGGTTAACACCAGCGGCGGCGGTTTGTCGTATTGCCATCCGGGCATGTATGGCCTGCTGGTGCTGATCGAAGCGATACGGCAGGTGCGCGGTGAGTGCGACAAGCGCCAGGTTAAAAACTGCGATGTCGCTTTGGCACACGGAAACGGTGGTGTCTTGTCGAGCCAATGCACGGTGATTTTGGGGAGTGCCGCCACGCTGTAGTCTTTAGGTTCATCACCACAAAAAACGCCCCGAATCCGGGGCGTTTTTGTTTGAGCTCGGCTCAGTAAACTCAGTGAGCACCGCCCGCATCCAGCATCGCCTTGAGCTCTGGATCAAAGCGGCCGTCGATCAATACATACAACATGCGGCAAACCTTGTCCGAGCGATTGCTCCATGAATGGGTGTTGCCGCGCTGAACCACCACGTCCCCCGTCTTCAGCACGATATCCTGATCGTCCAGCACCAGCGTGATTTCGCCGTCTAGCACGACTGCGTAATCGATGGTTTCCGTGCGATGCATCAGCGGATGCCGCGCGCCCGGCTGGTAAGTCGAAGCCGATGGCGCACCGGAGCCTTCAAACACCGAACGCACCTTGTCCGCACTCATATTACGCAGCTCCGGCGATTCCGGCGCGAGCTCCGTGATGCGTATGGTCGTGCCGTTGGGCGCCGGCAGCAACGGCCTCGGTCCAAGCGTCGGATCAGCCTCATCGGCGGTAATCGGCGCGGGCATGGCAAAGGTCTTCCACACATCCGTGCCCCGGTAACCGGGGCGCGCCGGATCGGTCTTGACTACCGGCGTGTATCCATCGGAAAGCACAATGGCCTTTCCGCTCTTGTCGTGCCCCGTCACGATCCGTCTGACAAATCCCGTCATCACTCTTTCCTCGTTGGTTTGTATGCGCGCGGCAGTCTAGCGGCTAGTGTAGTGCATCATAAATAACGGAACTTATATGGCGACCTGAACTCCAACGAAAAAGGAGATCAGTGCCATGCGAGTTGCCAAGCCAGTTAAGTTGAGTGCCGATGATGATCGAAATCTGCGGATTCTTTCCAAGCGAAAGCGT
>CANIID010000250.1 GCA_947467315.1 Betaproteobacteria bacterium | reverse complement strand
GATCGCCATCAACGAATATATCGCCTTGCACAACGCGAACCCCAAACCTTTCATCTGGACCGCTAAGGCAACTGACATTCTTGCCAAAGTCACCCGTGCCCGGGCGGCCTTAAATAAGCGCACTTCTATTTGACGCACTACACTAGCAAGAAAGGGGGCGGTGCTTATCGACCTCAGCAGCGTGCTGCCTTCGACGGCGCGCAAGCTCGAAGCCGGCGCCAGGGCCGCGACGCTGGCGGTCATGACCGACGGCGATGCCCAGTACGGGAACAGGTGCGTCCGATACTCAATGCTATCGGCACGAACATCTGCCATGTCGGACCTGCCGGCGCCGGCAACACCATCAAGGCCATCCATAACACGATGTCCACGGTCAACACCTGCGCCATGATGGAAAGATTCGCCGTCGGTCTCAAGGCCGGCTTCGACCTGAAAACCATGGCGGATATCGTCATGGCCAGCAGCGGCAACAGCAATGCTCTGGCGCGCGTCGACCGTGCATTGATCCCACGCCACTTCGAGCTCGGCTTCAAGGTCGCTCTGATGAACAAGGACCTCGACACTTTTCAGGCAATGGCGAAAGAACTCCATGTCCCAGTGAGCGTCTCAAACATGGCACAGCACTAACAACAAGCCGCGCTGGCCGCCGGACTGGGGGAAAAAGACACCCGTGTGATTTTTACCGTGATCGAGCAGCGCGCGGCACTCACGCCCGCCAAAGGCTGACCCAACAGCCTGACACAACCCCGGCCACGACGGCAACCGGCTATCGATGACTGTGCAGGTGCTGGCGCAGCATGTCGCGAGCGCCGTCCATTTTTTGGTGTGGTGCGGCACCCGCCAGATCGTGAGATGCGTGCCCGTCCGACCGGTGGTGAAAATATTCCACGACGGCAAGACCGGCCAACAACAAAAATATCAACAGGTATTTCATAACCTCGCCAGCTACGCCGGTGGAAACAGTGAATCGCTGAAAATCGTGCGCACCCCTTGCACAAGACTGCGAGCGTCACAAGCAGTGTGCAATGCTACTATACCGTGACGATGTCGGGAATTTCCCGCAGATTAAAAAACCTCTGAAAGCGGCTGATCCGTGGCGTACCTAAAACAACACAAACTGCACTACGCTTGGATTATCCTCGGGGCCGCTTGCATCCTCAATATCGTTAGTCGCGCGGATTCAGCCTCGTTTGGTGTTTTCATCGATCCGCTGGTTGCCACTTTTGGCTGGAAGCGCGGCGACATATCGTTTGCCTATTCCCTCGCTTTCATTATCGGGCTGCCTGCGGTCGTACTCATGGGCTGGCTGGGTGACCGCTACGGCGCGCGCATGCTCATGCTGGGCGCGTCCATACTGATCGGCACCGGCACCGTGCTCCTCGGCACCATCACGGAGCTGTGGCACTTTTATCTGTTCTACGGATTTTTCGTCGGCTCTCTCGGGCACGCGGCATTCAGCGTGTTGCTGCCGGTCATCATGACGCGATGGTTCTACCGCAACATGGGAATTGCCCTTGGCCTGTATTGGGCGTCCCAAGGGCTGGGGCCGGTGATTTTTGCGCCGCTGTTTCGCTGGATGCTGGAAACTCGCGGCTGGCAAAATACCTTCATGGTCATCGGCGTCGTGGTTGGCTTGATACTCGCGTTTTTTTCACTGTTCATCTACAACCGTCCGTCCGACAAAGGATTGACGGCCTACGGCGCTGAAGACAATCCGGAAAAGCCACCCGTGCCGGGTGCAGCCGTCGTAGCGCCGGTGCGTCTGCGCGAGATACTCCGTCAGAAAACCGTGTGGAAGCTGATGAGTATCCATCATATCGGCTGCGTGGCTCACGCGGTTATTCTCGCGCATGTCGTATCCATGGCGACCTTCAAAGGGATACCCGGCCTGGAGGCGGCTGGGGTGCTTGCCACGATAGCGGGCACCTCGGTCATCAGCCGCTTTGCCTTCTCCGTCCTCGCCGAGCGCCTCGGTGGCCGTACCGTGCTGACGGTATCGCTGCTCGGCCAGAGCCTGCCGGTGATCATTTTATTTTTTGCCACCGACGCCTGGGCCTTCTACTTGTTCGCCGTGATCTTTGGCCTGTGCTACGGCGGCGAAATGGTGGGCTTCCCCATCATCAACCGGCAGTTGTTCGGTGCGAAGGCGCCGCTAGGCTCTATTTACTCGTTTGAGATGCTGGGGGCCAGCACCGGCATGGCGCTGGGCGGCTGGCTGGGCGGCGGCCTGTTCGACATGACCGGCGATTACACCTGGTCGCTGACGGCATCCCTCGTGATCGGGTGCCTGGGATTGCCGCTGGCGCTGGCATTGCCGCGCCACAAAAAAGCCGGGCCGTAACACCCGCCGGATCAGTCGTCGTAACAACCATGCGTGGACGTGGTGCGCCCACCATCACAAACGATATCGGCGCCGTTCACGTACGACGCCAAATCCGACGCCAGAAACAGCGCGACTTTCGCCACATCCTCGGCTGTGCCCATGCGTTGCGACGGTGTCACGGCGATACGCGCTTCATCCCTTGCCGATGTGGCCGCCGCAGTAGGCCGTATGCCCCCAGTGGAAATACTGTTCACGCGAATACAGTATTTGGAAAGATCGTGCGCCATCACGTGGCTCAGCGGAATCACGCCGCCCTTCGCCGCCGAATACGCCGCGATGGACGGGTTGCCCAGAAAGCCGTCTATCGAGCCGTGATTGATGATCGAACCCGCACCAGCGCGCTTCATCAGTGGCAAAAAATATTTACCGCATAGAAAACCGGCGGTCAAATTGCGCCCGATCATGGTCGCCCAGGTCTCCTCCGTGGTGGCCTCGAACGCCTGCTTGATTGCGCCGCGCCCAGCGATATTAAAAAGTATGTCCACCCTGGCCAGCATTTTTTCGCACGCGCCCGCCACCGCCTGCACTTGGTTGGTGTCGGTCACGTCCGCATGGAAATAAGGCACTTCCAGTTCACCGAGTCGCAGCGTTTTGGCACGCTCGAACCCGGCATTGTCGTCGATGCACACCACGCTGGCGCCCTCGCGCGCGAACAGCGCCGCTGCGGCATGACCCACCCCGTAGGCATCCCCCGCAATCACCGCAATTTTGTTTTTCAGTAACATGGCAATCCTTTCTATAACGGCATCTGGCGTCGAAACATGCCGAAGATCACTTCCCAATCGCGATTGGCCGCCTGTTTGTGGTACACATCTCGGTCAGGCAAGGCATAACCGTGATCCGCCCCCTTATGCAGTTCATGATGAAATTTCAGTTGCCACGCGGTGTCGCGCAGCACCTTCACCTTGGCCGGCTGCGCGTGACGGTCTTTTTCCGCCAGGCCGCAATACAATTCGCCAGCGCCTTTAGCTGCAGATAAATGCGGTGAATCTGCCTCGTCAGTCACTATGAGTGAGCCATGCAAGCTCGCACACGCGCGGAAGCGCTGCGGGAAAGCCCCCATCACTCGGAACACATGCCGCCCGCCCATGCAATAACCTATCGCGCCGATCGCGCCGGATCGCACGGGTTCGCCGCGCGCAAAAAATTCGAGCAGGCTCGCGGTATCCGCAATCACCATATCGTCGGTGAGTTTTTCCAGCGGCGTCAGCGCGATCTGCCGTTGCGACTCAGTCAGAAGATCCATCGAGATCATGCGCTTGTCGGCGTCGCGGAATTCAGTGCGCACCTTGCCCTGCCGGTAATATAAATCCGGCAACACGCAGTAGTAGCCGACAGTCGCAATGCGCCGCGCGATGTCGAATAATTCTTCGCGGATGCCCCACACGTCCATGTACAGCACCACGGCCGGAAACGGGCCGCCCTCGCTGGGATGCACAATAAACGTTTCCATCGCCCCGCTGGGCGTTTTGATCTCCAAATGGCGTTCTATCATGTCATTCCACCTTGATGCCGTTCTTCACAATCAAATCACGCCACGTTTTTATATCGTCATTGATACGGCGCGAGAGATCAGCCGCCGAGCTCGGCACGGCAACCGCACCCTGACTCACGAACAGCTCTTTCAAGCGAGGCTTTTCCAGCACGCGAGCTACTTCGACATTCAGGCGCGAAACCAACCGCGGCGGTGTCGATGCGGGCACGGCAATCGCCCAGAAATGAACCATGCGATAGGCGGCAAAGCCCGCTTCCGTAAACGTCGGCACCTCCGGCAGCACGGCGCTACGTTCCTTGCCCGTCACGGCCAATCCGTTCACCCGGCCCGCGCGCACCTGCCCCATGCCGCTGGCCAGCCCCGCAATCGACATATCAATGCGCCCGGCCACCACTTCTGCAATGGCCAACGCCACACCCTTGTACGGCACATGAGTCAACTTTACCCCGGCAATACCGAGAAACCATTCCGACGCGAGATGCGCGGTAGACCCTTGCCCCGCCGTGCCGAAGGTCAGTTCACCCGGCTTGGCGCGTGCAAGTTCCACGAGTTCGCGCAGGTGTTTAGCAGGCAGATTCGAACGCGCCACCAGCATGGAAGGTGATTCGGCCACCAGACTCACCTGCGTAAAATCCTTCACCGGATCGAACGGGAGCTTGGGATAGAGCTTCGGCCATATCGCAAACGAGTTGTCGTATAGCAACAGCGTGTAGCCGTCCGGCGTCGCCTTGGCGGCAGCGTGGGTGCCCAGTGTTCCGCCGGCGCCGAGACGATTTTCGACGATCACTTGCTGCCCAAGCTGCTCGGTCAATTCACGACCTATCGCGCGCGCGGCCACATCGGTGAACGAACCCGCCGCGAAGGCCACGATGATACGCAATGGCCGGACAGGCCAATCCTGCTGCGCATGCAGTGCGGGTGATAGCGCGGCACTGGCCGCGGTTGTTAGCGAAAGAACGAGGGATTTAAGAATCGCAGACCTCCAGTGCATGCTGTTTTCACCATTATAATCATACGTGAGGGCGCGAGACGCGCCATAGATGTCCAAAGTCTTAACAGCCTGGAGATCGCTCGTGAGCAATGCATGGCGTCGTTCGTCGTTGTGTTTTTTGATTGCGTTTATGGCCTGCGCTGGCGGCGCAACCGCACAAAGCGCCTACCCCGTCAAAGCGATACGCTGGATCGTGCCCTTCCCGGCAGGCGGCCCCTCCGATGTACTCGCCCGCGCTATCGGCTACAAACTCAACGAGCACTGCGGCCAGCAAGTCGTCATCGACAACCGTTCCGGCGCGGGCGGCAACATCGGTTCTGACCTTGCCGCTAAAGCGGCGCCAGACGGTTACACGCTGCTGATGGGCTATGTCGGCCCGCTCACCATCAATCCCAGCCTGTATCGCAAAATGCCCTACGACACCGTGAAAGACTTTGCACCGGTGACGGCCATTGCATCATCCACGCTGATACTGGCGGCACACCCCGCGACCGCGATCAAGTCGATCAAGGAACTGATTGCCCGTGCCAAATCCGGGCAAAGCACCTTGAGTTTTGCTTCGGCCGGCAATGGCACGCCGGCGCATCTTGCCGGTGAATTAGTCAACGCCATGGCCGGCATCAGAATCCAGCACGTGCCCCACAAAGGCGCGGCGCCCGTGGTGACCGAACTACTCGGCAATCAGGTGCCGTTGGGCATAGCAGCGTTGCCCGCCGTGATACAGCACGTCAAGGCGGGCCGGTTAAACGCGTTGGGCGTGAGCAGTGCGAAGCGTTCCATCTTCGCGCCCGACGTGCCCACCATCGCGGAGTCCGGTCTGCCGGGCTACGAGGTGGAAAACTGGCAAGGCTTGCTCGTGCCCGCCGGCACGCCCAGGGGAATCGTCAACAAGCTGCACACCGAAACCGTAAAGATATTGCAGTCGCAGGACGTCAAGGATCGCCTCTATAGTCAAGGCTTCGAAATCGGCACCAGCACGCCTGAACAGTTTGCGACTTACCTCAAGGCGGATATCGTGAAATGGGCCAAGCTGGTTAAGAGTTCGGGGGCGTATATTGATTGATGGACACGCGTTGCGATTTGTTCTGACTGGAACTGTCGGGGTGCGTAGGCATCAGTCGAAATATGCCAAACAACATTAAATCGTCAATGCCTGAGACTGCTACTCGACCTTAGCTTCAACTCAGGCCGCCAACGCCGCACTTGAGCAACCGCCGACGGACGCCAGATTGAGGGGCGTTGCCGGTGACGCTGGCAACCGGTCTGTTACAAGCGCCGGTTAGGTCTCACGGTTTCCATAGGCGTGGCCACAGTAGCAGGCACTCTTCCATTGTTGGGTACCGGCGATGTGTCCTGTGGAATTCTTCTGCCGTTCGATCATACTCGGACAAAGGCGGCTCCAAAGACGACGGGACCAGAAAGCGGGATGAGGTCGTGGATTGACGAAACTTTGTGCGGTTATGCGCAAGCACACCACGGAACTTGGAAATGAATACTCGCTCTGCTTCGCGCTGGTCTGGATGAAACAGCCACGCCTTCGAGGTCAACTCATTGCGCAACTTATTTCTGAGTGATTCGCGCGGGAGCAACGAATCATTTGGATCAAGTCGAATTTCGATGGCCGGTAAATTTCGACGCCGAATTCTGCGCAGCTTTTCACGTGCCACTTTGTGCGTGACAGCCACTTCGATGATCAACGATTTCGAGCCCGATTCGATGATGATGTCCGGGACGAAGCCGCCTTCACTTTCTTCGACTCTTACGTTGTGGATTCGCACATTGCCGCCTTTAGCAACGAGGGCGCCGTGTTGAACAAGCGAGCCTGCCTTTGTCTTTCGTAGTTTAACGAAATTGTATTGGGGAATCGCCAGCACATCCAACTCAGCTATCAGCTCCTTTGCGAGGAGATGGAGTACAGATTCAGCCGCTCCGTGACAGCTAGTGATTTTATAGTGAGCGAAATGATGCTGACGTCTTGGCCCCTTCTTTGCGACCAGCATCTGACCGCAGCGGGCGCATATGCACCCGCAGGCTAACCCTCTTGAGACGTCCGCAATGAAAAGCAACTCTCCATCTCTTATCCCATAGCCAATGTTGTCATCGGCGATCATGGCGCACAGCCCGAATGTGTCCGCGTGATGCATGAGGAAGCATCGCTCTAGGCGCGGGAATGGGTTTCATGATGTTCACTCCACTGGCGCACTGGATAGCTTATGTGCGCCCTCGAAATAGATCCCAGCGCGACAGTTCTCTGAATCCTGGCGAGCAAGATGTTCTACATGGTCCTGCGGGCCGTCGGCAATTTGTTGTCTATGAATGCGTGCCTTTCCATGACAATGTGCGCAATGAACTGTGTGTGACGGAGCGCCAATTACCTTCGAAACCAAGACCTCTATCCATCGCCACTCACGCCTATCACCCACCATAAACTGCTTCTTCAGTTCACATTTAGTAGAAAAATCGCGTGGCATTCAATTTTCCTGTTGGCAAGCTCTTGTAAAATCTAACCACTATTGGAGAGACGAAAGGTTCGTAAGCGTCCGGGAATCCCGTATTGACGCCGAGCTGCGCGATGAAGATTGCTGATTTTCGACCAGAGATGAGTCGAAGGCAGGTCGAAGTCAGGCCGCCCTGGGTTTCCAGTTAAACGGCAGCAGCTCAGTGAGGCGGTCAACGCGAT
>CANIID010000249.1 GCA_947467315.1 Betaproteobacteria bacterium | reverse complement strand
CAGCACCAACCTCGCCGCAGGTGTGCGTGACGCGCACATGGCGGGCTCGCCTGTTATCGCCATCAGCGGCGGACAAAACGACATGCCGCGTTATCGTCATGCGTATCAAAACGCCGAAGACCACACCGCGTGGGATGGCATCACCAAGGCCAACTACTCGGTGGACACCGCCTCGCGCTTCCCCGACTTGCTGCGCCAGGCGTTTCGCGATGCCACCACCGGCGCGCCCGGCCCGGTGCATCTGGAATTGCGCGGCAACGCCGGGCAAATGCTCGACAAAGAAGCCGACTACGATCTCACCGTCGAACAACGTTACACGCGTTACCCCGCGTTTCGCCCGACCGCCGAACTCGCCGATATCCACGCCGCGTTGAAAGCGCTGAAAGAAGCCGCCAAGCCCATCATCGTGGTCGGCGGCGGCGCAGTGAAGTCACTCGCCGGCGCGGAAGTGGTCGCGCTCGCCGACAAACTGCAAATCCCTATCGCCACCAGCCTGCACGCGCGCGCGCTGGTGCCCGACGATCATGCGCTGGGCGTGGGCGTGCCCGGCAGCTACTCACGCTGGTGCGCGAACAAGGCGGTGGCCGCAGCCGACCTGGTGTTTTTTATCGGCAGCCACACCGGCGGGCAAGTCACCAACGGCTGGCAGATTCCGAAAATCGGCACGCGCACCATTCAGCTCGATATCGATCCGAATGAACTGGGCCGCAATTACCCCAACGAGGCGTCACTGTGCGGCGACGTCAAGGCCACGCTGACCCGCATGCTCGCCGAAGCGGGCGCGGCCACACCGCGCGCGGAGTGGCTGGAACAATGCCGCGGTTACGTCGCCGACTACTGGGCCGAGAGCGACCCGCTGCGTAACTCCAACGACGTGCCGATCCGCCCCGAACGCATCGCGAAAGAGTTGGGCGAATGGATGCCGTCGAATGCCGTGCTGGTGGTCGATACTTTTCACGCCGCGCTGTGGACCGCGCAAATGGCGAAGATGAAAGCCGGCCAGCGTTACATCCGCTGCGGCGGCTCACTCGGTTGGGGCTTCCCCGGCACCCTCGGCGTGAAAGCCGCGCTGCCCAACACACCGGTGATCGGCTTCGCCGGCGACGCGGGCTTTTATTACCACATGGCCGAAATGGAAACCGCCGCGCGCTGCGGCATCAACGCAGTGATGGTGGTCAACAACAATTACTCCGGCGGCGTGGCCGAGTCAGCGACGTTTCAGAAAGAAGTCAATTTTGCCAACGTCGCTAATTCGATGGGCTGCTTTGGTATTCGCGTGGAAAAACCCGCCGATATTCGCGGCGCGCTCGACAAAGCGCTGGCATGCGGCAAGCCGGCCATTGTGGAAATCATCGGCAACGCATCGATACGCGCCAAGCGGGGCTGGGCGCCGGCCGGGATTACCGGGGAGTAAGTCATGCATCGTGGCCTCGCGGCAATCTTCTGCGGCGCTTGGGTAGCCTGCGCATTCGCGCAAGAAACCTACCCCAGCCGCCCCATCCGCATTGTCGTGCCCACGGCGCCGGGCGGCCCCAGCGACAACTGTGCGCGCATGATGGCGAATGAGTTCACCAAACGCTGGGGCAAGCAAGTGATCGTGGATATACGCCCCGGCGCCGGCACCATCATCGGCACGGACATCGTGGCCAAGGCCGCACCCGACGGTCACACGCTGCTGGTGGCGCCGAGCGCGCTTGTTATCGTGCCGTCGAGCTACAAGAAACTGCCGTTCGACCCGATTCGGGACTTCGTGCCGATTACACAAACCTACTTCGTGCCCAATCTCCTGTTGGCGCATCCCTCTTTGCCCGCCAAGTCGGTCAAGGCGCTTATCGCGCTGGCAAAAGCGCGACCAGGCGAAATTCTGTATGCCTCGTCGGGGCACGGCACGAACCCACACCTGACGGTGGAGTTGCTCACCAGCATGGCGCAAATCAAGCTCATGCATATTCCGTACAAGGGCACCATGCCGGGGTTGATCGATCTGCTGGCGGGACGCTCCGCGCTGATGGCCACCAGCTCGATGCCGCTCACCGTGCCACACGTGCGCACCGGCAAGTTGATCGCGCTCGGCATCACCAGCGCCAAACGTTCGGCCGCGCTACCCGACATCCCCACCATCGCCGAGGCCGGCGTGCCGGGTTACGAAGCGGTGCAGTGGTCGGGGTTGTTCGCGCCCACCGGCACGTCACCGGAAATCATCAGCCGCCTCTACAAAGAATCCGTGGCGATACTGAACCTGCCCGATGTCAAGGAACGCCTCGCTGCCGACAGCGCCGAAGTCGTCGCCGGCACACAGGAGCAACTCGCGGCATTCATGAAATCCGAGTTGGCGAAATGGGCAAAAGTCGTCAAGGCGGCAGGAATACAGCCGGAATAATCGCGTCTGACCACCTATACTCGTGGACGACGAAAACAAGGAAGTACGGAGCATGGCTACATGAGCATCGCATTTACGGCGGCCTGGGTGCGCCTGGCAAGCTTGACCGGCGCGGCGGCACTAGCGGCCACCGCAGCATCCGCGCAGGAATTTCCCTCCAGATCCATACGTATCGTCACGGCGGAAATCGGCGGCGGCAACGATTTTGCCGCGCGTGTCATTGCACAAGGCATCACGCCGGCGCTGGGCAAGCCGGTGATCGTGGAGAACCGCGGCGGCAGTGTAGTCGTCTCAGCGCAGATCGTGGCCAAGGCGCAGCCCGACGGACACACCTTGCTGCTCTACGGCAACAACCTGTGGATACTCCCGTTTATGCGCGCGCAGGTGCCGTACGATCCGATCGCGGATTTTTCGCCCATCACCACGGCGACGTGATCGCCCTGCATCCTGGTCGTTCACCCTTCGCTACCCGTGAGGTCAACCCGCGAGCTGATCGCACTAGCGAAAGCGCGTCCGGGGCAACTCAACTATGCAGGCGCATCCGGCGGCATCATTCATATCGCCGCCGAGGTGTTTAAATTCATGGCCGGTCTCGACATGACGTACGTGCCCTACAAAGGCGGCTCGCCGGCGCTGATCGCGCTGGTATCCGGGCAGGTGCAGTTGATGTTTCCCACGGCGGGCACGGTGGCGCCGCATCTGAAGTCCAGCCGGCTGCGCGCGCTGGCGATTACCGCCACACAGCGCTCGTCGCTGTTCCCCGACCTGCCGACCATTGCAGCAACCGGCCTGCCCGGCTACGAATCGGTGGCCCATTTCGCGCTACTGGCGCCGGCAAAGACGCCGGTGGCTGTCATCAACCGGCTGAATCAGGAAATCGTGCGCGTGTTGGCGCAGGCGGAGGTGAAAGCGGAATTCAACCACGTCGGCATTGAGCCAGTGGGCAGCACGCCGGCGCAACTGGCGGCAACAATGAAGTCGGAAATGGAGCGGATAGGCAAGACGATTAAGGCGGCAGGCATCCGCGCCGAATAGCCGCAGGATAGACGCCGAACAGGCGCCACTCACAAAAAAGCGGGAGCAACCTTCGATGGAAAAAAAACTAAGCACGGTCATCATCAGCATCACACCGTTTGATGGCGATGGCCAACTGGACGAAGCGGCGCTGCGACTACAACTGGGGCGTTTGCGCGCTGCCGATGTTTGCGTGTACGTCGCGGGCAGCGGCAGCAGCGAAGCGTACACGCTGACGCGCGATGAGCGCGACCGCGTGATGGCAATCGCTGTCGAGGAATTGAAGGGAAAAGTGCCGGTGCGCGCGATGGGCTGCGAGCCGCGCGTCATCGGCGAGATGGTGGAATTTGTGCGCGCCGCCGAGCACGCGAAGGTGGATGCAGCACAAATCTGCTCAATCGAAATCGGCCACGGTTCCGCGCCCACCCTGCCCGAGATGGAGCTGTACTACGGCACAGTCATCGAATCCACGTCGCTGCCGCTCTATCTTTCCAGCCATCGTGCCGCCGGTTACTTTCTGCCGATTGATCTGATCGAGCGGCTGGTCCATCGCTATGCGCACATTGCCGGCATCGCCTACAGCGGGCCGGATTCAGGCTACATTGCCGAACTCATTGCCAGAGTCGGCGACCGCGTCGAGGTGCATGCCGCCGGCCCGGCCAACGCGCTCACCGTATTGGGGCTGGGCGGCAACGGCTTCATGGGCGGCGAAGGAAATCTGATGCCCGACATGTTTCCTGCGGTCATCTCGGCGTGGCAGGACAAGGATTATCCGCGCCTGCACGAAGCCTATAGCCGCGTGATGATGCTGACCACGCTCAACAAACGTTACGGCGGCAGCGCCATGCGCGCGATGAAACCGCTGATGAATGCTTTCGGATTACCGGGCGGCAGCCTGCGCCCGCCACGCCTGCCGATTAGCGACGTTGAACTGGAGAAAGTCGTGCAGGAAGTCATCAAGCTGAAAATACCGGGACTGCCGTCACGGGTGGCGAACTGACGCTACGCCGGCAACGGCACATCAATCGTCGTCACCCGCCGCAATTCGCGATGATGTTTCGCATCATCAAACGCAGTGGCGCGGTGCATGGTGGCGAGGTTGTCCCAGATCACGAAGTCGCCGTTTTTCCACACGTGGCGATAGACGAATTCACGCTGGGTGGCGTGCTCGGTCAGCTCCATTAAAAACAAGCGCCCGTCGGCCACCGGACTATCGATGATGCGCGTGGCGTGCGCGGCGAGATAGAGCGATTTTCGCTGCGTGCGCGGATTGACGCGCACGATGGGGTGAATCGCGCCTTTGAGCCGTTCTTTTTCTTCCCGCGAAAAATCAAAACCGAGAATTTCACGCGAGTGCGTGATGGTGTGATGCACCTTCAAGCCGTCGAGTTTTTGCTTCGTCGCGTCGTCCAACGTGTCGTACGCGGCGCGCATGTCGGCGAACTCAGTGTCGGCATTGACCTCGGGGATCACCCTCGCCGATAGCGTTGAATAACGCCCCGCCGGATCCTGAAACGAAGCATCGGTGTGCCACAGCCGGTTGCCGAGGCTGTACATGCGCTTGCGGTCGTCGGCTTTGAGTATCGCGCCGCTGTTATCCACGTTGGAAATATCAGCGATGGCGTCATTGCCGAAGCGATTTGCCGCCAGCGCCGACGCGCCCGGCTTCACATGCAGCGCGCCGTCGAAGCGCTCGGCGAACGCCAGTTGCTCGGCATCGGTGAACGGCTGATTACGAAACACCAGCACGCCGTGTGCGTCCATGCCGGCGCGCAGTTGTTCCAGCGTGGCGCGGTCATGCACCTGGCGCAGATCGATAGCGCTGACTTCGGCGCCGACGTGGGGATGCAGCTTGCGGAAAGTGACGGTCATGACGGGTCTCGTTTCAATGGCGCTAACAACTTGCTGTAGCGTGCGCTATGCGCACGATAAACCAGGCTCCTAGCCGGGATTGTCTAATGATTCCACGCGGCTGTCGCGCGCATGGCGCACGCTACGATTGCCCATGTGGATTCATAACTTATTATTTATAAACATATACTTATGCAGACCTTGCTGGTTTGACCGGAATGCCGCCGCGTTGCACCCAGCGATAACGATCCGTCAGCGTGTCGGCGAGCGGCCGGCGTCTGGCATCATCCACCGCGATCCACATACGCAGCAAGTGGCGCTCGCGTCCGGGTTCCGGGAAATCCTCATACGCCTCGCGCGCGTGCAACATTGTGTGGTTGTTGACGAGTTGAATATCGCCTTCCTGAAAATCCATCGTCAGCATCAGTTCGGGGCGGTTAGCGATTTCCTGCACCTTCACCAACGCCTCGCGCTGTAGCGGCGTCGGCGCGTAGGGCGTACCGTGCCTTGCCGCCGAGTCGTAGTACGGCAGGCTATTGATGCGCGCGGTCACCTTGCCGCCGCATTCGCTGAACATCGGCAGACTGAAAAAGCCTTTTTCACCTTCAGGTTCTTCGCCGCGCCAGTCGATATAAAACTGGCCATACAACGCGTCGAGCAAATCAGGGCGTTCGTCGCGCAGCAGGTTATGAACGGTCAGCGCACTGGTGATTTTGCTCGCGCCGCCGCGCTTGGCCGTGCGCAGACAAAACAAACCCAGTAAATCGATAGGCAGCATGTCCGTATGAAAATCCATACGCTGGCTGGTTTGATAAGCGCGCGCGTTCGGATCGGACTGCGTGCGGCCTTCGTCCCGCACATGGCCCAGCAAGTGACCGCGTGCGTTTTGCGATATCGGCGTACCCAGGTGCGCGGTGAGGCCCCAGTAAATCAGCTCGCAGTCTGCATCGGAATAGCGCTCACGCGGAATGCCGCGCAGCAACTTGAAGCCCTGGCCATTTTCCACGTCATCGAGAATTTTTTCCATTTCGTGCGACAAGCGCGGCAATGGGAAGGCTTCCGGTCCGAAAGGGATATGCGCGTCTGCCTGCTTGGCGTGTGCGAGCGCGGCGTCGATTTCAGCAATGGCCGCTGCGTCGAAGCGATACACCCACGATGCATCGTGCTGGATTTGCGGGCCTATCCAGGCGCTGGGGTCAGTGATGATGGGGCGGGTTGTCATGGGGTTACTCGTTATTGAATTGTGTTCGTCAAAACTTGGCTAACGCCTAACGTCAATCTACCAACACCGTCGTTCCCGCGAAGGCGGGAATGACGGGTAAGGTAAGGCGCATGATTTAGCCCAACCGCGGGTCCGCCGTAGACTCCCCGCGCGGCTTCACCGGCGGACGTGCCTTCAACGCATCTTCATTCAGGGTTATGCCCAGCCCCGGCCCTTGCGGCACGGCGTAGCTGCCGTTCACCAGCTTGGGATGATCGCCGATAATGATGTCATCGTAGACGCTGCCTTCGCTCTGCCGCTCGAGTATCAGAAAGTTCGGCACGAGCGAGCACGCATGCAGGCTCGCCATATTGCACACCGGCCCGGTGGGATTGTGCGGCGAGAATTTCACGCCAAACTCATGCGCGCGATTCGCCACTGCCAGCATGCCGGTGTAGCCGCCAGTGTATTTGATGTCGGGCATCACCACGTCGAGCAGCTTGGCGCGCAACAACGGTTCGAAGCCCAGCACGCCGATCTGCCGTTCGCCGCCTGCGACCAGCACGCCCATGTCTTCAGCGGCGCGGCGCACGCGATCCAGCACCGGATGATGCTCGGCGCGCTCCGAGGTCAAACACTCGGCCCAAAACAATTTCGCCGGCGCGAGATCACGCAACAGTTGCAGCGCCGTCGGTTCGTCAAAGCGCCAATGGCAATCGATCAGCACGCCGGCGTCCGGCCCCGCTGCGTCGCGCACGGCGAAGATGCAATCGAGCGCGTGGCGATATTTCTTTTTCACTTCCGCATCATTCAGATCGGCCCAATACACACCGTCGAACGGCGCAAGTTTGAACGCGGTGTAGCCCTGCGCCGCGCGATCCCGCGCCAGTGCGGCGAATCCCGCCGGCGAACGATCGGTGGCCGCGCGGTTGATGTTGCCGTAGACGCGGATGGTGTCGCGCAGCGGCGCGCCGAACAGGCGGTGTATCGGCACGCCCGCCGCGCGCGCCTTGATATCCATCAACGCCATTTCCGCTGCGCTCAAAATCGAGTTCCATACCAGGCCGCCCACCGCATGCGGAAATACCGTGAGCAGCGGCAAGGCTTCATCGATGGCCTTGCCCACGAT
>CANIID010000248.1 GCA_947467315.1 Betaproteobacteria bacterium | reverse complement strand
GCGGCGTAGCGGGAGGTGGATAACACCACGCCACTCGTCGCATACCCCAGCAGGATCAGCGTATCGATGTTGCGCGCGCCGAGGATCATCTGGAGGTCGGTGCCGAACATCGCGTTGACGCGGTGCTTGCCGACCACCGGCTCGCCGTCGCCTGGCAACATCTGCGAATGAATGATCTTCAGCGGGTCGGCGATGGCGGGCCCGCCGGTGCGCTTGCGCTCGCTGAATATTTTGTTGCGCTCGCTGATCTCGACATAGCCCGGCCGGAACACGGTCGCGGAATAACACACGAAGATGCCCGCCGCGCGCGCGGCCTGCCGCAGGGCCAGGGTTTTGTCCACGCACTGCCGGCTGACGGCGTGCGGCAGTTTGCTCATCTGTTCGGCGTAGAAGTCGGCGATGAGCAGCGCTGTGCGGCTTTTATCGAGCGTGATGTCGGTCATGCGTATCTTTTCTCCGGGTGTTTCGGTTTTTGCAGCGCCGCGGCGTTGCTACAAGTCATTATGCCAAATCGCGCCAGCAACAACCGCGTGAGTCAGGCTAAAATCCATCAGCAGCCTGCAGAAAGGACATTTACGGAGAAACCCATGGCACAACTCAATATCGTAAAAACCAGCGACGTGAAGCCGCAGAACATCCGCGGTTTGCCCAAGGAAGCCGGGCAGATCAGAAAGATCATCACCACGGAGCGCTTCTTTTTTAATGTCGATGAAATCGCGCCCGGCCACAGCCCGCACCACTGGCACAAGCACGATCAGTACGTGCATGAGGACATCAAAGTTGAATACCCGGCGGATTTCGAGGAGATTTATTTCGTGCTGAGTGGCACGGGTGTGATCCAGTGGAAGACCGAATCCGGCGAAATCCGGGAGCAGCAGGTCGGCCCCGGCGACACCATCCACATGCCGCCGGACGTGGTGGAGCATCAGTTGCTCAACAACAGCACCGAGGCCATCCGTATTGCCGTGGTGGGTGTGCCTCCGCCGAAAAGAACACCGGTCAAGCCGGTGTAGCGAACGCTGGTGAAGTCGCGCTCAAACCAACCGGAACATCAGCACGCCGGCGACGGTGAGCGCGATGCCCATCAGTTCCAAGGCGGTGATTTTCTCGCGGAAGTAAAGCCACGAGATCGTCAGCGTGAACACCGCTTCGATCTGACCGACAGCGCGCACGTATGAGGCATTTTGCAGCGCAAACGCGGAGTACCAGCCGATGGAGCCAAGCGCGCTGGTAAGGCCGATGAAACTCGCGATGCCGCGCACCGGCCACATCTGCCGCAACACCGCGGGCTCGCTGCGCGCAAGCCAGAGACCGAGGCAAACGGTTTGCATCGTGGTGGCGAGCACGACCGTCCACCCGGCGCGCCAGAGGAAGTGATGTTGTTCGCCGAGTTCGAGCGTGGCGGCGCGCAGAAACAGATACGACAGCGAAAACAGCAGCGCGCAGGCCAGCGCCACTTGCGCCGGCCGACCCAGCAGCAGCTCTGACAGGGCCGCGCCGCGGCTGCCGAACGCAGCGGCGCCGATTTTGCCGAGGAGCATCAGCGTGACGCCGCCCATCACCACCAGTATCGCGACCCATCCCAGCGGGCTTACTCTTTCGGTAAAGAGCAGCGTGCCGATCAGCGCGGTGAGCACCAGATCGGTTTTGGTGAGCATGGTGCCGACCGCGAAATTCTTCAGCCGGAACAGGTGAATCAGCAGCGCGGTGGCCAGCACCTGTGTCAGCGCGCCGCCGGCTGTGTGCAGCACAAATGCAGGCTTGAAGTCAGGCGCGCCGAGTCCGGTGTAAAGCGTGGCGCAGCCGAGAAACACCAGCAGCACCGGCAGGCCAAACAACGAGCGCACATAGGTCGTGCCCATGGTGGACATGCGCTGATTGAGCTGCTTTTGCGCGGCGGTGCGTACCGACTGCATAAGCGCGGCGAACAGCGTCAGCGGGACCCACAGCCAGTTAGGCTCCATCAAAGACTCAGACGCAGCGGCACACGTAGCGTGCGCTGTGCGCACGACATATCGGGCGCGCAGGCAAGAACGCGCCCGTGGGTTCGCGTTGCCCTTCCACGGCGAGACGCGCGAACGTCGTGCGCACAGCGCACGCTACGGCGCCCCATGGCATTAGCGTGACGTGCGTTTCTTGCGCACGGTGGCGGCACGTTTTTTGACTGGTTTTTTGGCTACCTTGCGCTTCGCCGCAGCCGGCTCTCCCGCGAGCCGGCTGCGCGTGCCGCCTTCGGACATGCAATGCCCGCCGCCCTGAAAAATATCCGCAGGCGTGTTACCCGGCGGGCCTTCGCGTTGCAGTATCTCCGCCGCGTACGTTTCGCTGCGATCACGCGGCTGATAGCCCATGCGATACGCGTTGGTGTTGTCAAACCACGCGCGCGCGTTGTCCGAAATGCCGTAGACGATTTCGAAGTGCAGCTTGGGCCGCTCTAGCCCGAGGATGACCAACTGCGCCATGTCGCGCGCGCTGATCCAGATCGCCAGACGACGCCGGTCGATGGGGGCACTATTGACGTTGCCGATGCGCATGCAGAACATTTCCATGCCGTAGCGGTCGGCATACAGGCTCGACAGCGCCTCGTTAAACACCTTCGACACGCCATAACGGCTGTCGGGCTTGGGATACACGCGATGATCGATGGTCTGCGTCACCGGATAAAACCCCACCGCGTGGTTCGAGGTGGCCACCAGAAAGCGCTTCACGCCGTTGCGGCGCGCCGCCTCCAGCGTGTTGTGAAAACCAATAATGTTGGCTTGGAGGATGTGCTCCCAATCATGCTCGCCCGACTGCCCGCCGAAATGCACCACCGCATCTACGCCCTTGGTGATGCGCAGCGCGTCTTTCAGGTTCGAGATATCAGCACGCATGAATGTCTCGCCGGGCTTCAAATCCTTGACGGGCTTGATGTCGGAGAGACGCAGCTTATATTTGCCCGCCAGTTCGGCGCGCATAAAAGTGCCGATGCGGCCGGCGGCGCCGGTCATTAAGATGGTTTTCATCGGGATGGTTTTCACCGCGCCAATCCCAAATCCGTCAGCACGGCTTTCATGTCCGCGTAATCCTTGTCGAGGTCCTTGCGAAACTGCGCGCTGGTGACGAAATCATCCGACCAGTAGTTGCGTTCCAGCTCGGCTTTCCATTCTGCGCTTTGCGCCGCCTTGCGCAGCACGCCTTCCCAATAGGCCACTTGCGCCGCGCTGATGCCTTTCGGTCCGACGATGGAACGCCAGCCGCCATAGACAAGATTGACGCCTTGCTCTTTCCACGTCGGCACATTCGCCAGCGATCCGGGCAATCGCTTGTCGGCCGACACGGCGACTACGCGCAGCTTTCCGGTCTGCACATGCGCCGCGACGTTGCCGCCGGCGGTTGTGACGAGATCGAGGTGTCCGCCCATCAACGCAGTCACGGCTTCAGCGGAGCCTTTGAACGCCACCGCTTTTAGATCGCGCGCGTTGCCGCCGAAGGCTTTCATCAGCAGGCCCGCCGCGATGTGATTGTGGCTACCGAGCGAGGTGGCAAAACCCAGCGGCACCGCTTGCGGGTCTTTTTTCAGGCGCGCGATTAAATCATTGCCGGTTTTGGTCGGTGAACCGGCATTGACCGCGAACACCACGTAGTCGTTGAACAGCGAGGCAATCGGCGTGAAGTCGAGATAACTGATTTTGCTCGAGCCGACGATGTGATTGGACACCATCGCCGTGGTGCCCACGAGCAGGTAGTGCGCGTCGCCCGCGTGCTGATTCATGTAGGCAAACGCGATGTTGCCGCCACCGCCCGGTTTATTCACCACCGACAGCGTGGTCGGCACGAGCTTCAAATCGTTGAGCAGTTTTTCCACCGAGCGACCGGTTTTGTCGTTGCTGCCGCCGGGCGCGGAGGTAACCACGATCTCGACGTTTTTGGTCGGCGCCCAGCTTTGCGCCGCAACGGCGCTGCACAGCAGCGACGCTACGACTACGGATGGTAGAAAACTGTTTCTTAAAATTCGTTTCATCATGTGCGTTTCCATTATTTAGCCAAACCGATATCCGTCAAAACTTTTTTGGTGTCGGCGTAATCTTTTTCCAGGTCTTTTTTAAGTTGCGCGCCGATGGCGAAATCTTCCGACCAGTAGTTGCGTTCCATATCGGCTTTCCAGCCGGCGTTTTGCGATACCTGCCGCAGGGCATTTTCCCAGTAGGCAACTTGCGCCGCCGGCATATCCTTCGGCCCCATGATGCCGCGCCAACTGCCCGACACCACGTCCACGCCAAGTTCGCGCCACGTCGGCACAAACGATAACGCGCCCGCCAGCCGCCGGGGCGAGGTCACCGCCAGCACGCGCATGCGTCCACTCTGCACATGCGCCACGGCGTTGCCCGCGCCGATGATCACCATGTCAAGATGCCCGCCGAGCAATGCGGAAATTGCCTCGGCGGATCCCTTGAACACCACCGTTTTCAGATCGCGTGGATTGCTGTCGAGCGCCTTCACCAGCAGGCCCGCCGCGATATGCCGCGAATTACCGAACGCGCTGGCAAAGCCCATCGATGCCGATGACGGCTTGGCTTTCAGTTGCGCCATTAAATCCTTGCCGGTTTTCAGCGGCGAATCGGCCTTCACCGCGAACACCACATAGTCGTTGACCAGCTTCGCAATCGGCGTGATGTCGGTGTAATTCACTTTGCTGGCGCCGATGATGTGATTGCTGCTGATGGTGCTGATGGCCACCGCGAGATAATGGCCATCGCCAGGATGCAGATTAAGGTAGGCCAGCGCGATGCCACCTCCGCCGCCGGGCTTGCCGACCACCGACGTGGATGTCGGCACCGCTTTCAACTCCATCAGCGCCTTTTCGATTTCGCGCCCGGTCTTGTCGTTGCTGCCGCCGGGCACCGAGCTGACGATGATCTCTACGTTTTTGGTGGGCGCCCAGGCTTGTGCAAAGAGGGGTGCAGTGTGCATCAGGCTCAGGAACAAAAATAACTGTAAGTATATGTTTTTAATCATCTTTTCTCCCCTCGTTTGCTCCGCATTACATTGCGTGCTGACCAAAAATCACTGGCGAAGATCTCCAGCCGCGATAGGCGCACGCGTCGTCACGTAGCTTGAGTGCCGCGGCGGCGGTTCGCGTGACGCACGCTTTACACCGAAGATGCACCCCCGGCGGCAAAGCTATTGGGCGTTAAGTGCGTTTCACCGTTTAGCGCTTGATCTCGCACTACATCTCCAGCATGCGCTTTGCAAAAGCCGCTTCAAAATCCTGTCGTTCGTTGCATATCAAGTAAACGTAAATTTGCTTTTTCTTACTGTCGACCTGGTACACAACCTTATTTCTTTTCTCAACAATCAAGTAGCGAAAATCGGACATGCCCAGCGTTGACAGTTGAGGAACTGTGTGGCCGAGATTTGGATTGTTCTCCAACAAAAGGATGGTATTCCGTATGTCCGTGTAAACCTTGTTGGCGAGTTTTTGTGAGAACTGACTCTCGACGTAAGCGTGTATGTTCCGAAGGTCATGTTCGGCGTATTCAAGAAACATGACCGCGTAACTCACTTCAAAAATTCCTTGTCCATTTCAGCAAATACTTTTCCCGCAGGGCGGAATTTCCCTTGCTCAATCTGCTTCCGGCCCATCGCCAAAATCTTCAGCAGCGCAATCGTGTTGCGGTTCTCCTCGTAACTCTTGATGTCTTGCACGACACAGGTAGCCTCGCCATTCTGGGTAATGATTAGCGGCTCCCTGGATTCGGAAATATCCGCGATGACCTTTGCGGCGTTGTCCTTGAAATAGCTGATCGGTTTTACCTGCTCGGAGAGTTTCATGGGCGCTCCATCAGTTTCGGGGAAGTTATTTTAAAGACTGAATTCAGTCTCGTCAATGATAGGGGTCTGTCACTCGACCCCGCCCGCCTACAGCTTCGGCAAACTCGCCGCCTTCACCACGCGCTGGTACAGCGCGATTTCCGAACCGATGAACTTGGCGAAGTCTTCCGGCGATCCGCCCTGCGGCTCCAGCCCTTCGACCTGATAACGCTCGCGGATATCCTTACTGGCAAGAATTTTGGCGGTTTCGGCATTGAGCTTCAAAATGATATCGCGCGACGTTTTGATCGGCGCCATGAAGCCGAACCAGGTCGAAGCCTCGTAACCCTTGAGACCTTGTTCGTCGAAGGTCGGCACATCGGGTATCGCTGCAAAACGCTTGGGGCTGCCGATGGCTACCGAGCGGATGCGCCCGCTTTTGATGTGCGGGATCAGCGCGGGCACGCCGCTGATAATCATTTCGACATGGCCGCCGATGAGATCGGTCAACGCGGGTGCGTTGCCTTTGTACGGCACGTGATTCAGTTTGAGGCTTGCCATCGACGTGAACAATTCGCCGGCCATGTGGTTGGAGCTGGCCACACCCGAGGTGCCGTAATTCAGTTGCCCCGGCTTGGTTTTCGCCAGCGCGATCAATTCCTTGAGATTTTTCGCCGGCAGCGACGGATGAATCGACAACACGTTCGCGCCTTTGACGCACAGGATGATGGGCGCAAGATCGCTTTGCAGATCAAACGGCACTTTGGCCAGCGCCGCGACGTTGATGGCATTGGCGGCACCACCGAGCAAAATGTTGTAGCCGTCGGGCGCGGCCTTGACGATCATGTCGGAGCCGATGTTGGTGGAGGCGCCGGGGCGGTTATCCACCAGAAATTGCTGGCCTAGGGCTTCGGTCAATTTGGCCGCGATGGTGCGCGCGGTGAAGTCGGTGTTGCCGCCGGCGGCGAAGGGCACGATGATGCGCACCGATTTGGCGGGGTACGATTGAGCTTGCACCGCAGTGACGCCCAGCAGCGATATCATCGCAAGTAATTGTTTATATTGCATTATTTAACTCCGGTTCGAAATACTTCGTTGGTCAGCGGCGTGCCGTTTTTCCATTGTTCGAGAATCTGCACAAAGCAATCAAACACGCGCCGTTCGTTACCGCGCGAGTTGGTGGAATTGTGTGGCGTGACGAGTACGTTGGGCATGTCCCACAGCGGCGATATGCCGGGCAACGGCTCCTGCTCGAACACATCGAGATACGCGCCGGCGAGGCGGCCACTTTGCAGCGCGTCGATCATCGCGGCTTCGTCGATGACTTCGCCGCGCGCGATGTTGAGGATGTGCGCGCCGTCGGGCAGCAGCGCCAGACGCTTTGCGGTAATCATCTCGCGTGTTTCCGTGGTGAGCGGACAAGCCAGCATCAACCAGTCGGCGCGCGGCAACAGCACATCGAGTTGGTCAGGCGCGTGCATTTCGTCCACGGGATCATCGGGTTTACGTGGGCTGTGGCGCACGCCGATGACGTGCATGCCGAGTGCTTTTGCCAGGCGTGCAAACGCCGCGCCGATGCCGCCCATGCCAACCACCAGCACCGTCTGCCCGTGCAGATCGCGCGGCGATTGTTGCAGGCGCACGGGATCCCAGCGATGCTCGCGCTGCGCTTTGAGCCAATGCGGAAAACCACGCGACAACATCAACATGCCGGTCAACGCCGTTTGCGCGATCGGTTCAGCGGTGGTACCGGCGGACGTGGTGATGCGCACGCCGCGTTCGAGCATCTCGGT
>CANIID010000247.1 GCA_947467315.1 Betaproteobacteria bacterium | reverse complement strand
CGAGCGCACCGCTCACCATGCAAGGTATTCTCGATCGCGGTGACGATCCCAACGTTTATCAAATGATCCAGCGCGCCGACACCATCGGCGTGTTCCAGATCGAATCGCGCGCGCAGATGACCATGCTGCCGCGCCTGCGACCCGCAAAGTTTTATGATCTGGTGATCGAAGTCGCCATCGTGCGCCCCGGCCCGATACAGGGCGGCATGGTGCATCCGTATCTGCGGCGGCGGCAGGGCTTGGAGCCGGTGAGCTACCCCTCTGATGCCGTAAGAGCCGTACTCGAACGCACCCTCGGCGTGCCGATTTTTCAGGAGCAGGTAATGCAGCTCGCCATCGTCGCCGCCGGTTTCACGCCGGGCGAAGCCGACCAACTACGCCGCTCGATGGCTGCCTGGAAAAAGAAAGGTGGCCTTGAACATTTTCACCCGCGCCTGATTCAGGGCATGAGTGATCGCGGTTACACGCGTGAATTCGCCGAGCAGATTTATCAGCAGATTTGCGGCTTTGGTGAATATGGTTTTCCCGAATCACACTCGGCAAGTTTTGCGCTGCTCGCGTATGTGTCGGCGTGGCTCAAGCATTACGAACCGGCGGCGTTTCTCGCGGCGCTGCTGAACAGCCAGCCGATGGGTTTTTACTCGGCCTCACAACTGGTGCAGGACGCCCAACGCCACGGCGTCGAGGTGCGCGCGGCGGATGTCACGGTGAGCGAGTGGGAATGCACGCTGGAACAGCGTGACGATGGTGCGCCCGCCGTGCGGCTGGGGCTTTGCATGATTCGCGGTTTGCCGCAGGCGAGTGCACAACGCATCGTTTCCAGCAGAAATTCGCAAGTATTTGAAAATATTGAACATTTTTCAAAGCATGCGACACTGAATCAAGGCGATCTGCAACGCCTCGCCGCGGCCGGTGCGCTCGCATCACTCGCGGGCCATCGCCGCAACGCGCACTGGCTTGCCGCTGGCGTGCAAACACAATCACCGTTGCTGCAGGATGCATCCATCGTCGAAACGCCACCGCAATTGCCCGCCCCCACTGAAGGCCAAAACATCGTCGCCGACTACACCAGCACCGGCCTCACGCTGGGGCGGCATCCGCTGGCCTTGTTACGCCCGCGCCTGCAACGCATGAAAATCGTCACGGCGGCGCAGCTCACACAATTCGCTAATGGCGACACCGTGCGCGCCGCCGGCATCGTCACCTGCCGCCAGCGCCCCGGCACCGCCAGCGGTGTGGTGTTCGTCACGCTCGAAGACGAAACCGGTTACGTCAACGTGGTGGTGTGGAACCGCATCGCAGAAAACCAGCGGCGCGAACTGCTCGGCGCGCGGCTGATGGGTGTCGAAGGCAAACTGCAACGCGAAGGTGATGTGATTCATCTCATCGCGCGCCGGCTCACCGATCACACGCGGTTGCTCGGCACGCTGGCAACGGCATCGCGGGATTTTCATTAACCCGCGTGGGCACAAACAACGTGCCCACCCTACTGCATCACGCGCTTTTCATCCTGCGCAACACCCGCTCAATCGACCTTCGCCCCCGATACCTGCACCGCTTTTTGCCACGCGGCGTGCTCGCGCTTCAGAAACACGCCGAATTGTTCGCGCGTATTGCCCACCGGCACAAAACCCATGTCGGTCAGACGTTTGTTCACTTCGGGCGTGGCAATGATTTTCATCACCTCGACGCTCACGCGGTCGAGTATCGGCGCGGGCGTCGCGGCCGGCGCCACAATGCTGGTCCAGGTTTGCAGGTCGTAGCCCTTGAGGCCCTGCTCGTCCAGCGTCGGCAGATTTGGCATGTGCGGAATGCGCTTCGCGGTTGAAACACCGATCGCGCGCAGCTTGCCCGCATTCACCAATGTCAGCGTCACCGGCACGGTATCCGCAACCAGCATCACTTGTCCCGCCATCAAATCCGTCAGCGCCTGCACCGAACCTTTATACGGCACATGCGTAAGCGCGATACCCGCCTGCGACGCAAACACCGCGCTCACCAGGTGCGACGTGCTGCCGCTGCCCGACGAGCCATAGTTGATCTCACCCGGCTTTTGTTTGGCCAGGCGAATAAATTCCTGCACGTTTTTTGCCGGCAGCGCGGGCGTCACCGCGAACACCATCGGAATCGATACCAGGTGCGACACGGGCGCAAAATCGCGCATCGTGTCGTAGCCGATTTTGGGATACAGATGCGGATTGATCGCCAGCGCAGCACTCCCACCGGCGAGAAACGTGTAGCCGTCAGGCGCGGCCTTGGCGGCCAACTCCGTGCCGAGTGCAGCGCCCGCACCGGGGCGGTTATCCACGATGACCTGCTGCCCCAGCGCCGGCGCAAGCCGTTCGCCGATGGCGCGCGTGATGATGTCGGCGGCCTGCCCCGGCGGAAACGGCACGATAATGCGCACGGGCTTTGCCGGCCATTGCTGCGCAGACACGTTGAGACCCTGTAGAAAAAATGCGCCCGACAACAAGGCGCCTGCCATCACCGCGAAATTACGTGGATGCACGATATTCTCCGAAAAAACTGCCCGGTCAATTTGACGCTTACAGACATCGCCGCTTTTTCTATATGATACCGCCTCCCATCCAATACGCGTTGCCACCCGGAGTCATTGCATGAAAGTAAGCCCCATCGCCGCACTGCTTCTCGCCGCCGTATCCCTGCCCGCTGCCGCGCAGCAATATCCATCCAAGCCGCTGCGCATCATCGTGCCCTTCGCCCCCGGCGGCGCTTCCGACGTGATCGCGCGCATACTGGCAGCCAAGCTCACGGATAGTCTCGGTCAAACCGTGGTGGTGGATAACCGTCCCGGCGCAGGTGCGAACATCGGCATCGGCATTGCGGCCAAGTCGCCCGCCGACGGTTACACGCTGCTGGTGGCCAGCTCCGCGTTCACCGTGAACCCCACGCTGTATGCCAATCCGCCGTACGACGCGCTGAAAGACTTTCAGATGGTCACCTGCGTCGGCACCGCGCCCAACATGGTCGCGGTGCATGCCTCGCATGCCGCAAAGAGCGTGAAGGAATTGATTGAACTGGTACGGGCGCAGCCCGGCAAACACAATTACTCATCGCCCGGCGCGGGCACCACGCCGCATCTGTCGGGCGAAATGTTCCGCCTCGCGTTCAAGCTCGATCTGCGGCACATCCCCTACAACGGCGCAGGCCCGCAGATTCAATCGCTGCTCGGCAACCAGGTGCCGATCGGTTTCGCCTCGGTGCCGAGCTTCGCGCCGCAAGTCAAAGCCGGCACGATGCGCGGCCTTGCGGTAACCGCAGAAAAACGCATGGCGCTGCTGCCGGATGTGCCGTCGATGGGCGAGCTGGGTTACAAAGGCATGGAAGCCGACACCTTTCAAGGCGTGTTCGCACCGGCGGGCATACCCAAAGCCATCTTTGCGCGCGTGCAAGGCGACATCATGAAAGTGATGAACACGCAGGACATGCGCGACCGGCTCAACGCCATCGCGATGATTCCCGTCGGCAATTCGCCAGAGGAATTCACCGCGCAGGTCAAGGCGGATATCGCGCGCTGGGGCAAGGTCATTCGTGAAGGTGGCATCAAAGTCGATTAAACCCGCTCCAGTCAACTCACCCAGGAGGCATCATGCTCAAACGCTACGCGCAGTTACTGTGTTTCACACTCGCGATTCTTGCGGCGCCGCTGTTCGCCGCCGATATCAACCGCGAGTGGGTGGATTTCACCCCGCCGTCGGAAATCCGCTGGGTGAAAAATCCCAACGGCAGCAACGAATCAGCGATTTTATTTGGCGACCCGAGCAAGCCGGGCCCGTACGTGGCGCGCATCAAATGGTACCCGGGCAAATTTAGCCGCCCGCATTGGCACCCGAACGACCGTTTCTTTGTGGTGATTTCAGGTACGTGGTGGATGGGCACCGGTACCAAGTACGATCCTGACAGCACCGTGCCCGCGCCCGCCGGCAGCTACGTGATCCATCGCGCCAAAGGCATCCACTACGACGGCTCGAAAGAGGGAGAAACCATCATCCAGGTATGGGGCATGGGACCGGCAACATCCACGCCGGCGGAAGAAAAATAACTGGCGCCGGCGCCGGCTCACTCCACCTTGATGCCGTTCGCGCGCACGACGTCATTCCAGACCCGCACCTCGCTGGCAATGAACCGGCGAAAATCCGCGGGCGTGCTGCCCACGGGCTCGCCGCCGTCTTCCGCGATTCGATCCGCGAGCTCCGGCGATTTCACCACCTTCGCAATCGCCGCCGCGAGCGCATTCACGATCACCTGCGGCGTCATCGCCGGCGCCGCATAGCCATGAAAGGTCGAGGCGTTGTAACCGGGCACGCCCTGCTCCGCGATGGTCGGCAGTTCCGGCAGGGCTTTCGAGCGCGTGGCCGTGCTGATGCCCAGCACGTGAAGCTTGCCTGATTTAACCAGTGGCCCTACGCCGAGTACGTTGGCGAAGGTTGCGGAAAGCCGGCCCGACGAAAGATCCAGCGTGGCGATGCCGACGCTGCGATACGGCACGTAGGTCGCCTGAATGCCTGCCGCGGCAAGAAACCAGGCCGTCACAAGATGCGTGCCGCTGCCTGTGTTGCCTGCACCGAAGGTCAGCTTGTCCGGCTGCGCCTTTCCAAACTGCACGAGCTCTCTGACCGAGCGCCACGGACTTCCCGCATTGACGACCAGCAGATACGGCGCGCGCGTCGCAAGGGACACCGGCACAAAATCGCGCAGCGGATCGAGCGGATAATTGCGATAGAGCACCGGAGCAAAGGTAAAGCTCGGCACCACGGCGAGGAGCGTGTGGCCGTCGGGCGCGGCTTTCATCACAGTGGAAAAGGCGACGATACCTGCGGCGCCGCCGCCCGAGCGATTGTCGACGATAAACTGCTGGCCGAAATGCCGCGTCAGCCGGTCGGCAATCAGCCGCGCCTGAATGTCAGTGGCGCCGCCCGGCGACTGCGGCACGACAAGGCGAACCGGGCGCACCGGGAACTGTGCGGCAGCCTGCGCGAATGCCGTGGCAGGCGCCAGCGCCGCGAGCGCACAGGCCAACGAGGCCAGGGCCCACATAGCCAGTCAGCCAGCTAAACGGTCACCAGCACGTTGCCGTTCGCCACGGCAACGGGGAACATCAGCAGCTTGGTAGGCTTGCCCGAGCGGATCAGTTCGTCGCCAGTCAAAAGATCGAACTCAAAGCCGTGCCACGGGCACGCGAGAATTTCGCCGTCGCGGCCGTAAATCAATTCGCCGACCGCGCTGGGCAAGGCCGTGCCACCGATGGGGCCCTTGCAGACGGGTGCGCCCTTGTGCGGGCACACATTGCGCACGGCGCGAAATTCGCCGTTTTTCAATTGTGCAATACCAATTTCGCGGCCACCGATTTCGATGATCTTGAATTTGCCGACGGGGAAGTCAGCGGTTTTGCCTACGGTGTGCTGTTTCTTTTCGGCCATGCTCTATCTCATCCTGAACGTCGTCAGCGCATTGTCCCAAAATATCTTCTGCCGCTCCGCCTTCGGCAAGCCGCGCAGCGATTGCCCCGGCATGTCGTTATCCCAATGCGGGTAATCGGTGCTGAAGCACAGTTGATCGTAGCCCATGAGGCCGATCAGCGTGTCCAGATCCTTGGGATCTTCCGGCTCGTCAATCGGCTGCGTGCTGAAACGAATGTGTTTATGCACATACTCCACCGGCGATTTTTTGACCCACGGCACTTCGTGGCGCAATTGCCGCCAGGTGCGATCCATGCGCCACAACAGCGGCAGCAGCCACAGAAAACCGTACTCGACAAAAATCACTTTCAGGCCGGGGAATTTCTCGAACACGCCGCTGAACACCAGGCTGTTTACGCTCGACTCACCCGCCTGACTCAGCGTGACATAACGCTCCACATACGAATCCGGTATGCCGCCAGCCGACATCGGCGGGCCTTGAAAAATACTGTCCGGGCCGGTGACATGCACCAGTATCGGCAGTTGCATTTCCTGTGCTGCTTCGTAGATCGGCCACCAGTAACGGTTGCCCATCAAAATATTGATCAGCGGCAGCGACACCGCCACGATTTGCGAATGCTTGCCCAGACGCCGAATCTCGGCGGCGGATGCCTGCGGGTCTTGCGACGGCACCGACATCGCAAACTTCAAGCGGTTATCCACCGGCAGCCACTGATCGATCAGATAATCGTTAAACGCCGAGCACAACACGATCGATTCATCGGTGCCCGCCAGCGTGCTGCACAGCGCGCCGGTTTGCAGGCAGTTCAACACCGCGTGCTCAATTTTGTTTTTGACCAGCAAATCCTGTACCAGAAAATGCGGATCGGAACCCGACACGCCGCCGCAAGGCGGACGCGCATCTTCGCGATTCACCGCGCCGTTCGGATGCAGATATTTCAGCGACCGCGCTTCCGCACCCACCGTCGCGCGCTTGCGCAGGAAACGCTGCTTCCACGCGTCGGGCATGTAGGGAAATACGCTGCTGATGCCCTCCTTCACGTACGGATGCACATCGCAGTCGACCACCTTAAACGCATTTGGCGTGCCTTGCTGGCCGGCGTTGGCTGGGTTCTCCGGCAGATCCATGGTTCTCACTCCCGCAGTTCGTGAACAGACGCGAATTATAAGCGCGTTGCCCAGTTTGACCAATGGCCCCGCTGTATTCAGATTTAAAAAATACCTTCATAAACAACCTATTATGAACTTCTCACAAGCAAAATCAGGCGATTGCCGAAGGACACGCTCTCGCGGTAGAGTCTGCACCCCACACAAAAACGTTTTTCGCCGGAGACCCGCCATGAGCGTTCAACCGCTGCACACACCCGCCGCTGCGCCTGACGCCGAAGCAGCGCCCGGACAAACGTTGTCGATCTCGCAGCACATCGCCGAGTTCGCCGCCAACCTGACCTACAAATCGATTCCGAAAGCCACGCGCGAAAACGCCAAATATCACGTGCTTGATGTGGTCGGCACCGCCATCGCCGCCACGCGTTTTGATTTCGCGCAGCATGCGTTATCCGGACTGCTCGGTATTGCCGAGGGAGGCAAGAATGCCGTTATCGGCATGGGCGTGAAATTGCCGCTGCGCGATGCGGTGCTGTTGAACGGCATTCTCGCGCATGGACTCGATTACGACGACACGCATCCGGGCGCGATCGTGCATCCCAGCGGCAGCGCGTTTCCGTGCGCGCTGGGCGTGGGCGAACATGTCGATGCCTCCGGCAAGGACGTGCTCACCGCCTACGTCCTGGGCGTTGAAATTGCCACGCGCGTGGGCGTCGCGGCGCACGGCCTGATGCACATCCGGGGCTATCACACCACCGGCATCGCCGGGCACTTCGGCTGCGCGATGGCGGCCGGCAAACTGTTCAACCTCAATGCGCAAAAGCTCACGCTCGCGCAGGGCTTGGCGGGCAGCACTTCATCGGCGGTATCGGAACACCGCGCCGACGGCGCCTGGAACAAACGCATGCATCCGGGCTGGTCCGGCGTCGGTGGCATCACGGCGGCATCGCTCGCGCGTGGCGGCTTCGTCGGCACGCGGCGCATTTACGAAGGGCCGGATGGCTTGTTCCAGTCGCACACCGGCGGCAAACTCGCCGAAGT
>CANIID010000246.1 GCA_947467315.1 Betaproteobacteria bacterium | reverse complement strand
GCTCGATCACGCAACACGCGCGGGACGCCATGCACGCGCTGGGTTACGACGCGCCGGGATCGGTGCTCCAGGTGGTGACGCCGCTGTGCGGCGTTTCCGGCTTCGGCATGCCCTTCACGGCGGTGGCGGCGGGCGCGCCTTGTGTGCTGTCGCCGGCGTTCGATGCGCGCGAGAGCCTTGACCAGATACGCGCGCATCGCGTGACGCATATACACGCCAATCATGAAATCATCCGTCGCTGGCTGGATGCGTTGGAAGCGATGGACGGGCGTGATGATGTATCGAGCTTGCAGTGGGTCAATTGCGGTTCCGGCATTGCCGGCGTGCATGAACGGGCTAGCGCGTTGGGCATCGCCGTGCGCTCGATTTACGGCTCCAGTGAATTACAGGCGCGATTTTCGCGGCAGCGACCGGATCTCTTGCCGGAGCGCGCATTTGAAGCCGGTGGATTTCCCTTGTCTGGCGAGGCGCACGTGCGTGCTGCCGATATCGACACCGGGTGCATACTGCCGCACGGCGAGAAGGGGGAGCTACAGGCGCGCGCGCCGAGTGCCATGAAGGCTTACTACGGCGATGCCGCCGCAAGCGCGCGGGCCATTACCGAAGACGGCTATGTGCGGACAGGCGATTGCGGCTACACGCGCGCCGACGGCAGCTTTGTGCATGAGGCGCGCATCGGCGATGTGTTGAAACTATCCGGCTTCATGGTCAGTCCTGCCGAAATCGAAACGATGCTGTTGAGTTGCGCGAGCGTGGCGCAGTGTCAGGTGGTGGGCGTTGCGTCGGAGCGCGGCGCACGCGCCGTGGCGTTCGTGCGTTGCGAGGGCGATTTTGATGAAGCGGGGTTGCTGCGCTGGTGTGGTGAACGCATGGCGCGCTACAAGGTGCCGGCGCGTATTGTGCGGCTGGATGTATTCCCCACAACCGCGGGCGCCAATGCGCCGAAGATTCAAAAGAACAAATTGCGCGAGATGGCACAGTCGCTGTCTTTATAATGGCCGTATGAGAGGAGTGAAAAACATGTCGTTGCGTGTATGCCTGTGCGAGGCGGGGGTGGGCGTGGTCACCATGACCATGGCCGCTACGGCGCACGCCCAAACCTATCCGCAAAAACCCGTGCGTATCGTGGTGCCGTTCACCGCCGGCGGCGCGTCTGACATCATCGCGCGCATGCTCGCGGCGGATTTGACGGAGACCTTCGGACTGAACGTGATGGTCGATAACCGCGGCGGCGCCGGTACGGTGCTGGGCACGGAGATCGTTGCGCGCGCACCGGCTGACGGTTACACCGTGCTGGTAAACACGCCCTCGTTCACGATTAACGGCGGCGTGCGCAAGTTGCCGTATGACTCGATGCAGGATTTTGCGCCGGTAGGGCTGATCGCGGTGACGCCGCTGATGTTGATCACCCATCCGTCGCTGCCGGTGCGCAGCGTCAAGGATTTGATTGCGCTGGCCAAGAGCCGGCCCGGACAATTGATTTACGCGTCGTCGGGGCAGGGCAGTCCTACGCACATGGGTATGGAATTGCTGCGATTTTCCGGTGTGCTGATGACGCATGTGCCGTACAAAGGCGCGGCGCCAGCCCTGGTCGATGCCGTGGGCGGCCACGTGCAATTGATGCAGACCAGCGTGATCGTTGCCAAGCCGCACACCAGTACTGGTCGCTTGCGCGCGATCGCGGTGACCACGGCGCGGCGCACGGCAGCGATGCCGGAAGTGCCCACCATCGCGGAAACGATTCCGGGTTACGAGGTGCTCAATTGGTGGGGGCTGACGGCGCCGGCGAAAACGCCGCTGGCGGTGATCGAGCGGCTAAACAGCGAGGTCGCGAAAGTGATGGCGAAACAGGCGAACCGTGAACGCTTGCGCTCCGAGGGCGTGGAAGCCGCTTCGGGGACGCCGGGAGATTTTGCCGCGATGCTGCGCGCGGAGATTGCCAAGTGGGGAAAAGTCGGCAAAGAGATCAGTCTCAAGTTGGATTAGAGTTCTTAAAAACACAATAAAAACAACTACTTATGACACTTAATACTCTCTTTAACCCGCGCTCCGTCGCCATCGTCGGCGCCACTCAAGACACGCGCCGCGCGGGCGGGCAGCCGCTGCATTCGTTGACGCACCTGGGCTACGCCGGCGAGGTTTACGCGGTGAATCCGCGTTACACCGAGATCGAAGGCCGGCCCTGTTACGCCAGCGTGGATGCGCTGCCGGCGCCGTGCGATCTGGCGGTGATCGCCGTGCCCGCGCTTGAAGTGCCGAACACCATCGAGGCTTGCGGTCGGAAAGGCATTCCGTACGCGGTGATCCTCAGCGCCGGCTTTCGTGAAATCGGCGAACGCGGCGCGGCGCTGGAAGCGCGTTTGCAGGCGGCTCTAAAAACCTCGGGCGTGCGCGCGGTGGGGCCTAACTGCATCGGCATGATGAATTTGCGCAGCCGCGTGTTCGCCGGTTTCGGCGCGGCGTTTCGCAAACAGGATTGGCGCGGCGGGCCGGTGGCGATGATTTCGCAGAGCGGCGGCTTTGCCTATTCGATCATGAGTTATTGCGAAGAGGCCGGCGTCGGTTTCGACCACATGGTTTCCACCGGCAATGAAAGTAGCCTCAACACGCTGGATTTCATTGAGCACTTTCTTGAAGACGAACAAACGCGGTTGATCGCGGTATACATGGAAGGCATCGGCGACGGCCGCCGGTTGCGCGCGCTGGGTCAACGTGCGCTGCAACTCGGCAAACCGATTGCGGTGTGGAAAGTCGGCAACACGCGCGCGGGCAGTCGCGCAGCGGTGTCGCACACGGCGAATCTCACTGAGGATTACGATTATTACCGCGATGCGTTTCGCGAAGGCGGCTTTATTGAGATACGCGAGATTTACGACTTGATCGACGCGGCACGTGTATTCCGTTCGCCGAAGCGCCCACGTGGCAATCGCGTGGCCATCGTCACTACCAGCGGCGGCGCGGGCGTGTTGCTGTCGGATGCCTGCGAACAGGCCAACCTGCTGCTGCCGGCCATGAGCGCGGCCACGCTTGCCGCGTTAAAGCCGGTGCTGCCGGATTTTGCATCGACGGCGAATCCGATTGATGTCACCGCGGCCATCGCGCAAAAAGAAGTGGAGTTCAGCGCGGCCACCCAAGCGGTGCTGGATGATCCGAATGTCGATATGCTGATACTGCGTTCGTATCCGGGGCGCGATGCGCCGGTGTGGGCGGAGCATTTTGTCGCGGCGGCCAACGCGAGTGATAAGCCGATCCTCATCAGCCTGACCGGCACGGTGCAGGAATCGTCGGCATGGTTGCCGACGGTGGACGCCGCCGCCGTGCCGAGTTTTGAAGCGCCCAGCCGTTTGGTGTATGCGGCGAGTGCGCTGCATACCTTTACGCGCCAGTGCGAACACGCAAGTCAGCGCGTGGATGCCATCCGTTTGATTGCCAAGCAAGCGCTGCCTTTCTCGGCGGGTGAACTGGATGAGGTGCAAGGCAAGGCCTGTCTCGAGGCTTACGGCATCCCGACGCCGAAGCGGATATTCATCGCGGCAGGCGATGAAGCATCACTCGCGTCGTGCGATCTCGTGTTTCCCGTGGCGCTGAAAGTCGTCAGTCCCGATCTGCCGCACAAAACCGAAGCGGGCGGCGTGCGTATCGGCATTGAAAATATTGTTCAATTAAAACATATACTTACGGATATGCGGCGCAGCGTCGCCGCTTATAAACCGGACGCCCGTATCCGTGGCTGGCTGATCGAGGAGATGGCGCAGGGCGTGGAGTTGATCGTCGGCGCGCTGAACAATCCGTCGTTCGGTCCGTTGGTGATGGTGGGCATGGGTGGCGTTTATGCCGAGCTATTTAAAGACGTGGTGCGCCGCTACGCGCCGTTCGATGCCGCTGTTGCGCGCGAACTCGTGTTGAGCCTCAAGGGCGCGCGCATCCTGCAAGGTTATCGCGGCAAACCCGCATGCGATATCGACGCGCTGGCCGATGCGGTGAGCCGTGTATCGTGGTTGATTGCCGATCACGTCGAAGTGTTGAGTGAAGTCGAGATCAATCCGCTGATCGTGGGTACTCGCGGAGCCTGGGCGGTCGATGCGGTGTTGCGGCGGATGTCACGGGCTTAATCAATTTTGTCGCCTACCTGTTTGATCAATTTGCCATAGGTCTCGAAGTCGTGCCGGAGACGGTTGGTGAATTGATCCGGCGTTTGTGGCACGAATGCCATGCCACGTGATTCCCACAAGGATTTCATATCGGGCTGCGCGAAGATTTTTTGCAACGCGTCGTGCAGGCGGATAACGATGTCTTTGGGTAGATGGGCCGGGCCAAGCAGCCCTTGCCAGCCGGAGATTTCGTAACCGGGCAGGCCGCTTTCGGCGAGCGTCGGCACGTCTTTGATGGTAGGGATGCGCCGCGCTCCGGTGACGCCCAGCGCTTTGAGTTTACCGGCCTGCACCTGCGGCAGCAGGAAGGCGGGATTGTTCCACATCATATCGACGCGACCGCTGACCAGGTCGGTGATGGCGGTGGCGCCGCCGCCGCGATACGGCACATGCAGCAATTGTATGTGGGCCATCGAGGCAAACAACGCACCGGCGATGTGATAGGCGCTGCCTACGCCGTTGGAGCCGTACGACACCGTGCCGGGACGGGTTTTTGCCAGCGCGATCAACTCGCGTGCGTTCTTCGCGGGTAACGCCGGGTGGCCTGCGAGCAGAAAAGAAAAATCGCCCAGGGGCGAAATAGCGGTGAAGTCCTTAACGGAATCGAAAGGCACTTTTTGCAGATACGGTGTAGCGGTCAGCGCAGAGCCAGGCGTGGACAGCAGGGTATAGCCGTCGGGAGCGCTTTTCACCACGATTTCCGCGGCGATGACGCCGGTGGCACCTGCACGAATGTCCACTATGACTTGCTGGCCAAGCAGATCGGTGAGTTTTTGTGCGATGGAGCGCGCATTGATATCCATCGAGCTGCCTGACGCGTAGCCATGAATCAGCCGTATGACCTTGAGCGGATAGGATTGAGTTGAGCCAGCCGATGGTGTTTGCGCCAGGCAGGGCGATGTGATCACGGCGCCGAGGCAGGCCAGCGGGAGAACGCACAGCCGGCTAGTGCATATCAACGGGTAATTCCAGGGTGACGTTCGTGGTCATGGTGATGGCGCGTCCTTCATCGTCTTCCAGCACGGACTTGATCGGCGCGGCAAACCGCAGCTCGAGTGTCGCGGCGTCAAGCGGTTTGCTGTAGAGATAGCCCTGATAGGTGTCGCAGTTAAGCGTGCGCAGGAACGCAAGCTGTGTGGGTGAATCGACCCCTTCGGCGACCACGCTCAGATTCAGTTCCTTGGCGATGGCGATGATGGCGCCGATGATGGCAACCGCACGGGAATTGTTGGCTTCGTCGTCGATCGCGATCACAAAGCTGCGGTCGATCTTCAGTGTGTCGAGTGGCAGGCGCTGCAGCACACTGAGCGAAGAATAGCCGGTGCCGAAGTCGTCCATGGCGATGCGGATGCCCAGCTCGCGAATGCGCCGCAAAATTGAAATGGCTTCGTCAACGCGCGCCATCAGCATGCTCTCGGTGATTTCGAGCATCAACCAGCCGGGTTCGATATCGTGTGTGACGAGCGCTTTTCTGACCTGATCCACCAGTCCATCGCCGAGTTGCGCCGCGGAGACGTTGACAACGACGTACGGTATGCCTACGCCTTTGTTACGCCACAATTTAATGTTGCGGCAGGCTTCGTTTAATATCCATTCCCCCAGCGGCACGATCAAGCCGGTTTCTTCGACCACCGGTATGAACCCGGTTGGCGACAACAAACCCTGCGTCGGGTGATTCCATCGCAGCAGCGATTCCGCGCCGCGGATTTCTCCGGTAGCGACGATGACCTGCGGTTGATAGTGAAGCACGAATTCGTTGTTTTCCACTGCCGTACGCAGCTCGCGCTCGAGTTGCAACCGGCGCAGCATGCGTTGATTCATTTCTTCGGCATAGAATTGGTAGTTGTTCCGATTCAGCTCTTTGGCGTGATACATCGCGATGTCGGCATTTTTCATCAGCATCGCTGCATCTTTGCCGTCGGTAGGGTAGAAGCAAATGCCGATACTGGCCGACGTCTGGGCGGACTGGCCCTGGAGCTGGTAGGGCGTCGTCAGCAGTTCAAGCATGCGATCCGCAATGGGTGAGACGATGACGGTGTCGGTGATGTCGGTGAGCACGACGACGAATTCGTCGCCGCCGAGCCGCGCGACGAAATCCACTTCGCGTACGCAGTCGGTCAGCCGCTTGGCGCACTCACGCAATAAGTCATCGCCGGCGGCGTGTCCCAGGGTGTCATTGACCGCCTTGAAATGGTCGAGGTCGATAAACATCATGGCCAGTTGCGTGTGGGTACGCGCGGCGCGGGCGATGGCGGAATGCATTTGTTCGAGCAACATGCTGCGATTCGAGAGTCCAGTGAGTGCGTCCTTGGTCGCCAGTTGCTCGATGTGGCGTTCAGCCTTCATCCGCTCGGTAATGTCGCGCACCACAACCGTGAATCCTTTTACGCCGCCATCTCCGGCGATCAGGGGTGTGACGACGATGTTGGCCTCGAAAGTTTCCGCGTTCTTGCGTATCAGGCTGGTGTTGGATTCGAAACGGCCGGTCGAGACAATGGCTGTCAGGCCATCGTCGCGTGCGACGCGCGCGTCCTGTTTGTCCTTGAATATGCGCGCAAAAGACACACCCTGAATTTCGTTGGCTTCGTAACCCAAAATGCGCGTACTGGCCTGATTCCAGTGAGTGACAAAGCCGTGGGTATCAACGGAAAAAATGGCGTAATCATGCACGCCATCCAGTAGCGTGCGTAATTGGGTTTCCTGTTCCTCGTGCAGGGCCTTGGACACGGTAGTGCCCTGTAGCTGGTCGACCATGTGATTGAAGTTCTTGGCGAGGTCTTCGTACTCGTCGTTGGTCTCGATAGCCACTCTATGCCCCAGATCGCCGGCGGCAACGGCGTCGGCACCTGTTGCCAGTTGCTGAATCGGCAGCACGATCGCTCGCCGCACATAGCGGCCGGCGAGTGCGGCCAGCACTAAAAGGAGCAATGACATGCCGCCGGCGACCAGCAGCACCAGGAGCATTTGCCGGTCTGCCGTCTTGGCGCTTGCTTCCGCATAACGTCTTAACGCCGGCTTGAGTTGGGTTGTAATGTTTGCAACGATTTGTTGCTGCAAACCGGCCAGTTTGGCCATCTGTTCGCGCTTTTTTTCCAAGGCGTTTTGCGCCGGATTCCCGATTGTGCTGGCGGCAGCGTGTTGCGTCATGATTTCAGCGCTGATGCGGTCCAGTTCAGCAAATTGTTCAGCAATGGCGCGTGCGGGTTTTTGCCATTCTTCAAAGCGGACCTGGCCCAGAAGTCGATCCAGGGTTTGCTGGACGCGACTTCTGTGCCGGTGATAGGCGTCACGGAAGTAAGGATCGCTGGATTCAAGAAATTGGAGTACCCGGAGTTCGCTTGAGACAGTGTCGAATTCCATCTCGGCGGCCGCGGTCGCCATGGACTGGCTGAGCTCCTGCGACTCTTTAATCGTCTGCACCGCTGTCGTTGATACGTAATGCGTGACGAACATGGCCACGGCCGCAGCAACTACGATGCCCCCGATGCCCTGAGATACTTTTCGGGTGATGGAGTTTCGTATGGGCAACGGGATCGGACTCTTTTCTGGATTGGT
>CANIID010000245.1 GCA_947467315.1 Betaproteobacteria bacterium | reverse complement strand
GCAAACGTTCGCGGATTTCCGGTAGCGCCAGCACGGCGACGATTTCAGCATTGAGCCGGCGCACAATCTCTGACGGGATGCGCGCGGGACCGACAAAACCGTACCACAGCCCGGCTTCATAACCCGCGAAACCCGTCTCAGCCACGGTTGGCACATCCGGCAGGGCGAGCATGCGTTGCGCCCCGGTGGTGGCCAGCGCGCGCAGTCTGCTGTTGCGCACCTGCGGCACCACCGACAGGCTGGTACCGAACGTCAACGACACCTGCCCGCCAATGAGATCGACAATCGCGATGGACATGCCTTTGTAGGGAATATGCGTCAGGCGCGTGCCGGTCATGCTGTCGAATAACACGCCCGCGAGATGTCCCGACGAACCCACGCCCGCGGAACCATACGTCAGCTCACCGGGTTTCGCTTTCGCGAACGCGATTAATGCCTTGAGGCTTTTCACCGGCAACGAGGGATGCACCGCAACCACCAGCGGACTTGATCCCGCCAGTGAGACTGGCGTGAAATCTTTGATCGAATCGTACGGCAGCTTGGCATACAGGCTGGCGTTGACGGTGTGGTTGCTGGGTATCAGCACCAGCGTGTAGCCGTCCGGCGCGGCGCGCGCGGCGAGTTCCGTACCGACGATGCCGTTCGCACCGGCGCGGGTATCGACGATGATCTGCTGTTTGAGATTTTCGGTCAGCTTCGGCGCCAGCGTGCGCAGGAAGGCATCATTGCCGCCGCCCGCAGCAAAGGGCGAAATGATGCGGATGGGCTTCTGTGGGTACGCGGTCTGGGCGGCACAGGGTCCGTGCCAAGTCGTCACGGCCAGCACTGCTAACGCCGGCAGAAAATTCTTCACCGACACGTCGTTGAGATTACGCACCGCGTTACTTCAGCCGCGTGGCATTCCAGCCACTGCCCGACATCGCTTCAACGCTCACTTTGCCTTTGTATTCCTTGCCGCCAATGGTAAAGGTGATTTGCTCGCCCAACAGTCGACCGTTTTCCACGGGCGTGCTGACGCCGTTCAGATTGAAGGTGCCGCTGAGCATCTGGAATTTTTGTTCCAGTTCGAGTTCGCCTTTTTGCAGGCGCCAGCGCCCCCCCGCTTTCGCGGGCACGATATAGAGCAGCCAGTTGCACCAACTGCCGCAATCGCCTTCGGCACGGCCGGATTCGTCGGGCTCCCAGCCGCTGACGGCAAAATGATTGGCGACAATTCGCGAGCCGGGTTTTAACGCGAGAAATTTGTCCGCGAGTTTGTTCAGATTTTCCGGCAGTAAAAACAGCGCCAGCACCGTGGCTTGTGAAATATCCGCCACGTACATGTCACCCTGCACGAACTGTGCTTTTTCCGCGACCCCTTCCTTTTCAGCCACGCGCTTTGATAACTCAACCATGTCGGGATTGAATTCGACGCCGAGCGCGCGCGCGCCACGCTTGGCCGCAGCGATGATGTTACGGCCATCACCGGAACCCAGGTCCATGACAAAATCTTTCGGCGTCACCTTGGCGACATCCAGCATTTTCTCCACCAGCACGGCGGGCGTCGGCACCCACACCACGTCGCGGCCGGATTGCCCGACCACGGGCTCGAACGGCTTGTCCGCAGCATCAGCCGCCCACACGTTGCCGGTAAAACCTGTAACACTCAACACGCCCAGCATCACAAAAAAACGATACAGGATGTTCACAAAATCTCTCCGCATAAGTAAATGTAACTATATGTTTTTATTGAATATATTTATAACATCCGATGCTATCCATCCGCTTATTCTGGTTTGATGCCTGCTGTTTTTACCAGTTTTCCATGCGTTGCGGAATCGCCGCCGTGCCTAGTCACGCCCACTGTTCGGCGATTTCGCACGTTGCGCCAGCGTACGCGAAGATACCGTGCCAGCCGAATGCTCACCAACAGGCATAATGGCAATTTTAAAGGGAAACCCACGTATGCGGCACCAGGCTTTCAGCGTAACTACAATGGCGGGAGTTCTTCTCGCACTCGCGCACTCCGCCGCGCCGGTGCAGGCGCAACCGTTCCCGTCGAAACCGATCACCATACTCCACGCGTATTCCGCCGGTGGCAGCAGCAGCGCGACCTTGCGCTTGCTCGGCGAGATCTCCGGCAAAGCGCTGGGCCAGCGCATCCTCATTGAGGATCGTCCGGGCGCGGGCGGCGCGGTGGCGCCCACGCACATGTTGAAAACCGGCAAGCCGGACGGCTATACGTTGTCTCAGTTGCCGCAACCGCTGTTGCGCATTCCACACATCCAAAAAACCGAATTCGATGTGCTGAACGACTTTACGTGGATCATTCGTCTCGTCGATTACACCTATGCCATGGTGGTCAAGGCGGACGCCCCGTGGAAAAACATCGCCGATGTGGTGAATCACGCCAAGGCCAACCCCGGCAAACTTTCCTATGCCACGTCCGGCGTGGGCGTCACCATGCACATGGCCATGGAACATCTCTCCACGATGGCCGGCATCAAGATGCTGCACGTGCCACATCGCCAAACGTCCGACATGATGAACGCTGTGATCGGCGGCCATGTCGATGTGCTCGCCAGCGCGGTCAGTTATGCGCCGCTGGTGGAAGCGGGCAAAATCAGGGTGCTGGGCATCCTCAGTGCCAACCGCCTGAAGCGCTGGCCGGATTTGCCGACGGCAAAAGAACAAGGCTTTCCGGTGATGGCCAGTTCGTCGTGGGGTGTCGGCGGACCGAAGGGCATGGATCCGAAAGTCGTAAAACTGCTGCACGACACCTTTCGCAAAGCCATGGACGACCCGGAGTTTCTCAAGCTGATGGATCAGTACGATCAGGTGCGCAGCTATCTCAACACCGAGGACTACACGCGCTGGGTGCGCGAGCAGTATGCCGCCGAGAAAATTGTGGTGGAGAAATTTGGACTGAAACAGTAACCATGAGCATCACCAGAAAATGAAAAAAGACACCCTGCTCGGCCGGCTCGGACGCGATCCGTCGCAACATGCCGGGACTATCAACACCCCGGTGTTTCGCGCGTCGACCATTGTTTTCCCCGATCTCGAAACCTATGGCACGCGTCCCGCCGACGATTACAAAACCCCGCGCTACGGCATCCACGGCACGCCGACGACTTGGGCACTTGAAGAAGCGGTGGCGCAAATGGAAGGCGGCTACAACGCCGTCGCGGTGTGTTCGGGGCTGGCGGCTATCGTTGCGGCAGTATGCGCATTTGTCAAAGCCGGCGATCACTTACTGATGACCGATTCGGCCTACGGGCCGACGCGCACCTTCTGCGATAAGCAATTGAAAGGCTTTGGCGTGGACGTCGAATACTACGATCCGCTCATCGGCGCCGGTATAAAAAACCTAATAAAAACAAATACTAAGGCGATATTTTGCGAGGCGCCTGGTTCCTTGAGTTTCGAGATGCAGGACATCCCCGCCATCGCGCGCGAGGCGCACGCGCATAACATTCCGGTGCTTGCCGATACCACGTGGGGCACGCCGTATTTCTTTCGTTCATTCGAACACGGCGTTGATGTGTCGATACACGCCGGCACCAAATATATTGTCGGCCATTCCGATGTGATGCTCGGCATGATTGTCACCAACGAAAAGTACTGGCTGCCGGTGCGCCGCACGGTCGCGGATTACGGTTACTGCTCCAGCGCGGACGATTGTTATCTCGCGCTGCGCGGGTTTCGCACCATCGGCGTGCGAATGAAGCAGCAGATGGCGAATGCGCTTAAGGTTGCGCGCTGGCTGCAAACACGCGCCGAAGTCAAACGCGTGTTCTACCCCGCACTGGAAAGCGACCCCGGTCACGCCATCTGGAAGCGTGATTTCGACGGCGCTGCATCGTTGTTTTCGTTCGTGTTGAATCCGGTGAGCCGCAAACAGGTCACGGCATTCGTCGATGCGTTAAAACTCTTCGGTATCGGCTCAAGCTGGGGCGGTTATGAATCGCTGGTTACCGTACCCAATATTTCGCCCCTGCGCACCGCCACAAAATGGGCTGCTGACGGTCCGGTGATACGACTGCATATCGGCTTGGAAGACCCCGATGATTTGATCGAAGACATTGCGCAAGCACTCGCCAAAATGGCTAATGCCACACTGGCATAGCGCAATAGTAACTATTTGATTTTTATAACATTTCCAGTTTCTTCGGAAGCTACGATTGCCTCGATCACCGCAATGCCATTCACCGCCTGTTCCGGCGGCACCATGTAGGGCTGTTTAGCCGCAACAGCATCGGCGAATGCTTCCAGTTCGGCGCGCTCTTTGTCCACCACCGGCAGCATGATGCGCTCTGGATTTCCATCCAAACCGCGCGTAAGTAACTCGGTGTCGCCGCGCATTTCGATCCAGCCCTTGGTGCCGAAGGCATGCACACGCCACAGTTCGCCGGTGACAAAAATCGTCGCGAAATACCCGGTGATGCCATTCCTGAATTTGAGCAGCATCGATGTGGTGTCGTCCATATCGATCGGCGCTTGCAGGGTGCGCCGCGCGCTGTGCGCGTAGACCTCACTCACCAGTCCGCCAAGATTGATCATGGCGTCGAGTGTATGAATGCCGCGCGGCGACATGCTGCCCGCGGGTGATTCAGCGCGCGTGGCGCGCCAGTTCTGCTTCAATTTGTAACCCGATGGCCCGGAATGCTGGCCTTCAATATGCAACACGTCGCCAATCTCGCCGGCGAGGATGCGGCGCCTCATCTCGACAAATGCGGGCGCATAGCGGCGGTTAAAGCCAAGCCCCAGCGTCACGCCCGCAGCTTTCGTGGCATCCACCGCTTGCTGCGCCGTCGCCGCAGTGAGCGTAATCGGTTTTTCGGCAAACACGTGCTTGCCTGCGCGCGCGGCTTCGACGATATGCTGACAGTGCAGCGAGTGTGGCGTGGCGATCAACACCGCATCGATTTGGGGATCTCGCAGCGCATCGGCGTAACTGTTGGTGAGCGCGATGCCGTATTTATCCGCACTGGCGCGATGCGCCGCCGGATCGCGCGTGATGCCACAGACGAATTTTATTTTGTCGCTCTTGCCCTGCACCGATTCGATGAGGCGCGAGCCCCAGTTGCCCATGCCATAAATCGCCACCTTCAGCATCTTGTTCTCTCCTAGTCAATTCGCGGATTGTTACCGATGAGCGCGCCGAATACAATGGTCGCATTACAATGGCCTCACGTACCTTTCGCGCCGTCTTGAACAGGTGAACCCATGGATGTGCTGATTGTTATTTCACTGATTCTGCTCAACGGCTTGTTTGCCATGTCAGAGGTGGCCCTGCTCACTGCGCGCCGCTCCCGGCTGGACATGCTGGCCAGCGGCGGGGATAAACTGGCTGCCGCAGCGATTAAACTGAGTGCGGATCCCACCCGTTTTTTGTCGACCATCCAGATCGGCATCACTTCCATCGGACTGCTCAACGGCATCTTTGGCGAAGCCGTGTTCGCGGCACCGCTGTCGGCGTGGTTTCAGTCACTGGGTTTTGAATCGCACCCCAGTAACGTGGCCGCGACCACAGTCATCGTGGTGTCCATCACCTACGCCTCTATCGTGGTCGGTGAACTGGTGCCCAAGCGCCTGGGCCAGCACAACGCGGAGTCCATCGCGCGGCTGGTGGCCTGGCCCATGCGCATCCTGGCGATGATTTCCGCGCCGTTCGTGCATCTGCTGGCGAAATCCACCAACACCATCCTCAAACCGTTGTTGCGCTTGCTGCGCATCCAAACCCAGGAAAATGGCCCGCAGGCTTTGTCGGCCGAGGAACTGCGCACCATCGTGCTGGAGTCATCGAACATTCTGCCGAAGAAGCACGGCGCTATTCTGCTGAATCTGTTTGAGCTGGAAGATATTACCGTTGACGACGTGATGGTACCGCGTAACCAGATTGAAGCCATCAACTTGTCAGCGCCGCTGGAGGAAATCACCCAACAGTTGGTCACGTCGCACCATCGGCGGGTACTGGCTTACGTGGACCATCTCGACGAAATCACCGGCACGCTGCGGATCCGCCACGCGCTGAATCTGATGCATCATGATGGGCTGACCCACGACTCCTTGCGCAAACTGACGCGCGCACCCTTCTTTGTGCTGTCGGGCACGCCCTTGTTCACGCAATTGCAGAATTTTCAGGAAGGCCACGATCGGCTGGGATTGATCGTTGACGAATACGGCGAGTTGCAGGGGCTGGTGACCCTGGAAGATATTCTGGAAGAAATCATCGGTGAGTTCACCACCAACTCGCCCATGCGCGCGGGCGGCTACTCCAAGCAGGACGACGGCAGCTACCTGATCGAAGGCAGCACGCCGCTGCGCGATTTGAACCGCAAGCTCGGCTTCCAGTTTCCGCTGGAAGGGCCCAAAACCCTGAACGGCCTTCTATTGGAACATTTTCAGGATATTCCAGAGCCCAGCACCAGCATCCGCATTGCCGGTCATCCGCTGGAAATCGTCCAAACGCAGGATCGGGTGGTGAAAGTCGTGCGCGCCACCCCGCCAAAATCCACGCAACAATTGGCCGAAAATAGCCCGGATGCGTAGCAATAGTCTTTACAAAGCCGGGCGACAGAGGCATTATTAAGAGATTACGCTAACCCATTGGTTAGATTGAGCAAATAAGGGGGTCCGATGGCAACTGCTGCAGCGGCAAAAAGAGGCTCCGGTGTCCAGGACATCACCTACAACTGGACCGGCAAGGATAAAGCCGGCAAAACGGTCCGGGGCGAAATACGCGCCACCGGAGAAGCACAGGTCAATGCCTCTTTGCGCCGTCAGGGCATCAAGGTCGATTCCGTCAAAAAACAACGCTCGAGCGGCGGCGGGAAAGTCACTGAAAAAGACGTCGCACTGTTCACGCGCCAGTTGGCAACCATGATGAAATCCGGCGTACCGCTGCTTCAAGCCTTTGACATCGTCGGCAAAGGGCACTCCAACCCTGCCGTGGGACGACTGATCATGGGGATCAAGGCCGACGTAGAGACCGGCTCCAGTCTGAAGCAGTCTTTTGAAAAATACCCGCTGTACTTCGACGCGCTGTTCTGCAATCTGGTGGGCGCGGGTGAACAAGCCGGTATTTTGGACAGCCTGCTTGACCGACTGGCCACGTACAAAGAAAAAATCCTCGCCATCAAGAGCAAGATCAAATCCGCGCTGTTCTATCCGATATCGATTATTGTGGTTGCGTTTGTGATTACCGCGATCATCATGATCTTTGTCATACCGGCATTTAAGGCCGTGTTTTCCAGTTTCGGTGCGGATCTTCCGGCTCCCACACTGGTCGTCATGGCGATTTCAGAATATTTCGTCAAATACTGGTGGGCGATATTCGGCAGTGTTATCGGCGGCGGGTGGTTCTTTTTCTATACGTGGAAACGCTCGCAAAAAATGCAGATCATCATGGATCGTGTGATGTTGCGGGTTCCGGTGTTTGGCCATTTGATCCGCATATCATCGATAGCACGATGGACGCGCACGCTATCCACCATGTTTGCGGCGGGCGTACCGTTGGTCGAAGCGCTGGAATCGGTCGCGGGCGCGTCAGGCAATCACGAATACTATGTCGCCACCAAGAAAATTCAAGGCGAAGTTGCCACCGGCTCCAGCCTGACGGCTGCCATGCAAAATACCGGCGCATTTCCCAGCATGGTGATCCAGATGACTTCCATCGGCGAGGAATCCGGTTCGCTGGATTCCATGCTATCCAAGGTGGCCGACTTTTTTGAAGCG
>CANIID010000244.1 GCA_947467315.1 Betaproteobacteria bacterium | reverse complement strand
GCCTGCGAAGCCCAACACAGCGGCGCGTCGCATGTCACAAAAGAGCGGTGGCCTATGAAACAGCGGCTGTTGGGCTTCGCAGGCTCAGCGCCAACCTACGGATACGTTTTTTCAAATAGAGGAAGCGGCAGCGCATGGCACATGAAGAAAATCAACGATTTGATGTGGTGGTCGTCGGCTGCGGCGTCGCCGGTCTGAGCGCCGCGGTAGCCGCCGCCGAAGCCGGCGCAAAAGTCGCCGTGCTCGAACGCAGCACCTATGACGAGCGCGGCGGCAACACGCGCTACACCACCGCCGCGATTCGCATGAAAAGCGAAGAGGCGGTGTCGGATGATTTTCTCGATGTGTTTGCCAGCAACAGCGGTTACCACGTGCAGCCTGATTTCATCGCGGCCACCGTGCTTGACCATGCCAACCGGCCACCGCAGGTGCGCGCAGCGTCGTTCACCGATCCGGATTTGATATCGTTTTTCGCCGACGAGGCCCCGTCTGCCATCGCGTGGCTGAAAGCACATGGCGTGAAATTCGGCGGCATTGGCTTTTATGGCCTGACGCCGCGCGCCTCGCCGCGCATCGCCATCAGCGGCGGCGGCCTGCACCTGATTGAAGTGATGACCGCACACGCCGAAAAAATCGGCGTGCAGTTCTTTTATGAGACGACCGCGCAGCGCCTCCTGCAATCTGCGAAGGGCGATATCTGCGGCTTGAGCGTGACGGCCAGAGCGGGCGGCAGACGCACCATCGATTGCGGCGCGGTGATCCTCGCCTGCGGCGGGTTCCAGGGCAATGCCGAAATGGTGGTGCGCTACATCGGCGCCAAGGGGCGTTACCTGCGCCCGGTCGCGCTGGGGGGCTATTACGACAAGGGCGAAGGCATAGACATGGCCTTGCGCATCGGCGCGGCGCCGGCGGGCGACTTCGCGGAATATCACGCCGAGCCGATCGATCCGCGCTCCGGCGCCACCGAGCCGCTGGTGATGGCGTACCCCTACGGTATTTTGCTCAATCAGCAGGGCAGGCGCTTTACCGACGAAGCACCGGGCCCCATTGACGCCAGTTACGAAACTACCACGCGCGCGATCGCCGAGCAAAAACAAGGCATCGCGTTTTGCATCCTCGACGACAAAATCAACGCCATCGAAAACTGGCGTCGCTGCGTGCGCACCGATCAGCCGCCGGAAACCGCGTCCGATGTGCAGACGCTCGCGCGCAAGCTCGGCTTCGATGGCACGGCGGCGGAACAAACCATCGCCGAATACAACCGCGCTTGCCGCGCGGGCACGTTCAATCCTTTTGCGCTTGACGGGCTGGCTACTGAAGGGCTTACACCCGACAAATCCAACTACGCCGTGCCGCTGGACAACCCGCCGTTTCATGCTTATCCCGTGATCTCGTCCAACACCTTTACCTTTGGCGGGCTTAAGGTGAATACCGATTGTCAGGTGTTGAATGCGGATGGCGACGCCATGCCGGGGTTATTCGCGGCGGGCGAGACGGTGGGGATTTATTATGGGAAGTATCCGGGGGCTACGTCGGTGCTGCGGGGGGCGGTGTTTGGGCGGCGGGCGGGGGAGCGGGCGGGGTTAGTGAAAAAAAGCGGTTAGCTACGACAGGCATGGGGCGCGTCCATTACCGGGGTCGGCGGCCGATGTTGAACCGTCATTCCGGCGCAGGCCGGAATCCAGTGCACACATCCATGCGTAGCATCTGATCAGCGCCCTCGGCGATTGTTACAACCTGGATTCCAGCCTTCGCTGGAATGACGGCGTAGGTAATTTTCCAGCATTCATGCAGTGCCCCAGCCGCAGAATTTCTCGCTAATCCGCCGTAATATTCACTTCCTTAGCCAGCGTCAGCCACTTCACGGTTTCATCCTTCAAATACTTGTCGAACGCCTTGGGTGAAGTGCCCGCCGGGCCGCCGCCTTGCAGTGCGAGCTTGGCGATCACCTCCGGCTCGGCGACGATTTCCGCTACCGCGCGCGAGACTTTTTCAATAATCGCGGGCGGCGTTTTCGCGGGCGCGAGGATGCCTTGCCATAGATCGATCTGCACTTTGGGGTAGCCCAGCTCGCCGACCGTTGCCACTTCGGGCGCGAGGGTGCTGCGTTTTTCGGTGGTGACGGCTAAGGCGTGCAAGCGTCCGGCTTTCGCGTGCGGATAGAGGCCGAGCAGGTTCGAGATCGCCACCTGTATTTGCCCCGACACCAGATCAATTGCGATGGGGCCGGTGCCCTTGTACGGCACATGGACGAAATCGAGCTTGGCTTCGCGCTTCAATAATTCCATCGCCAGATGCTGCGTGCTGGCCAGACCGCCAGAGCCGTAGTTGATCTGCCCCGGTTTCGCGCGGGCGTAAGCGATGAAATCCTTGAGTGAGCGCGCGGGCACGCCGGCGTGCGAAGCGAGCATCAGCGTGCCGGTGGCGATCTGGCTGACGGCGGCAAAATCCTTCGCAGCGTCGATGCGCGAATGGCGCGACAGCAGCGCCGAGGTGAGGTGGCCGAGATTGAATACCACGAAGGTGTAGCCGTCGGGCGCGGCCTTGGCGGTGAGTTCCAGCGCGATGTTGCCGGTGGCGCCGGTGCGGTTGTCGGTGATCACCGGCTGGCCGAATTTCTCGGCGAGCCGCGCGCCGATCAGCCGCGCGGCGAAATCCGTGCCGCCGCCGGGTGCTACGCCGACCAGAAAGCGTATGGGTTTCGTGGGGTAATTTGCCGGTTGTGCCGTGGCTGCGCCGTGGCATGCGATCAAAGCCGCGCCCGTGAGCACCGGGCACCAAAAGCGAAATAAATTTTCCAAAACATTCTCCTTTGTAATGAACAGTATAGCGAATAAGCCAGCGCCCTCGCCGGCAGCGAGGGCGCGATTCAAACTGATATATAAGCATGTTCGTCTGTACCTCGCGGCAGCAAAGCTCCTTCCCCCTGAAAGGGGAAGGCGTTTCTTTGGGGCGACGCTTATGCACAGACATCGGTTTGAATCGCGCCCCGCCAGCGGTGTCAACTGGACTTCAACACGCGGGCCTGCTACGTTGCACATTCACGACACGGAGACCGGCATGCGTTTTCTGACAAACCTCGTGGCGACAGGAGCGATTTATATGAGTCTTGCGGCAAGCACCGCGCAGAGCGCGGAGATCATGGTTTACAGCACCACCTCCGCGAAGGAGGCGTTGATTGAACTGGTGCCCGAGTTCGAGCGCGCGAGCGGTCACAAGCTCAACATGAATTACGGCGGCGGCTCGGTGCTGTCGAAGCAGATAGTCGGCGGCCTGAGCGGTGATCTTTACATCGGCCCGGACGAATTTTCGGACGCGTTGATCCAGCAGGGCGCTTTGCTGGCGGGCAGCCGCACGGTGTTCGCGCTGTCCCGTGCGGCGCTGGCGGTTCGCGCCGGTGCGCCGAAGCCGGACATCAGCACGCCGGAAAAACTGAAAAATGTTTTGCTTGCGGCGGGCAAAGTGTCGTATAGCGCGGGCGCGAGCGGCATTCAGTTCGTCAGGATATTGGAGCAGTTGGGCATCGCGGACGCAATCGCGGCCAAGCGCGTTGCGCCGAATCCGGGTGAGCTGGTGGGTGCGGTGGTGGCGCGCGGCGCGGCGGATATCGGCGTGCAGCAGATCAGTGAATTCCTGCCGGTGGCGGGCATCCAGATTATCGAACCGTTGCCGCAGGCATTTCAGCAGCCGATTCCCTACGGCGCCACCGCGTTTCCGAAATCCACGCAGCGCGACGCGGCCCGGGCCTTTGTGAATTTTCTGAAATCGGAGCACGCGCGCAAGGTGCTGCGCGAGAAGGGGTTGGATCCGGCGTAGTGCGATTTATGCAAAGATGATTGACTATGGCTTTGTTGGACGCGCAGCAGGGTGTACTGCAGAGCGGCGCTGCTCGGCCAACGAACGGGGGTGCCGTTCGGTGAAGTAGTGCATTAGGTGGGGATCGTCCCACGGCACATCGTGGTAAGCGCTGTGCAAAAAGGGACTTCGCGCGTCGCGGTACCACTCTTGTGGAAAGAACGCCATTAAGTCGGCGCCATCGCCGTCCGGCGGAACGGGCTTTCCGTCCATGTCCGCGACCAGTTTTGCAGCCAGATCAACGCCCATCCATTGTCCGCGCGCGCATATCGGCGACGGTCGCGCGTTGAATTCGATCATCCATGCGCGATCCGAATGCGATTCGATCACAAAATCGATGCCCCCGAAACCGGTGTAGCCAAAATAATGTACCAGTCTCTCTGCGGCTGCAACCATGTCAGGGCGCTGCAACCGGCGCGCCACCGTCGTCGGCCCGTGTGCGGTGGTGGTGCGATGCTTCGCATACGCGATGGCGCCGAGCAGCCGGCCGTCGCGTGCGGCCAGTCCAATGGCGGCGGGTTCTCCATGAATAAATTTCTGCACCGAGTACGCGCGTTGCAAAGCGCCGGGTTGGCGTGATGCGGAGGCGGTCACCAGCGCCGTTGTGAGTTCCGTTTCATTGGTGCAAAGGTGTATACCGTGGCCGCCCCAGCCTGCGTCGGGCTTGATCAGTACGGGGAAGCCGTGTTCACGTGCAAACGCCAGCGCCTGTTCCGGCGAGGGTTTCGCGAGTTGTGGCGCCATGTCCACTGAACTTGCTGCCGCCGCCTGATCCAGGCGCGACTTCGCGCGAAGCACGGCAAAGTGATCGGGATTTGCCATCGAGCGGCGTAACAAGCCAAGTAAGGCATCGCTGACGCTCACGCGGCTTTCACCCAGGATGATACGCTGTAGCAACCAGACGACCTCGTCTTCCGCCGGGATGATCAGGTCGGGCGCCCACGCGTCATGCGCGGTCTGCATCCCTTCGGCAATGCTTGCGCCGGTCATTGGCTTGGGGGCCAACAGCCAGCGTTTTGCGACGAATCGCGAGTGCGCAAGGGCGTTGTCGGCTGTTGTCACCACGCCGACAGTCGCCCCGGCGCGTACCAACGCCGCGGGCATCGGCGATAGTCCGATCCAATCCGGGTAGCATGCGACGAGCAGAATTTTCAAGGGATTTGTTTTTAGTCAGCCGTGTGGCGTCAGCCTACCTGGGTAGCGTGGTCAACGGTCCGGAGGTGTCCATTGCGCGTCCATTGCGCGAGCGATAAGTTTAGCACTTCGATCATGGTTCACGGTAAGCCCGCTTTTCGCGCTATTGGCCGCGCGATTTTTTTCCTTTATCCGGCGACACACGAAGCGCGCAAACTTGCGTGCGGCGTGACCGCGGTTTTTGCGCCATGCCCGTTTGCATGGATTGTTGCGGCAAGCGCAAAAGTTTTGTAATGTGCCGGTGCGCCGAATAGGCGCCGACAAAATTTCGAGACACCACCAAACATAGCGCAAGGGAGGTTCGCATGTTCCAGTCAAGAAAAACCATTCTTCTGGCGGCGCTGTCGGTTGCCGTGCTGCCTGTCCTGGCCCAGGACAACAAGCGCCTGCTGGAACGCGGCACGTATCTCATGAACGGCATCGTCGCCTGTGGCAATTGCCATGTGCAGCGTGACAAGGGCAAACCGATTGTCGAACGCGGGCTCTCAGGCGGTATGGTTTTCGATGAGGAGCCGTTCAAGGCCTACGCGCCCAATATTACGCCCGACCCGGAGACCGGCATCGGCAGATGGACGGATGCGCAACTCGCCCGCGCGATCCGCGAAGGCATCCGGCCCGATGGCACGGTGATTGGGCCGCCGATGCCCATGGCTTTCTATCGCGATCTTTCCGATGATGACCTTGCTGCCATCGTCGCCTACCTGCGCGCGCAACCTGCCCTGAAGAACGTGGTGCCCAAATCCGATTACCGGATGAAACTCCCGCCCAACTATGGCCCGCCGATCACGGCCAAGGTCACCGCGCCTTCGCCGAAGGATGCCGTCAAGTATGGCGCCTATCTGGCGGGGCCGCTGGGTCATTGCCTGGAGTGCCACACGCCTTGGGTGAAGGGGGTGCCCGACATGAAACGCATAGGTGCCGGCGGAAACCCGTTCAAAGGGCCGTGGGGTGTGGCGGTGTCGCGGAACCTTACGCCGCATGAAAGCGGTTTGAAGGGCTGGAGCGATGCAGAGATTGCCCGCGCGACTCAGACGGGTGTGCGCAAGGATGGCAGCCCGCTCAATCCGCCAATGGCGTATGCGTGGTACAAAAACATCAGTGCCGACGACATGAAGGCGCTCACCGCTTACTTACGTTCACTGAAACCGTTACCGTTTGGGGGCTAAGCGGGTGACGGGAAAAGCGCCGGGTTTATCGTCGCCGTATCACCGCCAGGCCAGCAGCAGTTTGAGGTCGTGTTCAATATCGGCAACCGGCACCCCCAGGCGCAGAAACAGCCGCAGCCGTCCGTCGGCACCGAACACATAGCTGTGGGTGGAATGATCGAGGGTGTAGTTGCCGTCGGCGCCGCCGGCGACCTTTTGATACGACACGCGAAATTCGCGCGCGGTCGTGCGCGTCTGCGCGGCACTGCCACGCAGCCCGATGAACGCGGGATCGAACGCCGACACATACGCGCTCAACAACGGCAGGGTGTCACGCTCCGGATCCAGAGTTACGAACAGCACCTGCACGCGCGATGCGTCTTTGCCCAGGGCTCGCACCACGGAGGCCAACGCGGCGAGCGTGGTCGGGCACACGTCAGGGCACGAGGTGAATCCGAAGGCGGTGATAACGACTTTGCCCTTGAATTCGGCCAGCGTGCGCGCGCGGCCGGTGTGATCGGTCAGTTCAAAGCCGCGGATGGCGAATCCGGCATCGGTGATGTCGTTGGTGCGGAAGGCTGGCGTCGCGGCCAGCAGCGATCCCGGCACGAACCCTGCGCCGAGTACGGCGCCCAGCAGCCATCGCGACAGCATGCGCCCAGCGCGGGCGGCGCCCGCAGCACACATCAAGGTTCGTAAACCTCATTGTCGCTGATAACCGACAGCGTGCCCGCACCGCCGGCGTTGTTCACACCGCTTACCGCGTAGAGTTTGCGGCCAATCACGGCGGCGGCGAAGCCGTGTCGCGGTTTTGACATGCGCGCGGCGCGTGTCCAGACATTGGTTTTCGGATCGTAAATTTCGTGCGTGCGGAATACGCCGCCGAAGTCGTCCAGCCAGCCTTCGCCGCCGAGTACCGAGATTTTTCCGTCAATCACGCCGCTCGCCGTGCCGCTGCGCGGCGTGGGCATCGGCGCGCGGGTGGCCCAGGTATCGGTGGCGATGTCGTAGGCCTCGTTCATGAAGATATTGGTCGACCAGCCGCCGGAGAAGCACGAACCCACGCGTCCGCCGATCACGTAGATTTTGCCGTCCACGTGGCTTGCATCCATGTGGTTGCGCGGGGTGGGCATCGGCCGGCGCGTCGCCCAGGTTTGTGTTTTGGTATCGAATACTTCAACGGTGCCAAGCAGCTCGACCGCGCTGCCGCCGGTCAGTGCATCGATGTTGGCATTGGCGGGAATTTTTGCGCCGCCGATGACGTAAATTTTGCCGTCCGCCACCGTCGCGGCCAGCGCGCCGCGCGGCGTGGGCATGTCCGGCAGACGCGTCCAGGTCTGCTTGTCGAGATCAAACAACCACGCTTTGTTTTCGGGAAATCAGCCGCCCTTACCGCTGTCGGGCAAACGAAAGCCGCCGAACACATACATGCGGCTCCCAATGCCCACCGCCGCCGCGTGGTGTACCGGCGTCGCGTTGGATGGCAATTGGCTCCATTGATTGACGGCGGGATCGAAGCGCCACAAGATGCCCATCGGCGCGCTCTTCGCATCTTGCCCGCCGTAGACCAGTACCTGC
>CANIID010000243.1 GCA_947467315.1 Betaproteobacteria bacterium | reverse complement strand
CGGAAGGCGCTGCGCTTTTCCGCCCTACCTGTAATTCTCCTATGCAAGTAGCGGACGCAATTTTCCATCCTTATCCGACTGTAACTCCGCAAACCGCTGCCCTTGCACCGTGCCGCCCGCCAGCCACTCCAGCGTTGCCTTGTGCAGCACATGCCGCACGCGCTCGTACTGCATGAAGTGCGACGCGCACCCCACTTTGATGAAAGCCCGGTTATCCATCGTCAACCCACCCCACGTCGGAAAGCGGTTCACGTAATTATCAAATTCGCCCAGCAGGCACAACGTCGGCGCTTTGATACTGCCGATGTTGGCGCGCCAGCCGTAGTTCATTCGATTCGGCGCACGCATGATGCCGCGGCCATCGGCGGTCCAATGCGCGCCCAAGCCGTCTTCTTTCATCAGTTCCTTCCACATCACCTCGCGGATCTCGGCGTGTTCGATCTGTCCTTCGGAGCGGCAATCGTTTTGCCAGCGATTTTCCATCAGCATGTCCCAGCTTTGCAGGATCATCGGTGCGCCGGACTCGGGAAAAGGATTGGGCGGCGTGTCGCTGGGAAAATACGGCGCGGGGCCATACAGCACAAGCTTGTCGACTTTATCAGGATGCGTCGCCGCAAAGCCGCCCGCACGCGGCGTGCCGGTGGACCAGCCGATCATGCTGATGCGATCAACACGACGTAAATCCATGATGAACTTGACCACCGTTTCGACTTCATCATGTTCGGTGCGGCTCGACACCAATTTAAACGGATAGCGTGGCGCGGTTTTTTCTTTCAGCACATGCGGAATCAGATGATGCTGCGAGCCCACATCCACATTGCACGGATCATCCATCATCGGCTTGGGCGACGAACCATACGCGGTGTGCGTCATCGCGAACACGTCATAGCCCGCGCGCGCCAGCACGCGCATGAAGCTGTAGTCGTCTTTGTAATCGAGATCGTAGGCCACGTTCGACGGCGAAAAACCGCCATGCACGAACAGCACCACGTGCGGTTTCGCGCTGGTGGCCACCGACGCCGCCACCTTCTCGCGCAGATGCAAGCCCACGGTTTGCCCGAGGTTCGCCGGCACGGTGGAAACGTGTGTGACGAAACGGTCTATGGTTTGAATGGTGTCGTTTGTAATCATGCGTGAATTGTAGCCCGGAAGAAGCGTAGCGTATTCCAGGGATCGATTTCCCGGAATGCGCTACGCTTCTTCCGGGCTACCTGTAAAATTCACGGTAGGGAGAATCGATGCGATCCACACTACTACGCGCGTTTGCACTGATGGTCGGAATAGTCGCCGCCACGGTTGCAACCGCACAACCGTATCCGTCCAAACAAATCCGCATCGTCGTCGGCTTTGTGCCCGGCGGCGGCAGCGATTTTATTGCACGCTTGATCTCGGCGAAACTGACCGAAGCTTTCGCACGCCCTGTCATCGTGGAAAACCGTCCCGGCGCGGGCGCGGTCATCGCCACCGATTTCGTCGCCAAGGCACCCGCCGACGGCTACACGCTGCTGCTCGGCAGCGCGGGACCGTTCGGCATCGTCCCCGCGCTGAATCCGAAAACGCCTTACGATTCACAAAAGGATTTCGATCCCATCACACTGGTGGTAATCATGCCGTTTGTGATGACCGTGCACCCATCGCTGCCGGTAAAAAACGTCAAGGATTTGATCGCGCTCGCCAAGACCAAACCGGGTCAGTTGAATTTCGGTTCGCCCGGCCACGGTTCGACCAATCATCTGGCGAACGAAATGCTCAAGGTCATGACCAAAATCGACATGACGCACGTGCCCTACAAAGGTGTGTCGTCGGCGATGACCGATGTGATCGCCGGGCAGATTCAAATTCTCTCCGGCGATCTCACCACGCTGCTGCCGCCAGCCAAAGCCGGACGCCTGCGCGCGATTGCCGTCACTTCTGCAAAGCGCTCATCGATTGCCCCGGAGATTCCTACGATTGCCGAATCCGGCGTGCCGGGTTACGACACCAGCGGCTGGTTCGGCATGGTCGCGCCGGCTGGCACGCCGCGTGCAGTGATTGAGCGGCTCAACACTGACATGGTCAAGGGCATCACCACGCCAGAATCGCGCGAGCGTTTAGGTACACTTGGTGGTGATGTGGTCGCGAACACGCCGGCGGAATTCGCTGCGTTTATCCGCACCGACCACGCCAAGTGGGCCAAGCTGATTGCCGCAACCGGCCTGAAAGAGAAACCGTAAGTAATTGTTTTTAAACAATATTTAATTATGCCCAGCGGCTACCCCACCCTGTTTTCCCCGTTCGCGCTTGCCGGCAAGCCGCTGAAAAATCGCATCGTGCATGCGTCGATGACCACGCGCATGGGCACGCAGGGCCGTGTCAATGAACGCCACATTCAGTATTACGCCAATCGCGCCATCGGCGGTGCGGCGATGATCGTCACCGAGCCGCTGTCGATGGCGCGGCATCAGAATATTCCCTACAAAGTCGTTGCCTACAACGACGATGGCCTGGATGGTCTTAAACGCTGGGCCGATGCCGTCGAATCACACGATTGCCGTTTGCTCGGCCAGATACAAGACCCCGGCCGCGGGCGTCACGAAGCCGGAAAAAATGCGGAGGCCGTGGGCGCATCGGCGTTGCCGGATGATCTGAGCGGCACCGTGCCGCGTGCGATGACCATTGATGAAATCCGCCGCATGAACGACGATTTCGCGCAATCCGCCGCGCGTCTCAAGCGTTGCGGTTTCAGCGGCGTGGAGATTTCCGCCGGGCACGGGCATTTGTTTCATCAGTTTTTATCACCGTGGTCGAACGCGCGTGACGATGCCTATGGCGGCGACACCGCCGGACGCACGCGCCTGATCGCCGAAATGATCGCGGCGATACGCGCCGCGTGCGGCCGTGATTTTATTCTCGGCCTGAAACTGCCGGGCGATGACGGCGTGCCTGGCGGCATTGATCCGCTCGAAGCCGCAAAAATTGCGGCACATCTCACCGCCACCAGAGCCGTCGATTACGTCACGCTCGCGCAAGGCAGCCACGCGCGTTCGCTCGAAATGCACGTGCCCGATGACCATGGCCCGCGCGCCGTGTATATGCCGTTGTTTCGCCAATTGCGCGGGGCAGTGAATGGCTTGCCGCTGATCGCGCTGGGACGCATCACCGACCCCGCCGAAGCCGACGCCATCATCAAGAGCGGCGATGCGGAACTGGTCGCGCTCGGGCGCGCGCTGGTGGCTGATCCGGCGTGGCCGCTGAAAGCCGCGCAAAGCCGCGCACACGACATTCGCTACTGCGTGTCGTGCAACAACTGCTGGTACGTGGGTGCGGCGTTTCATCAATCGCTGTCGTGCGACAACAACCCGCGCGTGGCACGCGCCGATGAAGTGGATTACTGGCCCGCCGCGGCAACGTCAAAAAAACGCGTGGTCGTTGTCGGCGCGGGCGTCGCAGGCATGGAAGCCGCATGGACCGCCGCCGCACGCGGGCATGATGTCACCGTGTTCAGCCGCTCACGCGACATCGGCGGCAAGGCCCGCCTGCGCGCCGCACTGCCGGGCGGCGAGGCGGTGAGCAGCATCTATGACTATCAGCACGCCGCCGCGCTGCGCGCCGGCGTGCGATTTGAACTGGGCAAAAACGCCAGCGTGAATGATCTGCTCGCACTCAAACCAGACAGCGTGATTCTCGCCACGGGTGCAAGCATGGTCGCGCCGCGCTGGCTGCCGCCGCAGGCGCGCGAATTCGTCACCGATTTACGTTCAGCGCTGCCCGGCGTGTTACAACGCAAGGGCCGGCAGCCGGGCACGGCGCTCATCTACGACATGGATTTATCCGAAGGCACCTACGCCAGCGCGGAAAAATTACAGCAGCTTTTCGAGCGCGTGATCATCGTCACCCCGCGCGACGCCATTGCTGACGACACCTCCATGGTCACGCATCAGGGCATCAACCGCCGCCTGAGCGCCAAGGGCATTGAAGTGATGCTGCTGTCGCAACCGCTGTGGAGCGACGATTTTGAAAATGGCAATCTTGCAATCGTGCAAGTTTACACCGGCGAGAAAACGGTGATCGGTAACGTTGCGTTCTTTGCGTATGCAACGCCGCGCGCGCCGGAGGTTTCGCTCGCCGCGCCCCTGCGTGACGCGGGCATCGACGTGCGCTTGATCGGCGATTGCCTCGCGCCACGCAATGTGATGGCGGCGACCGCCGAGGGGCACGCGGCAGGACACGCGGTGTAAAAAATTTAAATGCCGGACGAACCCTTTTGCCCGGCACACCATCCAACGACACGGCCCGTCAAAACAGTCAGCAGTAAGTATATGTTTTTAAATGATATAATTCACTCAAGCGTAACATCCGACCACAGCAAGCCGGCATAACAAGTTTAAATCGAGGACGATCCATGAGCTCGCAACTGAAGGCACGTTTCCCACTAACCGTCGTCATTGGCGCCGCCGCAGTCGCAGCGGCGTTGCCCGCCACGGCGCAGAATTTCCCCACCAAACCGATACGCATGCTGGTGGGCTTCGCGCCCGGCGGCGGCACCGATACCGCCGCGCGCGCGATTGCCGCCAAGCTGAGTGAACGCCTCGGTCAGACCGTGGTGATCGACAACCGCCCCGGCGCCGCCGGCAACATCGCGACCGAGCTCACTATCGGCGCGGTGCCCGACGGGCACACGCTGCTGCTCGGCTCTATTGCGTCGTTTTCGGTGAACCCCAGTCTCTACAAAAACCTGTCGTTTGATCCGCTGCGTGATCTAGCCCCGCTCACGCGCGTGGCGGATTCCACCAATATTCTGGTGACGCATCCGACGGTGCAAGCGAAAACGGTGAAAGACCTCATCGCGCTGGCGAAAACAAAACCGCTGAATGCCGGCTCATCGGGTATCGGCGGCACCGGCCATCTGGCGATTGAGTTGTTTAATCTGCAAACCGGCGCGAAGCTGACGCACGTGCCGTACAAAGGCGGCGGCCCGGCGATCATCGATTTGCTGGCTGGAAACATCCATCTGATTTTTGCCACGGCGGCCAGCGCGGTACAGCATGTCAAGGCCAATAAAATTCATGCGCTGGGGGTAAGCACATTAAAGCGCTGGTCGTTCATGCCGGACATCCCCACCGTGGCCGAAGCCGGCGTGCCGGGCTTTGAAACCAATAACTGGTATGGCTACATGGTGCCACTGAAAACGCCGCGCCCGATTGTCGATCGCTTGAATAAGGAAATCGGCTCCATACTGCTGCTGCCGGATGTAAAGGATTATCTGTTCCGTCAGGGCATGGATGTCGCGCCCGGCACGCCGGAAGATTTCGCGAAGTACATCAAGTCTGAAACCGTGAAGTGGGAAAAAGTCATCAAAGCCGCCGGGCTTTACAAATCGAACTGATACCGAGCCGATGCGCGCCATCGCCGTTGTTGCATACGCGTTGATCGCCTCGGCGGCTCACGCCGCCGAGTGGTCGCCGACAAAATCGATCCGCTTTATCGTGGGCAACCCGCCGGGCGGCGCGACCGATCTGGTGGGGCGCATTCTGCAACCCAAATTGACCGCCGCGCTCGGCAAACAAGTCGTCATCGATAACCGCGCCGGCGCCAACGGCATCATCTCGCTGGAGCTGTTAAAGCACGCCGAACCCGACGGCCATACCGTCGGCCTCGGCCACATTGGGCTGCTCATCGTCAGCCCCGCAATCCAGAAAGTGCCGTTCGATCCGCACAAAGATTTCGCCCCCATCGGGCTGATGGTATCGCTGCAAAACATCATCATCACGCACCCCAGCGTCGCAGCAAAAAGCTTCAATGAATACATTAACTTAGCAAAGGCAAAGCCCGGCGCGATGCAATACGCCACCTCCGGCATCGGCAGCCCTGGCCATCTTGCGGCCTCACTGCTCGAATCGATGACCGGCGTGCAGTTAACCCACGTGCCCTACAAAGGCGGCGGCCCGGCAATCACCGATTTGCTCGGCGGGCAATTGCCGTCGTTCTTCGCGGTGATCTCCACCGGCGTGCCGCATGTGCAGTCGGGCAAAGTGCGCGGCATCGCCGTCACCAGCACGCGCCGCGCCGAAGCCGTGCCCGACGTACCCACCATCGCCGAAGCCGGCGTGAAAGGCTATGCGGCAGTCAACTGGTACGGCCTGCACGCGCCGGCAAAAACGCCCGCACACATCATCGAGCGGCTCAACAAAGAACTGGTTGCCGTGCTGAAATCGCCCGACATTGTGCAGCAACTCAAAGATCGCGGCATCGAAGCCACGCCGACATCGGCGGCTGACTACGCTAAATTTATTCGCGATGAAGAAGCGAAGTGGTTGCCGGTGATACGGAAGTCAAATATCCGGCCGTAGAACCATAGAATTATCCACGTGCATCCAGCGGGCTGACCACACCCCGGCCACCTTTGTTGAGCACATGCGTATAAATCATCGTGGTCTTCACATCGGAGTGACCGAGTAACTCCTGCACCGTGCGAATATCGTAACCACTGTCGAGCAGATGCGTGGCGAAGCTGTGGCGCAGCGTATGTGGCATGGCGAGTTTCGTGATGCCGCTGTCGCGCACCGCTTGCCGCATGTGGCGTTGCAAGGCCTGCGGATCGGCGTGGTGCCGCCCTTCTTTGCCGCTGCGCGGATCAACGCTGCGCCGCTGCGACGGGAAAATATACTGCCATGCCCAATCACGATCAGCGGCAGGATATTTACGCGCCAGCGCAAACGGCAAATACACGCGACCGAAACCGGCTTCCAGGTCGCGCGCGTGTAACGCTTTCACGCGAACCAGATGTTCGCGCAGCGGCAAAGACAACGATTCCGGTAACATCGTCACGCGATCCTTGAAGCCCTTGCCGTCGCGCACCATCACTTCGTGGCGCGCGAAATCGATATCCTTCACGCGCAGCCGCGCGGTTTCAAGTATGCGCATGCCGGTGCCGTACGCCAGCCGTAAAATCAAACCGGACGTCCCGTCCAGATGGGAGAGTACCGCCTGCACCTCATCCCGCGTCAACACCACCGGCATGCGCTGGGGCCGTTTGGCCTTGACGACGTTATCAAGCCACGGCAATTCGATCTTCAAAACCTCGCGATACAAGAACAGAATCGCGGACAGTGCCTGATTTTGCGTCGAAGCGGAAACCTTGCGCTCGACTGCAAGATGCGTCAAAAACACCTCCACCTCTGGCGCCCCCATCTCGCGCGGATGACGCAGGCCGTGAAAACGAATGAAAAAACGCACCCAGTAGACATACGCGTCTTCGGTACGTATGCTGTAGTGCAGCCGCCTGATTTGGTGACGGAGCTGATCCAGTAACTTCGGAGGCGTGGAAACTGGGGGTGTTTGCATTTTTGAAATCGGACGTACTAAAATTAACTACCCAATTGATTTTGTTGCCTATTTTTCATGAATGCTGATATTATATACAGCCTTTTGACGGGTTGTAAAGCGTCGCCAATAATGGCGACTTTAAGTTGGGCGGCAACGATTGCGATTTCGTGTTTGGCCCGCGTCCAACCCCGCGATGTCGCTTCATCATATTCAGTGACCAGTCTCGGATTTCTTGCGCTGGCCACGCCGCTGCGCGAGCCCCTATTTTCACGCATTGCGGGAATGTCCCGTTTTTCATGCCGGCGTAGATCGCCGACTTCTTTAATCCCGTCATGCGCTCAACATCCGGCAGTCTAAGCAGGCTGTCGCCGTGCGCCGGCAAGACTTCGCTTTCGTTCTGTGGCGCCGGTCCCGGTGAGCTGCGATCCCTGACTTTTAGCGCGCGCACCGTTTCGGCTAGTGTAGTGCGTCAAATAGAAGTGCGCTTATTTAAGGCCGCCCGGGCACGGGTGACTTTGGCAAGAATGTCAGTTGCCTTAGCGGTCCAGATGAAAGGTTTGGGGTTCGCGTTGTGCAAGGCGATATATTCGTTGATGGCGATCT
>CANIID010000242.1 GCA_947467315.1 Betaproteobacteria bacterium | reverse complement strand
TTCAACCACATTTCGCCCATCGCGAGTAGCGCGCGAGGTCGCATCGCTGGCGTCTCCGGCACAAAATCCTGCGCGCCGTATGAACCAAATCTGCGCCGCGCACCCCAAGACAGGGGCGCCACAATCCGGCGCACGCCAAGGCCGCGCAACAAGCGCTAAAACTATGGTATAACTCCGCGACCGTTTTACCGGCTCAGCACCGGATTAGCAAAATATACTTATAAAACAACAACATGCCTTTCGGCTTTTACATCATCATGGGAGCGCAGTTTTTCTCGTCGCTCGCCGACAATGCGCTGCTGATCGCCGCCATTGCCCTGCTCACGCAGTTGCTCGCGCCCGAGTGGATGACACCGATGCTGAAGTTTGTGTTCACGGTGTCCTACGTATTGTTCGCGGCGGTGGTCGGCGCCTTTGCCGATTCGATGCCCAAGGGCCGCGTGATGTTCATCACCAACACCATCAAGGTGCTGGGCTGCCTGATAATCTTCACGCACGATTGGTGGTCGATCTCCGGCGTGGAAGACTACGTGATGATCCTGTTTGGTTACGCCGTGGTGGGCCTGGGCGCCGCTGCGTATTCGCCCGCCAAGTACGGCATCCTCACCGAATACCTGCCGCACCATAGACTGGTGATCGCCAACGGCTGGATCGAGGGCCTCACCGTCGGCTCCATCATCCTCGGCACGCTGCTCGGCGGCGCGCTGGTGAGCGAGGTGGTGTCCGACAAATTATTGGCGATACCCTTGCCGCACCTCTTCGACGCAATCGATACGCCGGGCGAAGCAGCCATCGGCGTGATCGTGGTGCTCTACATAATTGCCGCCATTTTCAATGTGTATATCCCGAACACTGGCGTCGATCACAAAATGGTGAATCGCAATCCGTTTTATCTGATTCGCGAGTTCTCGCACTGCATGAAGCTGCTGTGGAGCGACAAACTCGGGCAGATTTCACTAGCCATCACCACGCTGTTCTGGGGCGCCGGAGCCACGCTGCAATTCATCGTGCTCAAATGGGCCGAGGTCGCGCTGGGCTATGATTTGTCGAAGGCCACCTATCTGCAGGGCGTGTGCGCCGCGGGCGTCACCGTGGGCGCGGTGCTGGCGGCGAAAATGGTGCCGCTGGATCGCGCCGTCAACGTCATTCCCATGGGCATCCTCATGGGCCTGATCGTGATGATGATGATCGTGGTGCCGAACGTTTATGTGGCAGTGCCTCTGATCATCGCCGTCGGCGCGCTGTCGGGATTTTTCGTAGTGCCGATGAACGCACTGTTGCAGCATCGCGGCCATATCCTGATGGGCGCGGGGCACTCCATCGCGGTGCAGAACTTCAATGAAAACGTCTCCATCCTGATTATGATCGGTCTCTACGCGCTGCTGATCAGCGTCGATTGCTCGATCTACATCGTGATCGGCCTGTTCGGCGCATTCATCTCTGGATCGATGTACCTGGTGCGCAAACGGCATCTCTACAATCTGACGCAGGGGCCGCTGCCGGCGATACCAACCGGGGCGATACACTGAGCGTAAAAAAGGCCGCAATCGCGGCCTTTTTTACGATTGCTGAAACGCAACCATCACAACGCCACAAACTTCAGCCGCTGCACCTTGGTCATGTCCGTGCCTTCAATGCGGATCAGCTTGGTCGATGCCTCGCGCTTGGGCGAATGCAGATCGCCTTCGTTATACAGGTGCGCCACACCCGGCGTGAGCTTGTAGGTGCGCACGTGTTTGACCTTGCCCGGCACCTGCACTGACGCCTTTTCCACCAGCGCCCAATCATTCATCGCGGTTTCGCCGCGCGCCTGACCGTAAATCGCCCAGGAATGGCCGTGGTCGTGCGGACCGCTTTCCTTGGGGCCTTCGTAATTGTGCGCGATGATGCAAAAACCGAATTCGGGATCTTCGTAGAGAATGTTGCGCTCTTTGTCGTTGCTGTCTACATACTTGGCGACAAATTGCTCATCCAGCAATACTTGCGACAGCAGCTTGCAAATTTTCTGACGGCCTGCGGGGCCGGGTTCCGCCTTCACAAAGTCGTGGCATTGCGCCGCAAACGCTTCCAGCGTGTGTCCCACTTGTTCCATATTTCCCATGACCGCCTCCTGTGTATGCCCGAAAAAGTGATTGTGCGCCTAAAACACGGGGTTTGAAAAGGGGACTTCCCGCCCAACGGTCAGCCGTGACAGAATGCGCAGCAGACGAACCAAGCGTCCCACGACAAAGGAATCCACATGATACGCAAGATCAAGGGGTTGGCCTTCGCAGGGTTGTGCGTCCTTACGCTGGGGGCACAGGCGCAAACCGCCGCCACCGGCGCGTATCCGCAGCGCCCGATCCGCATGATCGCGGCACAATCGGCCGGCTCGTCGCTGGATACGATCTTGCGCATCTTCGCGGCGAAAATGTCCGACCTGCTCGGCCAGCAAATCGTCATCGACAATCGCGGCGGCGCGGGCGGCACCATCGGCGTTGAACTCGCCGCGCGTTCGCCCGCCGATGGCTACACACTGCTCGCGGGCGCATCGAGCTCGATGATCGTGTCGAGCTACACCTATAAAACATTGCCCTTTGATACGCTGAAAGACTTCGCGCCGATTTCCCTGTTCGCCAACGTCGAAGCGGTGTTCGTGGTCAATCCCACGTTGCCGGTGAAAAGCGTCAGCGAGTTTCTCACGCTGGTTAAAGCACAGCCAGGCAAACTCAACATGGGATCGGCGGGCATCGGCTCATCCAGCCATCTCGCGGGACTGTTGTTCGTCGGCATCACCGGCATCAGCACTACGCACGTGCCGTACAAAGGCGGCGGGCCCATGACCACGGCCGTGGTCGGCAACGAAGCGCAATGGGCGATTTCTCCCGCTGCCGCACTGGTCGGACAAATCCGCGCTGGCCGGCTGCGCGCCATTGCCATCTCCTCCAAACAACGCTCGCCGATTTTGCCGGAACTGCCCACCATCGCCGAAGCCGGCGTGCCGGGTTACGACTACGCAAGCTGGAACGGCGTGCTCGCACCCGCCGGTACACCGCGCGCGATCATCAGCCGGGTGCATGGCGTGATGCACAAAGTGGCGTCGATGGCCGAAGTCAAAGAGCAATTCGCCACGCAGGGATTGGCGCCCACCGCCAGCGCGTCACCCGAGGAATTCGCAAAACTGATCCGCGACGATTACAGCACCATCGGCAAAGTGGTCAAGGCCGCGGGCATCAAGCCGGAGTAAGCCGTGCGTTGGCTTCTGATCGCGTTGGTTTGCGTAGCCACACATGCGTCAGCAGCAGACGACATGGTGACCATACCCGGCGGCCCGTTCACCCTGGGCAGCAACGACGGCCCCGACGACGAACGCCCCGCGCACACGGTCACGCTGCCCGCATTTCAGATCGACCGTCAGCCCGTCATCAACGCACAGTTCGCCGAATTTCTGAATGCGCGCGGTCACAGCACGGCACAGGGCGCACGGCTTTACGACTACGACGACAACGATGCGCGCATCCATCAGGTCGCCGGCAAATACACTGCGGATCGCGGCTTTGAAAATCATCCGGTGGTGGAACCCTCGTGGCTGGGCGCGCGCGAGTATTGCGCATGGCGCGGCAAGCGTTTGCCCACCGAGGCGGAATGGGAAAAAGCGGCGCGCGGTGCGGATGTACGCCGCTACCCCTGGGGCAACAGCGCGCCGGACAAAACTCGAGCTCAATTCGGCGCACGGTTTAACGACACCGCGCCGGTGGAAAATTTTGCGGCAGGTGCGAGTGCGTATGGCGTGCTCGGCATGGCGGGCAACGCGTGGCATTGGGTGTCCAGCGCCTATCGGCCTTACCCGTATCGTGCCGACGACGGTCGCGAAGATTTAAACCCCGGCCCGGTACGCGCCACGCGCGGCGGCGGCCACGACTCACCCGCCGACGAAATCACTGCCACGCAGCGCGGACGGAATCTCTCGCGCAACCCGCGCGCGGGGCATCACAACATCGCTTTTCGATGTGCAAAATAATCGTTTAAAAACAGATGCTTACAAGTTTCCTCGCGAATGAGCTGCTGGCTGCCTGGGATCAAGGGCGCATCGTACCCTCCATCGCCGCGCGTTTTCCCGCGTTCAACTGGGACGATGCCTATGCGGTTTCCGCAGAGCTAATAAAGCTGCGCGGCGCACGCGGTGAAAATCCCGTAGGCCGCAAAATCGGCTTCACCAACCGCAACATCTGGCCGCAGTACGGCGCCACCTCGCCGATCTGGCATCCGGTGTACGACCGCACGGTCAGCTACGCGCGCGAAGGCAAAGCCACGCTGTCGCTGGCGAACAGTTCACAGCCGCTGATCGAACCCGAAATTGCTTTCAAACTCCGCGCGCCAGTGCCGGTGAACTGCAAAGACCCTGGCGAAATTTTGCGTTGCATCGAGTGGGTCGCGCCGAGTTTTGAAATCGTCTGCTGCCACTTCGCCGATTGGAAATGCACCCCCGCTGAATTCGCCGCAGATTTTTCGCTGCATTGGCGGCTGGTGGTCGGCACTCCGGTCGCGGTGGATGCGACAGAACTTTCCGCACTCGCTGCGCAACTGCGCGATTGCCAAATTACCCTGAGCAAGAACGACGCCGTGATGGATCATGGCAAAGGCAGCAATGCCCTCGATCATCCCGCGCTGGCGCTGGCGTTTCTTGCGGATATACTCGCGAAGCAACCCGCATTTGATCCGCTGGCCGCAGGCGAAATAGTTACCACCGGCACACTGACCAAGGCGCTGCCGGTCAAGGCCGGCGAGACGTGGCAATCATGTTATGAGGGCTTGCCGGGGGTGGATGGGTTGACGCTGATTTTTACAGGGCGTTCGTAAGGCGTCAATCGCCGAAGGCATGGCGCTGTTCCACAATGGCACAGATCGCGCGGCGCAATAGGATTGCGCCCTACGGATTACTCAATCTTGATGCCCGCCACCTTGATCGTCTTCGTCCAGCGCGCGGATTCCTCGATCATGTATTTGCGCAATTCGTCGGGCGTGCTCGGTGCGGGGTCGCCGCCGTTGGCGACAAAACGCTGATGGATTTCCGGCGCGGCGAGGCCTTTGATGATTTCGGTGTTGAGCCGTGTAACTATCGCGGGCGATGTTTTCACGGGCGCGAAGATGCCGTACCACGTGCTGTATTCGTAACCCGGCACGACTTCACCGATAGCCTGCACGTTCGGCAATGCCGCCGAACGTTTGGCGCTACCCACGCCCAATGCCGTCAAGCGCCCCGCCTTGATGTGCTGCATCACGGCGGGAATACTGCTGAACGCCATTTGTATTTGTCCGCCCATCACGTCGGTCAGCGCCTGTGCGCCGCCTTTGTACGGCACATGCACGATGTTGACATTAGCCAGCGCCTTGAGCAGCTCCGTGCCCAGATGATTGGGCGTGCCGACGCCGCTGCTGCCGGCGTTGAGCGTGCCGGGCTTGGCCTTCGCCAGCGCGATCAAATCCTTGATTGACTTGACGGGCAACAGCGGATTGGTCACCAGCAGTTGCGGCACGATGATGACATTGCTCACCGGCAAAAAATCCCGGTGCGCGTCGTACGGCAGCTTGCTGGACAACAGCGGGTTCACCACCATACCCGCCGAGGTGCCGAGCATAATCGTGTAGCCGTCGGGCGCGGCTTGCGCGGCGATCATCGTGCCCATCACGCCGCCCGCGCCACCGCGGTTATCGACAACGACGGGCTGCCCCATCTGCTCCGATAGTTTGGCCGCCATCGCTCGCCCCACCAGATCGGTGTTGCCACCGGGCGGATAAGTGATCACCATGCGTATCGGCTTGGTGGGGTAGGCCTGCGCAAACACACTACCCGCACACATCACCACCACCCCCGCTAAAACGTGACGTTTCACCTCAATCTTCCTCGGCATAAATTTTCAGATAACTCGAACGGCCGCCATCCGCGGCAAGGGTCGTCCCGGTCAGCATGCGCGAATCGTTGGACGCCAGAAACAGCGCAACCGCCGCGATGTCTTCCGATGCGCCGGCCGAATACGGATACAGCTTATGAAACAACTGGCGCTCACGCGCCGCGTGCGACGGTTTTTCCGCGTTCATCCATTCCTTGTTTTCATAACGCTTGATCTGCCGCTCGGTACGTATCGAGCCCGGTGCAATCGCGTTGGCGCGGATATTGTGCTGCACATACTGCGCCGCCAGCGTTTTAGTAAACGAGATAATGCCGCCCTTGGTCGCCGCATAAGCCGGTTTCATCGATCCCATCAGGCCCAGATGCGACGTCACATTGATAATCGCGCCACCGCCCGCCTTGATCATATGCGGGATGCCGTGACGGCAACTCAAAAACGGATGCAGCAAGTTGAGGTTGATCGTGCGATGCCATACCTCGAGATCCATCTCATGCACCGGCACATTCTCCTGCAACGAGCCGCCGGCGCAATTAAAAATGATATCCAGCTTGCCGAAGCGCGCAATCGTTGCGTCCATCGCGCGCTTCATGCTGTCATCTTGGGTGACATCGGTTTCGATGAATAATGCATCGCCGCCTGCCGCGCGGATCTCTTTTTCCGCAGCCTCGCCCGCCTCGCGATTCAATTCAATGATCGCTACCTTCGCGCCCTCGGCCACGAACAACTTCGCGGTGGCCTTGGCGATGCCCGCGCCCGCGCCGGTGAGAAACGCTACCTTGTCGTTCAGTTTTGCCACGAAAACTCCTTGTGCTGGTTACTAACCACAAAATCGGTATCACGCGATAAGCGAATGCCGGCATTAAAGCGCATCGCCTGAAGAAACGCGAATGTTTTCACTCGCCCTGTATGTTGTTGTCGCGAATCACCTTGCCCCACTGGGACAAGTCGGATTTCATCAGCGCCAGCAATTCATCGGGACTGCTGGACGCCACATCAGCCCCCTGCGCCGCAAACTGTTTGGCGGCTTCAGGGGTGCGCAGGTAACGTGTAACTTCCGTATTCAGCCGCGCCACGATGTCGCGCGACGTACCGGCTGCAGCCAGCAGGGCAAACCACGGGTTCATCTCAAAGCCTGTCATGCCCGATTCGTGAATGGTGGGCACCGCGGGCAACATCGGCGAGCGCTGCGCGCTGCTCACGCCCAGCGCGCGCACCTTGCCGGCTTCGATCTGCGGCAGCAACGATGAAATCGGCACGATCAAAATCGGAATCTGCCCCGCTACCAGGTCTATCGTCGCCGGCGTGCTGCCCTTGTAGGGAATATGCACCATCTGCACGCGCGCCAGCGACAGCAACAGCGCCGCGGTCAGATGCGGCGTGCTGCCGACGCCGCTGGTGCCGTAGTTGAGTTCCCCCGGTCGCGCGCGCGCCAATGCCATCAACTCCGCCACCGATTTCGCCGGCAGCGACGGATGCACCGCAATCACATTCGGCGCGCGCGCGGTCAGTGTCACCGGCGCGAAATCACGCACCGGGTCATACGCGAGCTTTGACAAAAACGGCGCCAGCGTCAGACTGCCCATGCCGCCATGCACCAGCGTGTAGCCATCGGGCACTGATTTCGCCACCAGCTCCGCGCCGATATTGCCGCCGCGCCCCGGGCGATTTTCGACTATCCACTGCTGCCCCATGCTCTGCGACATGCGCTGCGCGATCATGCGCGCCACGATGTCGTTAGAGCCGCCGGGTGGATACGGCGAAATAAAACGGATGGGCTTGGCGGGATAGGGTTGCGCCGCGCATAGGGCCGTTGCGAAGCAAAATGGCACCAGCAGCATCACCGGGTTGACGCGTTTAACCTTATAACAATAATCGTTTAAAAACATATACTTAAAATCAGTAGTGTCCCAACGTTTTCACGAAGGGTGGTTATAAGTTAATGATTGATAGGGTAAAACGAGTAATTTTGTCTGGTCTCGATTTGAACGTCGAAGTGCAGACTTTGGGCTTTTTGCGGACTTCCGCCGAAGGCTCCCATGCATCA
>CANIID010000241.1 GCA_947467315.1 Betaproteobacteria bacterium | reverse complement strand
GTGCGGCCGACCTGCACCTCGATGTCGATCACTTCGGTGAGTTCTTCCTGCGCCGGAAACTTGTGCGCCACCGCCCAGCGCGGCTCGCGGCTGCGAAAGCCCAGTTGCCGTTGCAGCGCCAGGCTGTTCACCTTGTACACCACGCCGTCGATATCGAACGGCAAGGTATGGCGTGTCTCGCCGATGTGCCGGTGGTACGCGATCAACCCGTCCGCGCCCGATTTCACAGCGCGGTCGGTGTTCACCGGAAAGCCCCAGGCCGCGAACGCATCGAGAATTTCGCCGTGCGTCGCCGGCAACGGCCAGTCAGCGGTCTCGCCCGTGCCATAGGCAAAAAAAGACAGCGGTCGCCGGGCAGTGATTTTGGAATCAAGCTGGCGTATGCATCCGGCGGCGGCATTACGCGGATTCACGAACAGTTTTTCGTTCGCCGCGCGCTGCGCTTCGTTTAGCGCGTCAAAATCGCTGCGATTGATGTAGATTTCGCCGCGCACTTCCATCACGCCGGGCACCGCGATTTTGTCGCCACGCAGCCGCAAGGGTATGCCACGAATGGTGCGCACGTTCGCGGTCACGTCCTCGCCGGTTTCGCCGTCGCCGCGCGTGGCCGCCTGCACCAGCACGCCGCCTTCATACCGCAAACTGATCGCCAAGCCGTCGAACTTCAGTTCGGCGGTGTATTCGACCGGCGGCGCGCTGTCTTCCAGACCCAATTCGCTGCGTACATAAGTATCAAACTTGATCGCGCCGCTGTCTTCAATGTCGGTTTCGGTGCGGATCGACAGCATCGGCAGTTTGTGCGGAACGGGCGTCAACGCATCCAGTACTTTGCCGCCCACGCGCTGCGTCGGCGAATCCGCCGTCAGCAGGTCGGGATACTGTGTTTCCAGCGCCTGCAATTCGCGAAACAGGCGGTCATATTCGGCATCCGGGACCTCCGGCGCGTCCAGCACATAGTAGCGGTGATTGTGATACTCAAGTTGCTCGCGCAACGCTTGGGCGCGCGCGACAGCGTCCGCTGGCGCGGCCATCAGGAAAACAGGCGCAGGGCGCGCACACTTCCTGGCGCGATACCGCGCTCGTTCATCGCGAAATGGATGTCTTTCAATTGCTGACGGATTTGATCCATGCTCGCCGCAGTTAACCCCGCGCGATTGTCATCCACCAAGCGGCCTTTGAGCGTGACCGACAGACTGCGGCCCAGCTCAAACATGCGCTGCAAGGCAGCTTCCGCCGCCGCGACGCGCGGCACGTCGAGCAACAAGGTCAGCCCGCGCGTGGTCATGCCGCCGATTTCTTCCGGCAGGAACGGCGCCGCTTCCTGATTACTCAGCGTCAGCAAGGTCTGCCCTTGCGCGTCTTCGAGATGAAACACGCCGTCGGGTTCCAGCGCAAAACCTTCGCCTTCCACCAGCGCGCGCACCCGCGCGCCGGAGAACGTATCAGCGTCCGTCGCAATCACATTGATACCGATGGCCACATCCACGTCCGCGCAAAACAGATCGAGCTCGTTCGCGGTGCGCAGCACGCTGTCCGCGCTCGGACATTGCGCGGTAGCCGCAGTGCGGCCCGCCCCCGCTGTCACGGCATCAAAAAATGCACCGAGTTGAACGGGGCTGATGGCACCGCCGCGATTCGCCATTTGCAGCGCCAGACGCAACTGGGAATATTGCGCCGTGACGGCGCGATTGACTTCCTCCCACTTGCCGGTGGCGGCATTAAATCCGGCGGCATGCCAGGTGCGGCCACACGCCGCCACCGCCGATAACAGCTCGGATACTTGCACCGCCGTCAATGGAGTCGCGCTGGAAAGGGTGGCGACGCAATCGATACTTTCATCGATACCGGCCATGGCGGGTGGCGGCGCCGGCACGACTTTGGCTGGCGATTCCGGCGGCGCCGGCAGCGTCGATTCGAGGGCCGCGGTGTCTTTTCCGGTCAGGAGTTGCGGCTCCACCCGGGCAGAAGCAGTGGAACCCGTGGCGCCATTGGCCCCCCTGACACTACCATCGTCGAGCAAAACATCCTCATGCGCTTCACTAAACGCCTCGCCCAGCCTGCGCCGTAACTGGCGTTCCTGATACCAGTTGTATAGCAGCACGCCGCCAATGACGACGACGCCGATGCCCAGCAGGCTGATTTGGAGGTCGCTCATGTTTACCGTTTTATCGTCGGCACTACGCGGCCTCGGACAATTTCAGCGCCTGTTCCATATCCACTGCCACCACGCGCGAGACGCCAGCCTCCTGCATGGTAATGCCAATCAGTTGGTTGGCTATTTCCATGGTGAGCTTGTTGTGGCTGATGAAGAGAAATTGCGAGCTGACGGACATCTTTTTCACCAACTCGCAGAAACGCTCGGTGTTATGGTCGTCGAGCGGCGCATCCACCTCGTCCAGCAGGCAGAACGGCGCGGGATTCAACTGGAAAATCGCGAACACCAGCGACAACGCCGTCAGCGCTTTTTCGCCGCCTGAGAGCAGGTGAATGGTGCTGTTTTTCTTGCCGGGCGGCTGCGCCAACACATGCACGCCGCAATCGAGAATTTCCTCGCCGGTTAGCGTGAGTTTCGCTTGTCCGCCGCCGAACAGCGCAGGGAACATTTCACTGAAGTGCCGGTTGACCTCATCGAACGTGGTTTGCAGGCGATCACGCGTTTCGCGGTCAATCCGCTTGATCGCGTCTTCCAGTGTGGTCATGGCCTCGGTCAAATCGCGCGACTGCGCATCGAGATAATCGCGGCGCTCCTGCGCCACTTTCAATTCTTCCAGCGCCGCCAGATTCACGGCGCCGAGCGCGCGCGTTTCTTCATTGAGGCGATTGATTTCCGATTGCAACGCATTGGAGCGCGTGCCTTTTTCCAGCAGCGCCGCGAGTTCCTCTTCGTTGGCGCCAGCTTCGGCAAGCTGCTGCGCATACTGCTCCTCGGTAAGGCGCGCTTCCTGTTCTTTCAGCCGCACTTCGGCAATGCGGTTGCGCAACGGCTCCAGCTTCTGTTCGACGGTGAGCCGTTCCTGTTCCACCGCGCGCAACTGCGTTTCCATGCCTTCCAGCGCGTCGCGCGCCACCGCCAGCGCCTGTTCGCGCGTCACGCGGGTTTCGAGCATGGCCTGCAATTGTTCCTGCCATGGCCCCTCGTCAAAGCCGCCGAGATCCTGTTCGGCTTCGCCGATGCTAGATTCCACTGCGGATATCGATACCGTCAGCCGTTGAATGGAATTATCTATCTCATTGATTTTATTGACTATTGTTTTCTGACCGTAGAGCGCTTCCTGATGCGCGCGGCGTGCGCGCTCGAGCGCCTGACGTTGCTCGTTGAGTGCGGATTCCGCGTCGCGATAGTCCTGCACAGAGCGTTCGACCTGCGAGGTCAGCCCCGCGCCTTCTGACTGCAAGTGCTGCAATGCTGCATCGGCTTGGGCACGTTGCGCCGTTTCCACCAACGCCAACGCGACAATCTCCGCGATTTCCGCGGCAATCTGTTCGCCGCGTTGCGTCGCGCGCTGCGACTGCTCGGACAAGCGCACCGCATCCATCTGCGCGCTATGCAATTGCTGCTGCAATGAACCCGACACATCGCGCAATTCAGCGGCCTCGGCGCGGCAACGCTCGATCGCCTGATCCGCCTGCACCACCGCGGATTTAAATCGATCGAGCACGTCGCGCTCTTGCAGCAAATCGTTTTCCAGTCTTTCGATTTCGCGCTGCCGCGACAACACCCCGTGCAATTCACTGTCGGGCGCATGAAAACTCACGCTGTGGCGTGTGAACAGATAGCCGTTGGACGAAACCAGCGCGCAGCCCGGCGGCAATACCGCGCGCCGCGCCATGCCGGTGGCGGTGTCGGACACCGTGTACACACCGTGGAGCCATTCGTTCACCACGGCTTGCAAGCGATGGTCGCGGCACGTTACATAGCGCGTCAGCGGTTCCAGGCCATCCATGGCCGTATGCACCGGCGACGAATCGCCGTCCTGCAAATCCACCATGGTCACCTTGCCCGGCGGCGAAGCCGACAGCCAATCCGCGGTGCTGTCGATACGATCAAGCGTGATGCCATTCAAGCGTTCGCGCAGCACGGCTTCCAGCGCGTCTTCCCAACCGGCTGCGATTTCAACACCTTGCCACAGGCGCGGCGCTTTATCGAGATTGCGGCTGGCCTGCCAGGCTTCCATATCGTTAACATTGGCCCCGCGGGCAAGCTTCGCCTGCAATTGCGACAACACGTGTATGCGCGCCTCTATCGCGGCCAGTTTTTGCGTGGCGCCATCCAGTTCGGTTTGACGCTCTCGGGCCGCCTGCTCCAGCCCCGGCAATTCCTGTTCGCGATCCTGCAATTGCGCGCGGTGTTCGGACAGTTGTGCTTCAAACTGCTGTACGCGCTCGCTTAACTGTTCCAGCGCGGCCGCATCGGGCGCCGGCAACGCATTGCGTTCTTCGGTGAGACGCGACTGGCGCTGTGCAAATTGCTCCAGCAAACGCGCCGCGTGCCCGGTCTTGGTTTGTTCCACCTGCACGCGCTGCTGGGTTTGCGCGAGTGCGCGTTGCAGTTCTTCACGCTGGTTATAGCGCGCGCGATGCGCTTCTTCGGCCACCGGCAGTTTTTGCGCCTGCGCATTAACGTCGGCTTCGCCTGCGGCAGCGCGCTCATCGGCATGCCCGCGCTCGGCGCGCGCCTCGTCCAGCCCGCGCTGGGCATCCAGCAACTGCGACTGACTGCTGTCCAGTTGCGCGCGCAGCGTGGCGAGATGATGTTCGATGCGACTGCGGTTATCACGCACATGCGTAATTTGTTGCTCCAGCCGCGCGACTTCCGCATTGGTTTCGTAGAGCACGCCTTGGCAGGCGTGCAGCGTATCGCCCGACTTGTAGTGATCCGCGCGCAGGGTTTCAAGGCGGTTCTCGGCCTCTCGCAGCTTGGCGGTTTCGGCTTCCAGTTCGGTACTCGCGCGCTCAATCTCTTTTGCATGGCGGCCCCGCGCAGCGGCGGCCTCTTTGCGGCGCGTAAACCACAGCAGGCCTTGCAACGTGTTGAGCTCGGTTTGCAGTTCGTGGTATTTGCGGGCGACCTCGGCCTGGCCCTGCAAATGCTCCAATTGCTTGGTGAGTTCCTGCCGAATGTCATCGACGCGCAGCAAATTCTCGCGCGTGTCGCGCAGACGCAATTCGGTTTCACGGCGACGTTCGCGGTATTTGGATACGCCCGCGGCTTCCTCGAGGAACACACGCAAATCCTCGGGTTTCGCTTCAATGATCCGCGAAATCATACCTTGCTCGATGATGGCGTACGCGCGCGCGCCCAAGCCAGTGCCGAGGAAAATATCGGTGACATCGCGCCGGCGCACCGGCAGGTTATTGATGTAATAGGTGGAATCGCCGTCGCGTTCAAGGATGCGCTTGACGGAAATCTCACCATACGCGGACCACTGTCCCGCCGCCTTGCCCAGGCTATTGTCAAATATCAGCTCAACGCTGGCACGATTGACCGGTTTGCGGTCGCCCGAACCATTGAACAACACGTCCTGCATGGTTTCGCCGCGCAGGTGACGCGCGGAAGATTCGCCGAGCACCCAGCGCACGGCATCAATGATGTTTGATTTGCCGCACCCGTTGGGGCCGACGATCCCCACCAGTTGCCCGGGCACTGGTATCGGCGTCGGTTCGACAAAAGACTTGAATCCCGCAAGATTGATATGAGTAAGGCGCAATTTGTTACTTTGACAGAGGTTATAATCAAGGTGGTTCGAAGCTAAAACTTCGCTCGTCATTCTAACTGATTTACTTCTCGCCGATAATGCCAAGCAAGCTCGCGCAGCCCTTCACCGCACTCGAAACATTTCCCAATCCGGCGCCGCGACGTAACTACCGGATTCACATGGAAGTGCCTGAATTTACCTGTCTTTGTCCCAAGACCGGGCAGCCCGATTTCGCCACCCTGGTACTGGATTACGTGCCGGATAAGCGCTGCGTGGAATTAAAAAGTCTTAAACTTTATGTGTGGTCCTACCGCGACAAAGGCGCTTTTCACGAAGCGGTCACCAATCAGATTCTCGACGATCTGGTCAAAGCGCTGGCGCCGCGTTTTATACGGCTCACCGCGCGTTTTTACGTGCGCGGCGGCATCTTTACCACCGTTGTCGTGGAGCACGCGCAACGTGCCTGGAAAATGGCATCGTTGCCGGATTACGTTGAAGACGTCCGCTCAAGCAGCACGCGTTAATCCGTTTACGGCGGTAATTTCGCTTTATAATCCTAGCCTTGCGACCCTGCTGCAGCAGATGGACGGCGGCACGCTTCAGCCACTTGAAAGCTACCTTTGAATCCCGATCTGGACAAACTCCAAAGCTATCCGTTTCAGAAGCTGAGCACGCTGCTGGAAGGTGCAACACCGAATGCCGCACTCAAGCCCATCTCGCTGTATATCGGCGAGCCCAAGCATCCCACGCCGCAATTCATCAAGCAATCGCTGATCGATAACATGGCGGGCTTGGCGACCTACCCCGTCACCGCCGGTACCGATGTGCTGCGCACCGCCATCGCGACCTGGGCCGGGTTGCGTTATCACGTCAGCCTCGATCCTGCCACGCAGGTGATACCCGTCACCGGCAGTCGCGAGGCGCTGTTTTCATTCGCGCAGGCGGTGATCGACCGGCGCAAGCCCGATCCGGTGGTTATTTGCCCGAATCCGTTTTATCAAATTTACGAAGGCGCGGCGCTGCTCGGCGGTGCCACGCCGGTGTTTTTGAACAGCCTGCCGGGCAATCGTTATGCTGCCAATCTCAGTGACATTCCCGACGCCGTGTGGCGGCGCACGCAACTGATTTTCACCTGTTCGCCCGGCAATCCAACCGGCGCGGTGATGTCTCTGGCGGAATGGAAAGCGCTGTTTGATTTGTCGGACAAATACGGCTTTATCATTGCGTCGGATGAGTGTTATTCCGAAATTTATTTTGACGAAGGCAACGCCCCGTTGGGGGCGCTCGACGCCGCGCGGCAACTCGGGCGCGATGGATTTCCGCGATTGGTGATGTTCTCCAGTCTGTCAAAACGCTCCAATGTGCCCGGCATGCGCTCGGGTTTTGTCGCCGGCGACGCGGCCATCATCAAACAATACTTGCTCTATCGCACGTACCACGGCTGCCCCATGAGCCCCCCGGTGCAAGCCGCCAGCGCCACGGCCTGGGGCGATGAAGCCCACGTGGTTGAAAACCGCCGTTTGTATCGCGAAAAATTTGTGTCTGCGCTGTCGATACTGCAACCGGTCTGCGATGTCGATTGGCCCGACGCGGCGTTTTATTTGTGGCTGCCCACGAAAGGCAGCGACACCGAATTTGCGCGGCAACTGTATATCGAGAAAAATATCACCGTGCTGCCGGGGAGCTTTCTCGCGCGCGACTCGGCAGGGGTGAATCCTGGCAAGAACCGCGTTCGCGTAGCCTTGGTATCCACCGTCGAAGAATGCGCCGAAAGCGCGCGCCGCATCGCCGATTTTATTATTAAATAATGGTTTAAAAACATATACTTATGACAATATCCTTGCAAACCACCATCGATCAGGCCTGGGACGAGCGCGCCAACATCTCGCCCGCCAAAGCCCCCGCCGGCGTGTATGAAGCGGTAACCAGCGTGATCACTCAGTTGGACAAAGGCACGTTGCGCGTCGCCGAAAAAATCAACGGCGATTGGGTGACGCACCAATGGATCAAAAAAGCCGTGCTGCTGTCGTTTCGCCTGCAGGACAACGCGGTGCTGAAAGACGGCTACTCGCAGTATTACGACAAAGTGCCGTCAAAATTTGCCGGCTTCGGCCCCCACGATTTTGCACAAGCCGGCTATCGCGTGGTACCGCCTGCCGCGGCGCGTAAAGGCTGCTACATCGCCAAGAACGTGATCCTGATGCCGTCGTTCGTCAACATCGGCGCCTACGTCGATGAATCCACCATGGTCGATACCTGGGCCACCGTCGGCTCATGCGCG